>JBECKX010000119.1:0-32342 GCA_040235515.1 Candidatus Zixiibacteriota bacterium
TTTATGGATCCACCGGGATCAATACCGCATTCGGAACAGTCGTCAAGATTGACCCGAAGAAGAGAGAGTATATCAGCATGCTCTTTCCGGAAGTCGACCGGGCCCCCTATTCGATGGCGGTTGGGCCACCAATCAAACAATGACAAAGGAAGAAATTATGAGACAGATAATAAGTGTTACTGCAGCGATAGTCTGTTTGCTGTCAGCAAGCGCAGTTGCTAGAGACTACTTCTACTACGATCTGGATGGTAGTCCCTACTATCTCCAGGTTTGCGATTCGATAGTGAACATTCAATTAGATTCGCTGGCCGCGTCGAAGGATTTCAATGCCCTCGCACTGGATCAGCCTGGTCTGCAGGATGATTACACTCCGCACAAGAGCTATTCCGGGTTTTGGACCTATGGAGTCGAACCCGGCTACGACTACGATCAAATGCTTGCGGAGGTCAGAGCAGATACTTTAGTCGACTTTGCTACTCCCGTCTTTCAGGTCGATGACAGCCTCCTGATTTATGAAGGTAATGCGGTTTTAGTCCGGTTCTACCAGGGCGCCGCTGAGGCGACCCTCAACGCAATTCTATCTTCATACTCCCTGAACGTTGTGCAAGACCCGATCGACCTGCATATTCCCGATGGTTACGTTCTGCAGGCTACGGCGAACTCGCCTGATGAGACACTCGACATCTGCAATGCGGTATACCAGTTTACTCCGGGTGCGGTTCGATTCGCGGTGCCGAACTTCGGAGGAGACCTCCTGAAGTTTCAATACACTCCCTCAGACGAATACTACGCCGACTGGCAATGGCACCTGAAGAAAGGAGCTGGAATCAATATGGAGGAGGCGTGGGAATTCCGGCAAGGTCAGTATCGAAGCGTTACTGCTATCGTCGACGTTGGCTTCGATCTAGACCATGAGGACTTCGATCATGACTCGTATGTCTGGCCATTTGATGCAGCGGGCATTTCTGCATTTGACGAACCAATCTCAACTGTCGATTTTGACCCCAGAATACCGCTCACTGAAGTGCGGACAAATCCTGCTTCCTGGCACGGCACGGCAGCAATGGGAATCTTTGCAGCGATCACGGACAACAATAGGGGGGTTGCAGCAGCATCTGGAGACCTAAAGACTTGCCCCATCAAGATAAGCGATGATGGGATGCGGACGAACAACAACGCAATTTGGCAGGCACTCTGGTGGCCGTACGATGCTGACGCCGATGTAGCAGTTGTAACATTTACCGGACAAAGCATTCACCTTCCGGAGGTTGAGGATGCTATCAGGTCATCATATGAGCGTGGCATTGCATGGATAGCCGCGTCATCAAATGGCATTGGGTATGCAGGCTTTCCGGGGTGGATGGATGAAGTGCTCACGGTGACTGGTACAAATTTAACGAGCGATCCCCTGAACACAGGTCATGGCTCGACA
Source organism: Candidatus Zixiibacteriota bacterium (assembly GCA_040235515.1). Lineage (GTDB taxonomy): Bacteria > Zixibacteria > MSB-5A5 > CAIYYT01 > CAIYYT01 > JBECKX01. The sequence continues at coordinate 1,433 of JBECKX010000119.1, forward strand.
GTTGATATTTCGGCCCCAGCAGTGATGATCGCTACTACAGACTTGACCGGACCGTACGGCTACAGCAGTCTTGATGATAACTGCATGGATGATGACGACTACACCTGCAACTTCGGTGGGACATCCGCTGCCGCCGCACAGGTCGCCGGGGTGGCTGCGTTAATCGTCTCGCGTCGGCCGGAGCTTCTGTGCAACGAGTGCACACCCGAAGCTCTCTATGATATACTGCGCCACACCGCCGACGATGGGGTCAGCCCGAATGATCCGCCGGGCTGGGATGAGTACTATGGCTACGGCAAATTGAATGCTCGTAACGCCGTGCTGGCCGTCTCTCGGGGAGATGCGAACAATGACGGGCAGTTTTCGATCAGCGACGCCGTGTTCATGATCAACTATATCTTCGGAGGTGGTGATCCGCCAACGCCCGATTTGATGATGGGTGATGCTGATGGAAGCGGAAGCCTATCTATCGGGGATGCGGTCCAGATCATTAACTACATCTTCGGCGGCGGCCCCGCGCCGGTGATTGTCTATTAAGTTTTGCTACTCCATGCGCCGGCGCTGTACCGGATAAGAGCAGTGCCGCAAAAGGCAATTCGGTGTGAGCGCCCGTTGCATGATGTATTGCCGGAGAGCGATGTCCGCTCTCCGGCATGGATCTCCTGAGCGCACCATGTCGTCGGCATGCCGAGTAGAACCAAAGTTGTTCTCCCCACAACATCCACAACCGTTTGTCGATTTTGGTGCGGCTGTAAACTTGTGTGAAATAGCGGCTTAGAACGTCGATACGCAAATCCATCAAAGGGTTGTCGATTTTGGTGGGTTGAATCGCAAAAGGGGAAGGGAGATGAGCAGCAAGCTCTGATCGCTTCGTGAATACCTCGCAACGACTTACACGAAAACAAACTGTGATGGATCAAATTGGCACGAGAGTTGCCACTACACTAAGCAGTGCAGGCCTCATTTCAGAGGGTTGGACGTTGCATCAGGAATTGGGGATGGGCGCTTCGAGGCGAATGCGAGAAGGCCTGCGGGGCGCCTCCCCGATTCTCTGTTCGGCATTAAAAAAACCGGCGAGCGGTTGCTCACCGGTTTCTTCAGGTCTACAAACTCAGGGATGATTACTACTTCAGGAACATCATCTTGCGCGTCTCCTGCAGTTCGCCTGCATTGATCCGGTAGAAATAGACGCCGGACGCAAGATTGCGGGAGATATCATTCATCATGTCGATCGTCACAGTATGAACGCCTGCCGGCTGACTGCCGAACTCGAAACCTTTCACTACCTGTCCCGCCACATTGATTATCTGGAGGCTGACCTCGGTCGGGCGGGGAAGCGCGTAGGAGATTGAAGTAGAAGGGTTGAAGGGGTTCGGATAGTTCTGCTCCACGGCAAAATCTGTCGGCAGAGTCGAGCCATCAAACTCTGCGACCAGGCTCAACTGATCGAGCGCAGTCTTCGAAGCACCACAACTGTAAACTTCGGCCATAGGTTCGTCAGCGGAGGCGCCGATGCTCGGTTGCGGCGACGAGTAGTGGGTTACGCTGAATGCCTGGTAGATTGCCAGGGTGATGAAATCGTAGCGTTCGAATTCGATTGTCAAGTTAGCTACTGGGGGAAAGCCGGGGATGGTCGTCACTGACCAGACGCGCTCCACCGACTTCACTCGCAGGCAGGGCAGAGTGTTGGCACCGTACTTCACATCGCCGTAGGCATCGACTTCGTAGAACGTCGAGTCGGCTGTCGTGGTGGTGAAGCCCATGATGCTTAAATCGGAGTGACGGTAGGAGGTCCAGCTGTTGCCGTGGGAGAGCGGGAAGAGATACTCCGGGGCATAATCGTAATAGACAATCTGATAGTCGGTCGAGTCGGTTTCCGCAAATGTCCCCAGTTGCTGATAGTGGTCGGAGACTGATTCGGCGTAGTTCCACCCCGTGAATCCATCATCGTCAACTACCTGGATGCAGAGATTCGCAGTTGGAAAGGTTGCCGCCGCCGGTGTTGTCGCCGGGTTCACGACGACACTTGAATCAAGATCACCGAAAGGGACACTGGTGAAGTCCCAGAGGTGCCCGCCCCCCGATCCGGAAGTGACGGAATTCCAGAAGGCTTCGTCGATGTTTGCGTTGACGCTCCGCAGGACGGTACCCACGGCAGGTTGATAATTGTTGGCGGGGATCACGATCTGCGCCAGGACGGGCGCTGCCCCTGTCAGGAGCACGAGCAGGGTGAGCAGTAGCGAACGTTTCATTTAACTCTCCAGAAGTTTATTGTGTGGCTGCGTCAGCCATTGTGAAGCCTCCCCTGACTGTGGTATCTCACTGAAGATTGGCAGCTGGGTAAGGGCCTGTTAATTTCGATTGTTCCATGCCGTTCCCTGAGTCACTTCAGAGCGAGCTTGAGCATGCAGGTCGGGTACACTCTCACTGATGTCGGTATACTCCAACCCTCCGGAGTGGAAATTTATCCAGTGGATCGACAAAGTCAAGATTGTAACGCGATTGTATCAAAACAAACTGCAATCGGCAATCGGGGAGTTGTGGAGGATTCGAGATTGTTGCCCCTTAATAGTCTACTGATCTTCTCCGGTATTCTTCTCCCTGCGAGCCTCGCGCAGGGCTTTGCGGAGCAAGAATTCGATTTGTCCATTAAGGCTCCGTAGATCAGCATCAGCCCATTTCTGCAGAGCCTTAAGGACTTCAGGATCGATGCGTATCAGGAACGACTTCCGTTTCGCCACAGCTACACACTTATCCTCTGTTTGCTACAAACATCATTGGTATATCGTCCCCGTATTGATCACCGGTTGACTGCCCGACTCGCCGCAGAGCACGACCAGGAGGTTGGAAACCATCGCTGCCTTCTGCTCGGAGTCCAGTTGCACGATCTCCTTCTTCGAGATCGCATCGAGTGCCATCTCTACCATACCGACCGCGCCCTCGACGATATATTGCCGGGCGGCAACGATGGCGCCAGCCTGCTGGCGACGCAGCATTGCTTCGGCGATCTCCGGGGCATAGGCCAGGTGGCTGATTCGAGCTTCCAGAACATCCACGCCGGCCTTATCGAGGCGCTCCTGGATCTCCTTACAGAGTTGTTCCGAGATGGCATCCGTGTGTCCGCGCAAAGAGATCCGGTTGTCGTCGTGCGTATCGTAAGGGTGGTTGGTGGCCAGGTTTCTTACCGCTGACTCACTCTGGATATGGACGAACTGGGCATAGTTGTCGACGTGGAAACACGCTTCCGCCGTATCAACAACTTTCCACACCACAATTGCCGCGATCTCAATCGGGTTGCCGTCGATGTCGTTGACCTTCATTTTGCCGGTTTCGAAGTTCCTGACACGTAGCGAAATCCTCTGTTTGCTGTAAAGGGGGTTGGCCCAGCGAAGGCCGTCCTCCCGGGCGGTGCCTGTATATTTACCAAACAGCTGCAGGACTCGAGCTTCATTCGGGTTCACCATGAAGAGTCCGAGCAGGAGGAAGGTGAATAAGAGCACTCCAAAAATTCCGATGAATTTAAACAGCAGTGCCGGCACGAAGATGATTGCCGCCACAGACCCAAGCCAGAGAATCAGGAATGCGAACAACGGGAACCATCCAGATGCGACTTTACGTTCAAGTTCTTTCATTGAATTGATACCTCCGAAAAAGTGCGATATCAAAAAGTGATATCACATTGATATTACGAAGATATCGGTAGCGGGTTGCGAAAATCAAGAAAAATCGTGTGCTCTGGAGCGGATATTAGCTCGAAAACGCTTTAAGCCATCTCAGTAAAGCGCTGCGCAGGAATATTTTATGGAATTTTGGAAAGCCAGAGCGTTAGGTAAGTTGCAAATGAGGGGTAGCCGTTGATTCCGGGGAATTTCGGAATATGGACGAGATTGAATGTGACGCGGCTCCAGCGATAACGCAGCATCGGCACCGCGCCGACGATCGAACCGGCGTCGCTAACTGACCTGCTGTCGATGAGACCGACGATCAATCCGAAATAGAGTTGATCGAAAAGGCGGTAGTCGTACCCGACCGCGCCAAAGCGCGCTGTGTAGTTATAGGAGTCATGATAGATGGCGCCTTCGAGGTAGTAGCGACTGCGATCATTCGAGAAGAAGGTGTAGTTAACGCCGAGACCATAGTTGAACTCATTGAAGCGTCTTCCGCTGTCGTCGCGTCGGTCAAGATGATATGATAACCCGAACAGATCGATACCAAGTTCGCCGGCGGAAGCAGTCGCCGTTGGCAGGAAGCTGGCCGCAGCCACGATCAATGCGATGATGATTGGCCCGGTGAATTGCGAAGTTGAGTTTCCCATTTAGATACAGATTAGCAGACGCGGATGCCGTGAGCAAGGAGAATTCCGCGATGAGCAGAATGTTCTGGGTTTCTCGAGCGTTGTGGCGGGTGAGAGAGTTGCACAATGGTCGGGGTGAGAGGATTCGAACCTCCGACATCTTGCTCCCAAAGCAAGCGCGCTACCAGACTGCGCCACACCCCGACGACAGGTTTTTGCATCGGCAAAGGTGCCCCAATAAAGGGACCTCCAGCCCTCCTGTCAAGCTTCAATCATTCGGACTGATTTCCGTGCGTGAGTGCAATCTAGCTTGACGTCGATAAGAATATCCATTTGTTTGGGTTTTGCCGGGGCTATCGGGAGCTGACAACTTTCAATTAACGTGGATGAGAAGATGAGTGAACAGGGCGTGAATCAAGTGATCGAACGGGAAGAGATGGAGGTTGATGTTTTGCTCGTAGGGGCGGGGCCGGGCAATCTCGCGTGTGCATATCGGCTGCTGGAACTGATCGAGCAGGACACAGCCAATGGTGGCGCGCTCGGCGAAACCTTGATCATGGTGATCGAGAAGGCGTCGAGCATCGGCGCGCATTCGATTTCCGGAGCGGTGCTTGATCCGATAGCGATCGACGAACTGATCCCGAACCATGCCGAACTTGGCTCCCCCGTCAAGACTAGGGTTTCGAGCGACGCGATGCTCTACCTGAGCGAGAAGGGGAAGTTCAAGATGCCGTGGGTTCCCGCTTCTCTTCATCACGACGGCTGCTATATAATCTCGCTCAACGAGCTGGTGAAGTGGATGGGTGAGCAGCTTGAAGCGAAGGGCTGTGAAATCTTCCCCGGTACCGGTGGAGCCGAGGTTCTTTTTGAGGGAGATAAGGTAGTCGGGGTTCGCACCGATGATAAGGGAATCGACAAGGAGGGCAACCGGAAGCCTTCATTTGAGCCGGGGATGAACCTCAAGGCGAAGGTGACGGTACTGGGCGAGGGTGTTCGAGGTTCCCTGACAAAGTCGCTCATCACCCGGCTGGGATTGGACAAAGACTCAAATCCGCAACAATACACTACCGGTGTCAAGGAACTGTGGGAGTTCCCGGAGGGAACCCTTAAGCCGGGAGCGGTCTATCACACGATGGGCTTTCCGCTCGACAGCGAGACTTTCGGCGGTGGCTTCATCTACAATCTGTCTGATAAGTTGATGTCGATCGGCCTGGTCGTCGGGCTGAACTATCGTAATCCCTTCACTGAACCGCAGGCGCTCTTCTCCAAAATGAAGCAACACCCATACGTCAGGGAGCTGTTGAGCAAGGGAAAGATGGTGCGTTATGGAGCCAAGGCATTGCCGGAGGGTGGTTATTGGTCGATCCCAAAGGCGTATGGTGATGGATTTCTGATCGTCGGGGATTCGGCATCGTTTCTAAATCCTGCCCGGCTTAAGGGTATACATCTGGCCATGAAAACCGGCATGCTCGCTGCCGAAACGATCTTCGATGCGCTCAAGCAGGGGGATGCATCGGAACAAACTCTTTCAAGCTATGAAAAGAGGTGGCGCAGTTCCTTCGTTCAGAAAGAACTCTTCAAGAGCCGCAATTTCCACGCGATGTTTGAGCGAGGAATCTTCTCAGCGCCCGGCTTCGTTCTGAAGAATATCTGGACCGGATTCAGCCGGAAGCCGCGGGTGGAGCCAGATTCCGAGAACATGCGACAGTTAAATAGTTACTTTAATGGACAGCCCCCGAAGCCTGAGTCATGGCGGCCAAAGCCGGATGGGAAATTGGTCTTCAACAAGCTCGATTCGGTCTATTACTCAGGCACCAACCACGAGGAGGATCAGCCTTCTCATCTGCAGGTCAGCGATACCAATATCTGTGCAACGAAGTGTGTCGAGGAATATGGCAACCCGTGTCAGTTCTTTTGTCCCGCGAACGTCTATGAGATGGAGGAGGATGGGGGCGGACTGAAGCTCAAGATTAATGCTTCGAACTGCGTGCACTGTAAGACGTGTGACATCGCCGATCCGTACGGCATCATCACCTGGGTAGTCCCCGAGGGTGGTGGCGGACCGCAATACGATGGTCTGTAGGCCCCGGGAGGAGCAGAAGCGGGGATCGGCACTTATAGCGAGCCAAGTCCGGACTGATTGCAGTCGCATGGGTACACGGACTGCTTCGCCAACTACTGAGAGCTACTTCACGAACTGAATGAACATGACATAGCCGTCAAGCGGGGGCAGGATGGCTTTGTCAACGCGGAACCGAATCTCACCGCTCGAAGGATCGTAGATCGGTTCATCACCCGTCATACCCACGATATATTTTCCGATGATATTGTTGGCGACGTAGCTATAGGCGCCCGCTTCGACATTCGAGAAGAGGATGCCATACTGGTAGTTGTCAAAAATGGTATCGGGGAACTGCTCCTGAAACAGTGAGCTGGAATACTTCGAGCCATAGCGTTGGCGCAGCAGGATTGCCGCCTTGGTGTCGGGGTCATCAACCCGGGCAACGACATTGTACCACAGCGAATCCTCATACATCCGCAGCAGGATTCCTTTCAAGCCCGTTTCGTAAACCAGCTTGCCGGCTTCAGACGCACCAGCGGCCATCCGCCCGGAATCATTATCGGGGAGCCAGCTCTTGAACTCCGCAATCAGCGAACTCCATTCCGTTCCCGTGGCAGTGCCGACCGCCTTTTGGAAATCTGCTCGCGTGATCGCCGCAACATCAGCATCGCTTCCAGATAGCTGGCGGTACAGCTTGAAATAGTCCGCCCGCCCCAGCTTGTCGAAGAGGAAGTTGCAGAAAAGTCCCGCCAACGGGTAGGCGAAGTCGGGGTTGGCATTGAAAGTCGCGAAGTCTTTGGCAGTAATCAGAGTATCGAGACTGACCAGGTCATTGAGATAGAGGTAGCTGCCCAATGCCTCAAGGACATCGGCTGACCGGCCCCAGCGTCCACCAAGGAACGTCGCCGTCCCATACTCCATGAAGGGCAGGGTCACCGGTGGCAACTTCTCGTTGGCATACGCGACCATGAAGCGAGCAATCTCGTGGAATGGCGGGAAGTGCTTTGAGACGATTCCGTCATAGTTCTTCATGAAAGTTCCCAGCGCCTGCTTTCCCGTGATCAGTTCAACTTCACCATAGGTACCGCACAGGACGCCGTTGAGCTTGATCGTCTCGAGGATGAACATCTTCTCGTTGGAGACGCCGAGTTTCTTGCCAAGTTCCCGGATGAACTGGTCGGTCTGGGCCGCCGCCTGGGTATTGAAGATTGTTTCATCGCGATAGCGCAGGCGCAGGAAGTCAGTCTCGGTGCTTTCCCAGGAGTCTGTGTAAACATTCGGGGTCGCTACAAGCTGTGGTTCGGTGACACCGCCGACGAGGAAGTAGTGCGTGCCCCAGAGTGTATCGGCAGGAAGGAGAATGCTGTAGGTCACCTTGGCGTAGTCTCTGGCAATGGAAACGACGCTGACGCGAAACTCAGCGGTGCCGGCGCGGATTTCACTGAGGTGCTGCCAGAGCGGCGAGCCGATCTCCAGCTTGAGCGGGCAATTCTCGTACTCGATTTTGAGATCCTCAGAGCGGCTCTGGTCGAGCAGAGCCCAATAGCCCTTGGCTTCGCCATATTTCTCTGCTTTGAGAAGCTCGACATATTCGTTGACCCGCTGGATAACTTCATCTTCCTGAGCTGTGGCCGGGATCGAGACTGTCAGGAGCAGCAGTGGTAGAATTATAGACAGATAGCGAATCATCATTGAAACTCCCTCTGGAACAGCGTGGCGGCGGAACCGCCATTTCTTCTGGGTTCAGTCATCATTCAGTTGGACCCAATGTCGAGCAGCGAGAATCTGTCGACAGACAGGGTTTCCTATTATAATCGGAATTGCGAAATTGTGACCAGATTTTTTTGAGAATCGGCTGTTCGGAGAGACCCGGCATGGGCACGAGGCGGGGCTTGATGTAAGAATTGGCGCAAAGAGGTGTTTTCGTCGGCTGACTCAATTTGTTATATAGTTGAACGATTTAGCGAACGATCGCTCTAATTAGTCGACAATCAAGATGAAGCCGCAGTTGGGGTCTGGGCGGCTGAATTCTGTGCTAACAGGATTGCTGGAAATCTTAGCGAGAACTGGATCAGGAAGATGCAGACAAAATTCAGTAAATCGACCGATTCGAAACATAAAGTGACGCTTGAATCAAAGCTGATCTACGCCGTATGGAAAGCCAGCGAAGCACCCAAGGGGCAGAGTGTCTGGTACGACATCGGATTTGCATTTGTCGGCGAAGGGGCTCCGGCGAAGATTAAATTGAAAAAGGCCAACGGCAGCACCGTAGCCACTATCGAGGAGAGCGTCAGGCGTAACCGTCTCTGCAAAATCATGAACATCCCCGCCAGTCTTGAAGTGAACGAAATGATCTATTTCGAAGTGGAGCTTGCGAAGAACGGCATTAAGGGTGAATCGAATCGTATTCCGGTTGTCCCGCCAATTATCGTTGAGGATATGCAGTGGAGTCAACAGGAGGCGCGCCGTGGCGATGTGCTAACCTTGAGCGCAAATGTACGCAACGCGAACGAGGATGCGCCGGCCATAGTCACTGTTCTGGAGTACGACAATGATGGCGCGCATGACCGGATCACCTCGATGGAGACCAAGGTGCGTAATAAGAAGGTGGAACTGCTGTGGGAGTATGAGTATCATGAGGATACCGATGAGATCCCGACGCAGGAGGAGATGCAGCGCTACGGACGAAACTACAATCCGCCGGAATACTTCTTTATAATCGAGATAGGCGGACAACTGTTCGGCGAAGAGCAGGAATCGGGGATTCTGAGGTTCAAAGATTATATTGAAGTGCAGGCCAATGAACCGGACGGCACCGCAATCGCTGACGAGGATGTCAAGGTGACCCTTCCCGATGGCAGCGAGAAAACCGGTAAGACCGACGCCAACGGGTATTGCAAAATCGAGGGTATCCCGCCGGGTCGTTGCCAGATCGAGTTTCCGAATCGACCCGGGATGAGACCGGCTGAAAACCAGTAGTTTATAACGTTGCTTAAAGTAATAGTTGAATAAGCGATGGGAGTAGTAGATCAGTTAGTTTCGGGCGTTCGCCATGCCCTCTGGGGTCCGGAACTGCGGCCCCTTGAACTGTTTCCGCGCAAGCCGGAGAATATCTTTGAGAGTGGAACGACCTTAAAGAAACTTCTCCCCGACGAGTTCGAGGAAGTTCACAACGGCTACAGCCCAGACCTGAAGAAGATCGAAATCCACTTTTACCCCGACCTCGGAACTACCCGTACCATAACCGCGTTCGTCAGCAAACTCGACGATAAGCAGATCGTGCCGGAGGCGGGCAGGAAGGTTTATTTTCGGTTGGCGCCCGGCAGTCCTCCGGGGGCTAAGTTAAAAAGTAACGAGGCCGAGTCGGACGAGAAGGGGTTTGCCTCTGTTGAGGTGGAGCATCCCGCCGAAACTCCTGCGGGGCTGCGACTGATTTACATCCAGGCAAGCTTGAACGATGAGTTCCAGGGCTACGCACAACAGAACCTGCTGGTGTGCCGTAATCTCGATGTGTCAGAAGACCTTAGCCGGCTTATCTCCGGTAATACTTTACTGGTAAAGCAGGCGGACAACGTTGAGGCCTCGGATGGTTTCAGGAGAATCCAGCAACTTCTGAATCAGGTTGTCGCGCGCAAGAAATCGGCTGAGAACTTCGAGTGGCTCAAGACGGATGGCAAATTCGGCAGCATCTGCGAGAAGGTAGTCAAGGAGTTCATCGAGAAGTTCGCCGGCGCATTCAACTACGAGCAGGGGAAGTTTAATGTCAAAGTGGACGAGCGGGTGAAAGAATATATCAAGAGCGAGTATGGCGATTATAAGGAGGGGAGCGTCGTCGACCGTTCTCTCCTGATCGGTTCGAAGCTCTGGAGCGAGGGTGACCCGGTCGGCGAGATCGACGGTCTGCTCGATATCTACAACGGTGTCGTGCGCCGGTTTTTCAGCGAGATGATGCGGATGGGGGATGAGTACGCGAACTGCAGCACCTTCTGGTTGCATCGCCCCGAAGACGAACGCTACCGGCGCGGAAAGATTTTGAAGGTACGCATCGATTCAAGCTGCGAGCTCCGTCAGGAAGGCACCGATCAATCCGATGTGGTGAAGAATGAGAAGAGCGGCGCGACACAAAAGGTTACCGCCGGTGAGACCTGGAAGTTTCTGGAGGATAATGCCCAGGCGATCGCACAATGGCACAAGGTGAGTGCATTCCCGCTGCTGCAGAAGAAGGCATGGGTTGAGGGTGACAACGTCGAGGAGCAGGCAAACAACAAGCTGAAATTCACCGGCACAACGACGGTACAGAATGCAACCGTCACGAGCAGGAAGCCACGCAAAGACTACTGTGGTAACGACGTCGAGATCGCGGCTGGAAAAATTGTCAAGATGACGTTCAAGAAGACGGTGAGCGGGACGGTGTGGTATCAGATAGTCGTGCCCGGCAAGTCGGGGTGGGTGAAAGCCGATGACAGCAAGCTGATCAACAGTAACCGTAATGTTAGCGCGACGAAGGCCACAAAGGTATACTCCGAGCCCTCCGAGACGAGCGGCCCGGTCAAAGACTATGCCGGCAACGAGATCGAGCTGGCGGTTGGGGATAAGCTGCCATACCTGAAGAATACCACTCCGCCGGAGAAGATTTGGTTCAAGATTGTCAGGGATGACGGAGTTGAGGGTTGGGTGCCTGAGGAGAAGAGCACACCGATTTCGAACGATCGTGCCATAGCGGTCAATGCAGGAACCTTCGGTGTGCCGGGGGTCGCTTACGCGTTTGGCTCCAAGTTTCTCCCGTCAGACTTCACACAAAAGCTGAAGGACCACAAGTTGGGTCCGGATGAGATTCAGTGCTGGCACCAGTATGAGAAGCGGTTTAAGCCCGGCAAGTACATGAAGGAGAGTGACACCGTCAATTGGATTGGAGTTGATTGTTCCGGATTTACCCAGAACTGCATCACTTACTCGCTGCTGCCTGACAACACCCGTATTGTACCGCAGAGCCGCATGGAGCGCATCAGCGCCGTGAGTGTGGCCAAAGAGGATGATTGGCCCTGGAGCGGGACAATCGCCGCTCGCTGGTTCACCGGAGACTATGAGTACAACGGCCAATCATTTCACGATCGCTGGGCGCGTGAAATCCCTTACGAACGTGATGACATGGAAAAACAGTGGGCTGACATAACGGACCTGATTACGACCAATGGGCATATCGGCTGGATCGCTGAGGAGAATCCTTATCTGGCTGAGGGGCAACGAGAGTTCATGCTCTACAACGCGTTCGGCGGCTACTCGCGCCACAACCAGAGCCCGAAAATCCCAACCGACAAATTCATTCGCAAAGTGATAAAGATGCCCTTCAAGTGGTGGGGGATAACTTGTGGTGACAGTGGCACGAAAATCAGTCGAGTTTTCTTCTGGAGTTAGGATGAGGCACGATGTTCTCCCGAAATACAGTTCTGGTCGTGGTCGCGGCCTTCATGGCTCTGATCACGGGGGCGTGTGGCATGGCTGACGATAATCTTGAGCAGCAGGAAGCGGTCCCGATCTACTTCGAGCAGGGAAGTGATCCGGGAAAGCTGTTCTATGAAAGCGACCCGATGGGAGTGCCGACACTGCCGATCGGCGTGGCGGTGGACGGCGATGGAAATTGTTACTTTCTCGAACCGGAGCTGCAGCGGGTTCAGCAGTTTACGGCGGATGGTGAATTTGTCGGGGAGTTGCCTCCCTCCGAGGCAATAGCGGAGGCGCCGGAAAGTTATCCGAGTGGTCTGGCAGTCGATGAGACGGGGTTGGTCTGCGTGTTATGGGCGACTCCATCCGCCGAGGATGGTACCCTGACGCTGGAACTGTGTCGCTACTCCGCGGGGGGGGAGTTGAAGGCGCAGACGGCACTGATCGAAGCGCCTGTAAAGCTGACTCAGGTTGAGCGAATGTGGATCGACAGCCGCGGATTTATCTGGCTGCGAGAGGGCAATCTCGGTCTGGCCTTCACTCGCGATGGCTACTTCAACGCAAAGGTAGAGGGTAATATTGTCGGATTCACGCCGATGGGTTACCTGCTGGTCCGACGAGATAGTCTGGCGCTTTACAACTGCAACGGTACGCTTGAAATCAATCTGGAGTCTGTGACCGCAGAGTATCCCGCAACCGTCGTCGCCGGAGATCTGAAGGGATTGCTGGTTGCACTGCCGGCCAGGCAGAAAGAGTCCCAGGTAGACGCAACTCTGGAGGCTGAGAACAAGATCGAGCTGTTCCGGTTCGATGCCGAAGCCGCAACTGTCACGTCGTTGGGGAGAATGGAACTGCCGGTGACGAGGTTCGTCTATCCGATTCCCGAATCAGATAACGCGGTTGCCGAGCAGGTCTACCTGACCGAGTTGGCGACCCTCTCAAACGGAAGGCTCTACGTGCTTGCCTATTCCGAAGAGGATTTCTGGCTGGAGTCGTTCGATCTGAGCCAATATCAGAAGTAGTCGGGGGCTAGTCCTCGATTTTGACGTAAACGTGACCCTCTTCGACCTTCACCTCGTAAGTTTCGATCTCAATATTCTCTGATTCGAGGGATTTCCCGGTTACTACATTTGTCCGCCATCCATGCAACGGGCAGGTGAGAACTTCCCCCTCAACCTCGCCACCGTCATAGCTTGCGCCCTGGTGCGGGCAGATATCCTCGATTGCGTAGAATTTTCCGGCGACCTTGCAGATGGCGACCGGGAATCCATCGATCTCGACGACCAACGGCTCGTTTTCGGGAATCTCTTCGACCGGGCAGACTTTGATAAACTCTCCCATATTACTTTCTGAGCCGATCGAGGATCTGTTCTGCGTGGCTGTCGGTCTTGACGCTCTTGATTACGTCGGCCACCTTGCCATCCTCACCGATGATGAAGGTTGATCGCTTGATCCCCATGCTCTTCTTCCCATACATGTTCTTCTCGACCCAGACGCCGAACTTATCGGCGATCTTATGCCCCGGATCAGCCAACAGCGGGAAGGGCAGCTTAAATTTCTCGGTGAACTTCTGGTGCGATTCTACGTCGTCGGGCGAGATGCCGTAGATCTCCACGTCAGCCTTTTTCAACCGGGCGTAACCATCGCGCAGGGAGCAGGCTTCTTTGGTACAGCCGGGCGTGTCATCTTTGGGATAAAAGTAGAGTACGACTTTCCGACCTTTCCAATCAGCAGATTTTACCTTTGTGCCATCGGTTTGCTGCAGTGTGAATGCAGGCACCTTGGCTCCAACTTCAAGCATTAGTGACTCTCCATTTCTGATAGTTGACCCCAGATGGGTCGTGGTCTCCTGACAGAGATAGAGCTTAACATCTTAGAGCCATGTAGTAAAGCAGTTCTTGAAGTTGCCCAGCTCGGTCGAGGAAAGTTTTGTTTGCGAGAGCGGCTTTTGTATCCAATAGTAGTTAACGATGATCGAGGAATTGCAGGATATCTTAAGGGACGCTTACATCAGGGAACGTAAGCTTGGCTTGTTGTACGAGACGCTGGCCGAACTCGATTCGGCCGAGGGTGAGGCTGATTCCTTTTTCGTGCAGGCGCATGAAGATCAGAAGTCAGATATGGAGACTCTGGACCTCATCAACAAGAAGTATGGTGGTGAGGAAATCGATCCGAGTGTATTGACGCGGATGGGCCAGACCCTCGCGAATCTGCGCGCGGGCCGAAAGGAGCGCGATGACCTGATTCGGCAGGTGCTGGAGGATGAAACGCAACTGGTGGAGGTCTACAAGAGTTCGCTGCGGCATCTCTCCTCCGACGACGATTCGCGCAAGAAGATCAATGCGATTCTCACCGTCAAACTCGTGCATCGCCGCGACCTGATGTCTGAGCTGGAGATGTTCTAACCCCTGATTTTACCGACTCAAGCGCGGTCCGCGACCGATTTTCCGAAACCGCTTGACTCTCCCACCACTATACCTACATTGACGCCTGATTGGTTCCTTTAATCGTGTCCCGTGAGACCGAAAGGCAACTGATGCCATTAGCCGCCCGGTGATTACGCCCGGGTGAGCAGTTTGGACATCACCCGCGAAGCAGAATTCGCGCCCCTCTGATCGATACTCGCGAGACCAAACCACTGAAGGAGTAATAGTGGCCGAAAAGGAATTTTCCGTAATTCTTGGACCGCGCCAGGTCAAACACGCATTATCCCGCATCGCACATGAAATCCTGGAATCTGCGGGGGAAGATGACAGGCTCGCCATCATCGGTATCCGTTCGAATGGTGACCACCTCGCAGACCGGCTGGCGGCAGAGATCGCCGAAATGGATGATCGTGAAGTTGAGATAGGGTATATGGATATCACGCTCTATCGTGATGATCTGATGACGAATCCGGAACATCCAGATATTCGCTCCACCGACATCCTCTTCTCATTAGACAACAAGCTGGTAGTACTGGTGGATGACGTTCTCTTCACGGGACGCACCATCCGTGCTGCGTTGAACCAGACACCTGACTATGGCCGTCCCCGCGCGGTGCGGCTGGCGGTGCTGATCGACCGTGGCGGGCGAGAGCTGCCGATCCGTGCCGATTTTGTCGGCAAGAATATTCCGACGAGCCCGAAGGATGATATCGTCGTCGAGCTGACCGAACGCGGCGGCGAGGATCGCGTGTTGCTCTATCGCGCGGCGCGCACGACCGAGAAGGGGAGTGCCGGGCCGGAATCAGCAAAGGTTGGCGGCAAGAAGACCCCGGCGAAGAAATCATCCCGGTCGAGCAAATCAGCGGACAAATCAGCGGGCAAATCATCCGGAAAATCATCCGGAAAATCTTCAGGCAAGCCTGGAAAGAGTGGTGCCGGAAAGAGTAGTTCCTCCTCAACGAAGCGGGGTAAGAAATGACTTTTAAGAGAAGACATTTACTGGGCCTGGAGGATGTCAGCGCCGAAGAGATCATGACGACGCTGGAGACCACGAAGGTATTCAAGGAAGTTCTGGAAAGGCCCATCAAGAAGGTTGCGCCGCTGCGTGGCTTGACGGTCGCCAACATCTTTTTCGAACCTTCGACCCGCACCCGCGTCTCCTTCGAACTGGCAGAGAAGCGGCTTTCCGCGGATACGGTATCGTTCACGGCTGCGACATCGTCGGTCAAGAAGGGGGAGACCCTCAAGGATACTGTGCGTAACCTGGAGGCGATGAAGATCGACATGGTGGTGATCCGCCATCAGAGTTCAGGCGTACCCTACTTCCTGACCCGTTTTTGCAGTTCCTCCGTGATCAATGCCGGAGATGGCCAGCATGAGCATCCGACACAGGGTTTGCTCGATATGTACAGCATCTGGGAGCGCTACGGCAAGATCAAAGGATTGCGAGTTGCCCTGATGGGTGACGCAAAGCATTCGCGCGTGATTCGCTCCAATATCTGGGGGCTGACCAAGCTTGGGGCATCAGTCGCGGTGTGCGGTCCCCCCACGCTCTTGCCGGTCGGGCTTGAGAAAATGGGTGTTGAAGTCTATACCGATATTGACAAGGCGCTGGATGGCGCCGACGTGGTGAACGTCATGCGAATTCAACTCGAGCGGCAGGAGGCTGGGTTGCTGCCGTCGCTGCGTGAATACACCTCGCTGTTCGGGATCACCAGGGAACGCCTCAAACGCCTCAACAAGAATTACACGATAATGCACCCCGGACCGATCAATCGAGGGATCGAACTGGCTGATGAGATTGCTGACAGCCCCAGTTCGGTGATACTGGAACAGGTAACCAACGGAGTCGCGGTGCGGATGGCTGTCTTGTACCTGTTGGCGGGTGGTGATAGGAGTAAGGCAGATGAAAGTTAAGCTGATCAAGAATGGACAGATCGTATTCCCTGATCGGGAGGAACCGATCGAGGGTGATATCTATATTAACGATGGCAGGATCGATAGAATCGAGTTGAAGGGTGAGAAGAAACCCGCGAAGGGCAAGAAGGGTGGCGCCAGGCCCGGTAAGGATGAAGTGATCGATGCAAGCGGGCTGCTGGTGTTTCCCGGGTTTATCGATATGCACGTACACCTGCGGGAGCCGGGTCGCGAGGATTGTGAGACCATAGCGAGCGGAACCGAGGCCGCGGCGGCGGGTGGATTCACCGCGGTTGCCTGTATGCCGAACACGATGCCACCGATCGACAATCAGGAGTCGGTGCTGTTCGTCAAGCAGCGGGCACGCGGCTGCAAGGCCAAGGTTTATCCGATTGGCGCCATCAGCAAGGGTCGCGCAGGCAAGGAACTGGCGGAGATCGGCGAGATGGTTAGAACCGGCGCTGTCGCGGTGACCGATGACGGTTCGCCGGTCAATGATGCCGGGATGATGCGGCGCGCGATGGAGTATGCCGGCATGTTCGGTGTGCCGGTCGTGAGTCACGCCGAGGATATGTCGCTATCGGGTCGTGGTGTGATGAATGAGGGTTATGAGTCGACGCGGTTGGGAATGGTGGGCATACCTCCATTCTCGGAGGAGATCTGCATCTCGCGTGACATTACGCTGTGCAAGTATATCGGGACGCCGCTGCATATCGCGCACGTGTCGACGGCAGGGGCGGTTGATATCATCCGACGCGCAAAAGCACAGGGTGTGAATGTGACGGCGGAGGCAACGCCGCACCACTTCACGCTCACCGATGCCGAGATCGGCAAGGAGTTCAATACCAACCTCAAGATGAACCCGCCGCTACGCACGCAGGCGGATGTTGATGCGGTCATCGAGGGACTGGTCGATGGGACCATTGATGTGATTGCCTCCGATCATGCACCGCATGCGTCTGAGGAGAAGGAAGTCGAGTTCGACCAGGCGCCGAATGGAATCCTCGGGCTTGAAACGCTGGTGGGATTGGTGGGGACTTTTCTGGTGAAGACCGGCAAACTGAGCTGGAACGATGTTGCGCGCAAGCTCTCGGCACATCCCGCCCGCATCATGAGGCTCCCGGGTGGAGACTTGCTGGCGGGTGGTGTTGCGGATATCACGATCCTGAACCCGAAGTCAACCTGGACCGTGCGTGTCGACAAGTTCAAGTCGATCTCACGCAACTCGCCATTTGACGGTTGGAAGCTGAATAGTCGTGTGAAGTACACGATTGTTGACGGCGAAGTAACGTTCGCGGACTAGCCGGTGCGACCGACGGGCGACGACTTGCTGCGGTACCGCGGCCGCCTGGCGATCATATCCATCTTAATATAGCCGATAACTGTGTCAGGCAGTAACGATGGCGGATTTTACCCTACAGACTTATCGAGACTTATGCCGGGCGCTGGTTGAGGCAGGCTACCGCTCTTACACCTTCGGCGAGTACTATCAGTCGATTACTGCCGGCGAAGGCGCAAGGCTGTTCCTGCGGCATGATGTCGATTTCAGAATCCCGACCGCGCTCGATCTTGCAGAGATTGAAGTGGAGCACGGGCTCAAGGCAACGTACTTCTTTCGACTCGTTGACTCGGCATTCAATCCTGATGTAATCAAGAGGATCGCTGATCTGGGGATGGAGGTCGGCTATCACTATGAGGCCCTCGACCGGGCGAAGGGGGACTACGAACGCGCGATCGAAATCGTGAAGGAAGACTTGCGGAAGTTGCGGGAATTCGGTCCCGTAAAATCGATGGCGATGCATGGAAATCCACTGACCCCTTATGATAACCGGGACCTGTGGAAGCAGTATGACTACAGGGAGTTCGGCATCGAAGTGGCAGCTTATTTTTCGCTGGACTACAGCAAGATTCGCTACTTCACCGACACCGGTCGCAACTGGGATGAGACGAGAGGAAACCTCTACGATACAGTGAGCCACTCCGCAGGTGTCAAGCTTACCAACACGAAGAGCCTGATCAAGCACCTGCGCGAAGAAGTGGCGGATACCTGCATCCTGACGCACCCTAATCGCTGGAGCAGCAATCCGCTCTATTGGAGCTGGAATCTGGCCTACGACACGTTGGGGAACATAGTGAAGGGGGTTCTCAAGATTGTCCGCCGCTGAAACTCAACTTCAGATCAGAAAGTTGACCGATCCGAACCAGATCCCCGCTGAGTGGTCCCGGTTCGTGGAGTCGGATCAGTCTGCCACGGTCTTTCATACCGCCGGATGGCAGAGGGTGATCGCGCGCAGTTACGGGTACCAATTCTGTGGGTTGATGGCGCTCGATGGTAAGGAGAACGTCGTTGGGGTGTTGCCGGCATTCAGAATCAGCAGCGTATTGACCGGAAGGCGACTGGTCTCCAGTCCATTCTCGTACATCTGTGGTCCGCTGGGAGAGAACGATAACGTTCGCTCCGCGTTGCTGAGGGCACTGGTTGCAGAAGCCCAATCAAGCGGCGCGAGCTATCTCGAGCTGAAATCGCTGAGCAACTTGCCCGCGCTGGAGTCTCTGATCGAGAGCCGCCACTACACGACCTTTCATGTTGATCTTGCCGCCGATGAAGAAACGATCCTGGCGAACACGCACAAGAGCCAGATACAGCGTGGAATCAAGAAGGCCCAAAAGGAAGGGGTGGAGATTGCTGTTCACAATGATGAGCAGGGTATCTCAGAGTTCCATCGACTGAACCTGACGACCTGCCGGGCGCATGGCATCCCGGCGCAACCGAAGAAGTTCCACACGCAGGTACTCACTGAACTGGGGAATTCGGGGCAGGCTGAGTATCTGCTCGCGCGCTATCAGGGTAAGGCGATCGCCGGGATAGTAGTGTTCACGCATGGTGATACGGCCATTTACATGTATGGAGCGAGTGATCCCGACTACCTCCAGCAGCGACCAAACCACCTGCTGCTGTGGGAGGCTATCGTTGCGGCGAAACGTCGCGGACTGAGGACTTTTGACCTTGGTCGTGTATCACCTGACAACACCGGCTTGCGCGAGTTCAAGGAGCGCTGGGGCGCGAAGGCTCTACCGCTACATTATTACTATTGGCCGCAAGTGAAGGGGGTCGGGAGTGTGGATCGAAACTCGCTCAAGTACAAGTTGAGCACGTTCATCTTTTCGAAACTGCCAATCGCAGTCACGGGCAACTTCACCTGGCTTTATAAACACCTGGGATAGCAAATCTCGGGCTTGAAACTTGCGCACTAGCGTAGCTGCGCAAGGAATCTCTCGGCCAACTCGGTGTCGGAGAAACGCGCGGTTACAGCCTTCCTGCCTGTCTCGGCCAATTGCCGCATCCTTTCGCTGTTGGTAAGCACTTGCGCAAGTGCGTTTGTCAGTTGTTCCACATTGCGTGGCTCCACCAGAATCCCTTCGCGCTCGGGCTCCTTAATGATGTCGAGAATTCCACCCGATCTTGCGCCGATCCCGACGCAGCCACACATCATGGCCTCCATCAGCGTGAGGCCGAATCCCTCCCGTTCCGAAACCAGCAGCGCGACTTCGGAACGGCGAAACATGTCGGCGAGTTTAACCTGCACCAGCGGTTCATGGAATTTGACTCGATCTCCCAGTCCGAGGTCGGCGACCAGGCGGGTTAGCTCATCCTTGATCGGGCCGTCGCCAACGATGTCGAGGGTGCAGTTGATCCCGGAACGCTTGAGGTTTCCGATCGCTTTGATGGCCACGTCGATGTTCTTCTGGTGGGTGTAGCGGGCGGCATAGATGATCGAGCCGGGCTTCTTCACGACCTCAGGGTCATAATACACTTTCGCTTTGTCGACGATTAGCGGGGCGACCGTGATCCGGGATTCGAGTGAGCCGTCCCTGTCACCAAGTGATGCAATCAGAGTTTGTTTCAGAAAGTCCGAAACCACCGTCACCGCACGTGCCTGATTGAATACCCTGCGTGCGGCAGGGCGCAGCCAGCTGAATTTCCTGATGAGGTGGATGTCTGTCCCATGACAGGTTACTACCAGCGGTAGATTGAGGCGCTTGCTCAGTCCCGCCGCAATCATCCCTCCCGGAATCCACCAGTGAGCCCAAATCGAAGTGCAGTTGTTTGACTGAATGACTTCAAGGGATTTGGCCTTGAAAGAGCTGAAGAAACGCCGCGCGGTCAGGGGGTGACGCAAAATCCGTTTATGCATTTCGCCGCGATAGGCAAGTACCTCAGCCGAATCGGAGCCGTAGCGGAATCGGTTAACCGAAAAGCCGTTGAACGATTCATGCATAGCCAGAGCGATATCATGAGGAGCGACGAACTCCAGGTCGATATCACGCTGGAGTACGCGAAACAGAGGTTGAAAACCGATCGCAGCTATATCGCTTGGATAGCGAGGGAAATTGTGTGTCAGGACGGCTATTCGGGGTCGCTTGGTATCGGAGCCGGGATTGAGTTCCCGGCCGGAATGCATATCTGGGTACCGCGACGTTTCGTCCTCGCTCATACGCAGAGACTCGCGCGGCTAGCTTTTGCTTTCCTGTTCGGAGCTAACCGGTAGTTCGCGCAACTTGATTTCGTGATTACGTTCCGGCTGCGCGCCCTGATTCTGTGGCTGGCCGGAGCCTTGTAACGCTTCGCTGGAGCGCTCTGGATTTCGCTGTTCGGAACGCTCCCTGCTCCGGTCATCGCCGGGCTCAGCACTCCGGTCATTTCTATCGCCTCCGCGCTCGGCTGCACGCTCACTATCACGCGCATTGCCACGATCGATGTTGCGATCACTACTACGGTCACCTCCACGGTCACCACCACGATCACCACTGCGATCGTTGGAACGATCGTTTGATCGATCACTAGAACGATCACTGTTGCGATCACGACCGCCACGGCGCCCGCCGCGATTGCTCGATCGCGGACCGGATCCGCCACCGCTGCCGCTACGGCCCTGGGTGTTGTCCGAACTGCGACGCTGGCGTGGCTGTCTCCCTCCTGAGCGCCTGCCGGAGCGTGAGGAACTCTCTCCACCGGCTGACTCGGAGTCTTCCTCATCTCCTGACCGCCGGCGCGCGAGGTTCATACCCCGCTGGACGTTGACGGAGAGGTGTTCAATCTCCTCCGTTAGTTTGGAGTTCTGATTTTTGAGATCGGTCAAAGTGTCGCGCAGGTAGACCAGTGCTTCCGTGATGATACCCATGACAAAGGTGACCAGAGCCGAGAGTTCGCAGAGGATCACGGCATAGAGCAGCGGCCGGTAGCCCTGTCCCATGACGAAGCGGTAGTAAAAGGCAACGCCGGCGATGATCAATCCGATCAGGAAAAAGAAGATCGAGACCTTGCCGAACAGGTGCATCGGGTCACCCAAAACAGAGACCTGAAACTTGACGGCGATCAGGTCGGTGAGCCCCTTGATAATCCTGCTGGTGCCGGAGAATTTGCTTTTGCCCCAGTTGCGCCGCTCGAGCGTTACGGGAACTTCCCGCACGATATAGTCTTTTGCCGCAGCGAACGCGGCAAGGTAGCGGTGCCAGCCCTCGCGCAGGGTCGGGAAATCATCGTAGACCTGGCGCGTGAATGCTTTCACCGAGTTCATGTCGCTGACTTTGAGTTTCGGGAAGAGGATTCGGGTCATGAGATTGTAAATTCGAGACACGACCCACTTGCCGTAGGCGCCCACCTTCTTGCCACACACCATGTCAGCGCCGTTATCGATGGCATCAATCATCTTGGGAATATCGCGCGGGTGGAACTGCAGGTCGGCGGGGTAGAACACGAGGATTTCACCCCTGGTATGATCAAAGCCTTTCGAGAGTGCGCGGGTGAGCCCCATCCTGACCCGGTTCTTGACAATGCGAATATTTCCGTACCGCTTGAGAGCTTCCACCATTTTCTGTTCCGTGCGGTCGGTGGAGCCGTCGTTGACCAGGATCAGTTCGTAGGTGAAGCTACAGGAGCGCAGAACGCGATCGAATTCCTGCATGAGAGGTTCAATGTTGCCCTCTTCGTTGTATGCCGGGATTACGACGGAAACCTTGATCTTTCTGTGTCGTCTTCCTTTAGATGTCATTGCTTTCGTCTTTCAAGTTGCGAAATCAAATTGTTGATTTGCGAGTTGTCCGGATAGGCCCTATGCGCAATCCGGTAGTAAACGAGTGCCGAGTCGAACCAGGCCGCGTTGCTGGTTGAACTGCCGATCGACATCATCGTGTTGCCCAGGTTCAGTGCGCTCGATGGATCTCCCGGCGCGAATTCCTGGACCTTATGGTAGTGACTCAGGGCACGCTCGAATTCCCCGACCGAAGCGAGCGCATCACCAACATACAAATCTGCCGAATAGTTGGCAACATCGCTCTCAAGGAAACGTGACATGTAAACCTGTGCCGAATCCTCCTGGCGGGCGGAGATGAACTTCTGTGCGAGTTCGTAGTCGCTCGGCTTATACGCGCGTGCCGCCGCGTTGCCCGATCCCTCCGCGATATTGAAGACCTTGACCGCCACGCCGCGGATGACATAGCGGGTAATCATCCACGCCTTCTCCATCAACTCCGGATAATCCTCGCGCGCACGGTCTTCGTTGCCCTGGTCCATCGCAAGATGGGTGATCGGGTACTCATCGAATAGGTTCTGGTCGACCCGGACCACACCGAACATATGGATGAGCGAACCTCGGTCATTGTCGAGGGTAATCGCCGGACCGTAGGGCCCCGAGGCCACAGCACCATCGTTGGTGATCGCTTCAAAATCGCGATCGGCCGTCAGAAGCGAGTATTGCCGCAGCTCCGTCCAATTGTAGAAGGCGCGCGTGTTCCAGCCAACGAAGAGGAGAACAATGATAACCGAGCCGATGATTGCCCCATGCCGCAGCGAGAAGCCGTTGCGTTTGATCGCGTACCAGATCAATGCCAGGAGTGCGCCAACGACAAAGAAGCCGATCGAGTAGGCCACCGGCGAGGCCAGGAACGGGCGGAAGTAGAACTCGTCAGGCTTCCTGACCAGGAAAAAGAGCACCGCGCCGATGAGCGGCATCAGCCATAATCCCTGAGTGACAGCCACCTGCCAGAGTCGCGGACCGGAGCTGGTTTTCTTCGAACCGGCTGCGGCCGGTGCGATGATCTCGCGCCAGGCAAAACTGAGCAGGAAGCCGGCCAACGCCATGGTCGGGAAAATGATCGTTGTCTGGTAGCGCAGGGGGCGATAATTCCACGGGAAGAGGGAGAGAAAGCCGACCGCACACCAGAAGGTGATCAACAGCCAGCCGGGATTGATACTGCGAAACCAGTGCCCCGCGCGTGAACGCAACGCCAACCAGTAAAGGATGATGCTCCCGCCGAGAAATCCGGCAATCGTCAGAATCGGCATTTTGACGAAGAAATCGCGCTCCCACAAGAGCGTGTTGAGGGAGATGAAGAAATCCTGTACCGACTTGAACGCTTGCGGGGAGCCGTAGAGGCCCAATGCCTGTTCGGCAAGGTACCCGCCGACTTCGGAGCGAGATGGCAGGTAGATCAGCACCAACCAGATCAGGGTGATTGCCACAAATCCGGCGTAGTACTGAATCACTCGCTTCGTCAGAAGTTTGCGATCCTGGTCCTCGCTGAGAAACTGGACGATCCACAGACCGGTAAATGGTCCGAGCATGAACAACGCAATCATTTTCCCGAAGAATGCCGCCAGCGCCGTTGCGGCGCCTGCGGCGATCAATGCCCATGATTTTTTCTCATGCAGCGAGAAGAGGTAAACCGCGGCACAGATCCAGAAATTCTGAGATGCTTCCAAAAAGGGCGTGCGGGCGAACCAGATCATGGTGAAGTCGAACGCCGCGAAAATCGCGAAGAAGAGAGCGCCGAGTCGCGAACCGAAGTTCTTGATTGCAAGTGCAAGCAGGAGTACCGAGATGAGATTGAACAGCACCGCTATCAGGTTTCCCTGAGCGCGGCCCGACCCGATGACCGCGTAGAGCGCGGTCGCTACGATGTTCTGGGTGGTGTACTCCCATTGCGCAAACCGTGGATCGTCATAGGGATTCCAGCTACCATGCTGGTTGAGGTTGTGGGCAAAATAGGTGTACTGAGGGGGGTCGGTCGAGAAATCCTGAGACTTCGTGATTCCAATCGGTGCATCTGCGGGAAGATAGAGAACGCGAAAGAATAGACCTATGATGAGTATGATCCCGAGACAGAGATAGAAATTGCGTCCCGAGGCAAATCCTCTCAGCGAAGTCTCAATGGATTCTGCGAGCTTTCCCAAACAAATGACCCCTAACTGAACGCCTTGATTTGTTCAGCAGTGTACTTGATCTGATCCTCGGTCAATTCCGGAAACATCGGCAGACTCAGAATCTGATTGGCATACTCCTCGGTGCGCGGGAAAGTTCCTTTGCCCAATTCGAGGTGCTTGTATGCATTCTGCAGGTGTATCGGAATCGGGTAGTGGATCAATGCCCCGACACCTTTCTCTTTTATGTAGTCGAGCAGTTGATCTCTCTTCGGGTGGCGGACTACAAAGAGGTGATAGATATGTTTTCTGCCCTCCGCTTCGACAGGAAGCACCACGCTGCTTCCGGCCAGGTGCTTGCGGTAGAGGTCGGCGTTTTTTCTGCGTGCGTCATTCCAACTGTCCAGATGGTTCAGCTTGACCCCAAGAACCGCCCCCTGGATACCCTCCATTCGATAATTGTATCCAACCACGTCATGATAGTACTTCTGGTCGGAGCCGTGGTCGCGCAGTTTGCGAATCCGGGCGGCCAGTGCCGAATCGGAGGTTGTGATCGCGCCGCCCTCGCCATAGGCGCCGAGGTTCTTGCCCGGATAGAAGGAGAAGCAGCCGAGCTTTCCGAAGCTTCCGCAGCGTTTGCCCTTATATTCGGCGCCGTGCGCCTGGGCGGCATCCTCAATGACCGGGATGCGATGCTTGTCGGCGATCGCAATGATCGGATCGAGGTCGGCCGGCTGCCCGTAGAGGTGCACCGGAATAATAGCTTTCGTGTTCTTCGTGATTGCCGCCTCGAGGCGTTCCGGATCGAGGGTGTAGGTATCTTTATCACAATCCACCAGGATGACTTTCGCGCCGGTGTAGCTGATCGCTTCGCAGGTTGCGATGAATGTATTGGCGGCGGTGATCACCTCGTCGCCCGGACCAACATCGAGGGCCAACAGGGCGAGGTGAAGCGCGGTGGTGCCGGAGTTTACGGCGATGGCGTCGGCAGTCTGGCAGTAAGCGGCAAAGGCTTTCTCGAACTCAAAGACATTCTTGCCGAGCACAAAGGCCGCATCGGCGCATACCTGCTGGATCGCCGGATCTATCTCGGACTTCAGTGACTGATACTGCGCTCTAAGATCTAAAAAAGGGACCTGCATGAAATCTCCTCTGAAAACTCCATCTGGGGAGGTTGACCACCGAAAGTATACAAATCACTACCTTATGTCAAGGTGAGTCAGCCGGCGGCCGGTGTTCCGGAACACCGATGATTTCGATCCTTGTCAGGCTGCGTGCGAATCGATTGTTGCTAAGATCGGCGGGGCGGCCTAAATTGAAGATAGGTTCAATGCTTAAGGCAGGATCGCTTGTTCGCGCCTGCCGCAACTCTCTCTGCTGCATTGGGCTGCCTTCACATAATCATTTAGCGGCTTTCACTCGGCGGATTGCCTTAATCCGCACAATGCAGTCGACAATTTTGCCACGCACCATCTGTCTGACGCGCTCTGTTTGCACCAGTGAAACGCTCCCGCGTCATCGTTTGAGGAGGTTGAGATGACAGAAATCCGATTATTCCGACTAAACCGCCGCCCGCTCTACGCAGCTGCTCTGAGCCTGCTCCTCTTGTCACTTGCAGCGACTCCCGCACAAGCTGTGATCCACGACGTGAGTATCTTTGATTTTGGATTCTCACCGACAAAAGTTCATGTCGCCTACGGGGATACCGTCCGCTGGACGGTGACCGGCGGCACCCACACCACGACATCCGATGTCGGCTCGCCCAAGAGCTGGAATTCAGGGACGATGATACCGGGCAATCAGTTTCTGCTGCAATTCGTGGCGGGTGACGGCCCCGGACCGTTTCCATATCATTGCGCGATTCATCCCGCCACAATGAAGGACACGATTTTTGTTGATTCGTGTGCTCTGCAAAGACCGGGGGATGTCAACACCGACGGGAGTTTCACCACCACGGACTTGACCTACCTGCTGGCATTCTTGTACAGCGGTGGTCCGGCTCCCGCGCCGCTGGCGAACGGCGATGTCAACGGGGACTGCTGCCTGGATACACTGGATGCAATCTACCTCTACGATTATCTCTTCCAGGGCGGACCGCTGCCTGTCGCCTGTACATGCCAGCAGCCCGCGATCTGTCCCGACAGCTGTGCTTTGATGATGCCGGGGGACCTCAACAGCAACGGTGCCTTCGAGATCGCGGATATCACTTTCCTGGTGTCTTACCTGTATGGTGGTGGCGCAGCGCCAAACCCGCTGGCCAACGGCGATGTCGACGGCGACTGCTGCATCGACACGCTGGATATAGTGTATCTGACAAACTTTCTCGTCAACGGCGGTCCGCCGCCGGTGGAATGTACCTGCATCCAGCCGCTGCTTTGTATCGATAGCTGTGCAGCGCAGTTTCCGGGTGATGCGGACAGCGACGGCACGATTGCAATTGGTGATTTAACTTTTCTGCAGTCATTCCTGCATTCCGGCGGACCGGCTCCCAACCCGCTGGCTAATGGCGACCCCAATGGCGATTGTTGTATCAACCAGGATGATATCGATTACCTGGTAGCGTATTTCACGCAGGGCGGGCCGCCTCCGGTCGACTGTACCTGTATGACTCCGCAGGCACAAACGCCGGGTGACCTGAATGGCGATGGCACCTACAATATCATCGACCTTCAGTTCTTGACGGCGTTTCTCCATGCCGGTGGACCTGCGCCGGTGCCGCTGGCCAACGGCGATGTCAACGGGGATTGCTTCATAAGCCCGACAGATATCGACTATCTGAGCGATTTCCTCTTTGCAGGTGGACCGGCGCCGGTGATGTGCACATGCCACATGCCGGAGATTTGTGATTGCAGACCGGGGGACGCCGATTTCAGCGGTACGATATCGATCGGGGATGCCGTCTATATCGTCAACTTCATTTTCGCCGGTGGGCCACCCCCGCAACCATACCCGATTTGCTCCGGTGATGCGGATATGTCCTGCGCGGTCTCGATTTCCGATGCTGTAACGATCATCAACTACATCTTCGGCGGCGGTCCGCCGCCCCCGGGGTGTGAGGATTGGGTGCAGCCGCTGCCGGCAGCGTGCGACTATCCGCTGCGATAGGCGCGGGGGAAAGGATGCTTAGAAAGGGTTGACAAAGCAGGGGGGTAACTGACGACGTCAACGACCGGGTGGAAACGATGCTCCGCCCGGTCTATTTTTTTGTGGTGCTGCAGCGGGAGAGCTGTTGCGGAGCTTCACTAGAGAGCGTAAACTTTGAAACCTGCTCGCGGGCCGGGCGTTATAAAGGCTGTAAGCTCCAACCTCGGGAAGGTGTATGTTCCGCAGAGAAGAAGAACAGCGCGACACTGAAGAGATCAGAGTTGTTACATCTCTCAGAGATACTCCGGAAGGCATCGAACTTGCCGGGAGCCGGTGGCGACTGCTCTTCTACTATGCGCGGTTGATCCTGGTTGCGCTGGTACTGGCATTCCTGGTGAAGGCTTTCGTGGTGGAGGCATACAACATTCCCTCCGAGTCGATGCGCAATACGTTGCTTGTCGGAGATTTTCTGCTGGCGGAGAAACTGACCTTTGGCCCAAGGATACCGTTCACGAATTTGCGGCTGCCCGCCATCAGCGATCCACAGGTTGGAGATGTGATCGTGTTTCGTTCCCCCGAGGATGATGACAAGAGTTATATCAAGAGAGTGATCGCGGTGGGGGGAGATGAGGTACAGATTATCGACAAGACCGTGTTTATCAACGGAGTACCGGTCGATGACTCGCAGTACGCGATCCATTCCGATACAACCCTGCTCCCCAGGACATCCGCCTACCCGCGAGACAACTTCGGGCCACTGCGGGTGCCGGAGGGGGAGTATTTCGTACTGGGTGACAACCGCGACAATTCATCCGACAGCCGTTTCTGGGGCTGCGTTCCGCGTGAATTGGTTACCGGGAAGGCATTGATGATCCATTGGTCGTGGCGACACGATTCCGATGCGCCGCGCGCATCCCTGGGAAATCCGCTTTCGTTGTTTAAGACTGCGGCTTATCATGTCCGCAGCTTTCCTGATCATGTTCGCTGGGGCAGAGTATTCAAGACGATCGAGTAGCGTCTTGCCAACATAGGAGAAGTGATGACAAAAACTATTTCACGTCAACAACGCAGCAAACAACCGGCTCGCTCAGCGCTGTCGTCGACGCTTTCGACGGTCAAGTCGCTGCTACTGGCGCTGGTGCTCGCTTTGTTGATCAAGCATTCGGTGATTGAGGCATACAATGTTCCGACCGGTTCGATGGAGGACACGATCCTCGTCGGTGACTTCCTGCTGGCGAATAAGTTCATCTACGGCTTCCATGTACCGCTGGTCGATGTCACACTCTTCAGCATCCGCGACCCCCAGCCGGGTGATATCGTCGTATTCAAATGGCCGGGCGATTCAACGACGAACTATGTCAAGCGCTGCATCGCGGTCGGCGGGCAGACCGTCGAGGTGAAAAACAAGAAAGTATATGTGGACGGTGTGCTCTTCAAGGACTATCCACACACCAAGTTCACAGATCCTCATATCGATCCCCGGCGAGATAATTTCGGACCGTTCAAGGTGCCGGAAGGTCATTTCTTTATGATGGGGGATAACCGTGATGATTCATTCGATTCCCGCTACTGGAATCGGGCCAACCCGCGAACTTCCGCCACCGTTCCCCGCCGGTTTATCCTCGGAAAGGCCCTGGTGGTTCACTGGTCCTGGGGGCCTGCCCCGGATGTTGATGCGCCGCGCTGGGATTGGACGAGTCCTTCGAGCTGGCCGGCGAGTCTCTGGTATAATCTGGTTCATTTCCATGAGCGGGTACGCTGGGACAGGCTGGGTAAACTCCTCACGTAGCCTGTGGACTTTGTGAAAAAATTCGCAAATTAAGGTTGACTTTATCTCAATTCATCTCTATTTTCCCTGCGCAAGATCGAAGTAGGGAAATCGAATGATTGGTGTGAGTTTAGAAGTCGCCGGACTGCGCAAAGAGTTCGGTGAACGCAAGGTAATCAACGGGTTATCGTTCTCGATATCCTCCCCCGGTTCTCTTGGGGTCACGGGCCACAATGGCTCAGGCAAGTCGACCCTGATGAAACTCCTCTCCAGAATAGAATATGCAACAGCGGGCAAGATTACCCTGAAAGATGGGGAACATGAGATTTCTCCGGAAAACTATATTGGCTATCTGAAAATGGTAGCCCCCGAAATGGCGCTCTATGAGATGCTCACCGGCTATGAAAATCTGCAGTTTTTTGCCCGTTTGGTGGATGTGGAATGGTCGCGGGAACGGGCAGATCGGGTTCTGGAACGGGTTGGCCTGGCCGGGCGGGGTGACGATATGGTCGGCGGTTATTCGTCGGGTATGAAACAGCGACTGAAGTATGCCGTGGCGCTGCTGCCGGAGCCAAAGGTGTTGCTGCTTGACGAACCGACCTCGAACCTCGATGAACAGGGCAAGGCAATCGTGCGCTCGATCATGGCTGAGCAACAACGAGAAAATATTTTGATTGTCGCAACCAATGAAGCGGAGGACTTAGAGAGTGTCCAGCAGGTCATCCGGTTGGGTGAATAAAGCCAGAGCGGTACTGGTAAAGGATATCAGGACCGAATTGCGGACGCGCTATTCGCTGAATGCGCTCTTCATGTTCGCATTTACCACGCTGGTGGTAGTCAGCTTCTCTCTGGGACAGGCATCATTGGGCCCCAGTATCCTCGCGGCCCTTTACTGGATCGTGATTTTCTTCGCTTCCATGTCGGCGTTGGCCGGAGTTTTCATCAAGGAAGAGGACACCAAGACAGCGCAGACGCTGAAATTGTACGCCAGACCTTCCGTAATCTATACCGGCAAACTGATCTACAACATCATCCTGCTGTTGCTGTTGTGCTTGTTGGTAACCCCGTTGTTCGTTATTTTGATGCGAGTCGACGTTCCCGATCTGTCGCTCTTCATTGTCGTCATCCTGCTCGGCGCCATTGGCCTTGCGGGAGCAACAACTTTGATCGGTGCGATCGTATCAAAGGCGAACGTACGCGGAGCACTTTTTGCGGTGTTGTCGTTTCCGATTCTGTTGCCATTGCTGGTGGCCGCTATTGGAGGCACTCAGGCGGCGCTGGCGGACGATGGCTGGGTAGGCGCCGCGAATGATATCAAACTTCTGATCGCATACGCTGTTATAATGATAGCGATATCGGTCGTTTTATTCGATTTTGTCTGGAATGGATAGAGGTACGTGCTAAGACAGATTTTACAGATTGGATTGTTCCTGGTGCTGGCCGGTGTAATCTGGTTCAGCTTTTCCTCACCCGCTCCGCAGCAACAGATAGGGGAGGCTTCACGCATTTTCTACTACCATATTCCGGTGGCCTGGCTCACGGTATTGGCCTACTGCGTAAACCTCGTCTACTCAATCAGATTCCTGCGCACCAAGCGGGAACTGGACGATTACCGTGCCCTGTGGTCGGCTGAGATCGGGACGATGTTTTGCGTGCTCGCGACTATCAGCGGGGCGTTGTTCGCCAAGGTGACCTGGGGAGTATACTGGAACTGGAG
>JBECKX010000194.1:0-13964 GCA_040235515.1 Candidatus Zixiibacteriota bacterium
CACCTCCACTACGAATTTCGCCGGTTCGGTGGAGGGATAGGAGGACTCATCGAACGGGACCGCATCCTTGCGAATCGTGACAATCCGCATATTGGAGTTCACAAACACGATATCGAGGGGGATCTGAGTGTTCTTCATCCAGAACGACTGTGGACGTTCGAAGGGAAAAATGAACAGCATTCCCTGGTCGTGTCCCAGCTCCGGACGATACATCAAGCCCTGCGTGGTCTCCAGTTGCGATTGTGCGATTTCGATATCGATTGTGCTGATCTCGATACCGCTGGCGGTCAAGAAAGTCAACTCGCCCTCTTTTTGAAACGCAATATTGCCGGGGAGACTTATATCAACGGCAGTAGCGCTTTCTTGCCCGTTCTGCGATTGCCCGGCAGTCGGTTGTGATTTTGGACGCGATAACATGAAAGTAAGAACTACGATTAACACGACTCCCAGAATGGCCAGCGCGAAGCGGTTGCGCCGTTGGCGATCCAGCAGTGAGAGCTTGGAAGTAGCTTTCTTCCTGTTCGACTTACCACCTGATTTTTGATCAGGGTTCTGATTTGTGTTCCGCTTAGTGGCCACTCGATCTTTCCCTCAACTACCATAACTGTCGCCTGAATTTCATTCGCAAAGTTCTTACGAAACGGCGAGTGGAATTATAGCAAACTTTTCTCCCGCAGGCTATTGCGAAGTTTTTGCCCCTCCTGGGCTTATCGGAATTCCGACTAATTTCGGTAACGATGGAGACGCTGCTGAAACCAATCTATAGAAATGATTCTTGACAAATTCGCTTAACACAGTTGATTTTGGGGTGGATGGCAAGATCGGCGTGCCGTTCGCGCAGAGTGGGTTATGACAGATGTTATCAGAACCCCAAGCGATGCCGATACTAGATGTAATATGGCTTGTTTTGGCGAGCGAGGTCTGACAGATGAATTGCGACAGCGAATACAACTGTATAGCAGATTTTCCCATTGAAGAAGCGAGGGCGCTCCAGGTACACAAATGGTACTTATCGGAGCAGGCCGGGTATGATGTCGGCGAGGCTGCCGCTATCCGGGACTGGCTCGAGCGATTCGCGATAAAGTGGCGACACAATCGTTTGGAACGCGAACTGAAACAACAGCGTCGCGAGATGGAGAAGCATCGCTGGATCGAATCGGAGAAAGCGCACTGCGACCTCGGGAGTGAGGCCTACCGCGATTGGATCCTGCGCTATGCCGCCGCGTGGCGTGAATGGTATCGCAACAAAGAGAACGAAGGGGTGGCGGCGGAATAAGGCCCCCTAGCCCCGCAAAATTCGATCAAGTTTAAAACCGGCAAACTCTTATCCCGCCTCCGGGCGCTCGCTCATTCCCTCAGTTCGACTCCGTCAGGCGCTGCAACAAATCACTTATTTTGTCACGCGCTCGTAGTGAATCTCAAATCCGGTCATTTCTCCATTCTGATCACCCTCGACGATCGCAACGACCGAATCTGGGGTCAGCATCTTGTAGCTGATTCGCGTCGGAAAATCATGCTCCGGGTTTTCGAACACCGCCATATCGGTGGAAGCGGTTGACATCTTGAACGATGTCGGCTCAGGGTTGTGCGCCACATCAGCAATGTAGAAAGTACCGCTGTCGGTGGCTGCCAGTGTGAGCAACTCCGTGATCAGGGTATCATTTCCATCGAGGCGAAAACTCATGCCGGTGAAGAGCGCATCGGCAGACTTCATCCACTGTTCATAGCTGGTAGTCTTGCCACCGCTCGACTTCCAGGTTCCCAGCATCCAATCAAGCCCGGCGAGCGTAGGCGCTTTCGCCGCAGATCCCTGCATTCCCTCATCCTGCATCTGCGATCCCTGCTCCGAGTCCTCACTCGAGCCGCCGCACGACAGCACCAGAATCATTAGTGGCAGCAGCACGACGATTACTGCAAAAAAGAGCCTCTTCATAATACCTCCCTGGTTTGGCCATTTCAGAGTCTCGTACGCAAACGTATCCGTCGAATTTAATACGCTGCCTCATGGCGGGTGACAAGGTCAAATCTCGGCACTGAATCGGTACCCGCGATTGTGTGTGGAGCGGCTGAGTAATCGGGAGGTGAATTGCCCTTGATGTAAAGATCCAGCAGACGCAATCATACGAAGATGCAGGATCAGCTAGCGGCTGCCACTAGTAATGGTCTTCACCGAGGGATGCCGGTACCGGCACGTAGTCAACAGGGAGCGCAAACCGGGCGGAGTCTTCCGGCCACTCTTCATATTGAAGCAACCACAACTCGGTTTCGTCACGCGGGTAGGGGGCATCTTCCAGCGCAGAGCGGAAGTACTTCACCACTCTCACCGGCATACCGACGACACCGCGAAGACTGCTGCTCCATGCATCTTCGCGCGGGATCGTGCCCCTGACCATGCTGAGGAGTTTTCCAATCTGGTAGAAGCCGGGAGGCATCGCGGGATTGGCCCATACTTCTGTGAAAGCTACCACTCCGCCTTGAGGCAGTTCACTGCGGAGTCGGTAGAGATTGCAGGAGTACCCGGCCACGGTGGCGCGCTTGCCGGTTGTATCGATACTGGTACCGACGTTGTCCAGCAGCAGTGAAAGTCCACGCCCGACATTCTTGCCACCGACTCCAAACATGGCTGAAGCTCCGGGAACCGCTCCGAGAATAGTGCGGTACTGCTTCGCAGAATGCAGCATCCAGATGAGCGAGTCGCCATCACTGAAATAAATCAGTGAGATGCCGTCTGAGAGGTCAAGCCTGGCGATTGCTTCTCCCATCCAGATCTCGATCGTATCAGTGCCGGCATCGAAGGACTTATCAGGATATTCCACCGCGGGTGATCGCGACTCGAATGACACATGGGTTCCTCCTGCAGCCACTGCAAAGAAGGAGGCAAGAGTCAGTACCAGAACTAGCGGGATGAATCTTCTTGTTCTCTCCATTCTCGATGTCTATCCTTCCTTCCATCCAAGCTCATTTATAATCATCGATCCACTCCGGGAGTTGTGGGCTTACAACCAATGAGAACGATAACCGGACAAAGATAATCTAAGTTTGCTCTTGACAAATACAGGTTTTGCCGCGAAGTTGCAAGAGTAGCCTCATAAGGCGTTAAGTCCAATAACCGAATACCAAATTTGCTCAAAATGATCCCAGGAGCGGGCGCTCTCCAGCTAGTTAGTTGGATGTGTGATGCCATTTCGTCATTCCGGTATGTCAACCGCTATGCCGCAGGCTCCTGAGAGTTATACAACATTCTTCAGGGGGACGCTTCAGTAAACCAGTTTCGCAGTTTGCGAAAGCATCCGCCGCACCTCTTCTAAAGGCTGAAGTGATGAGATAGAAGCCTATTCACCTACAGGAGGTAAGTTATGTTCAAACCCACAACCGGTCAATGGAGATGGAAACTCATCTTCGTTTGCGCCCTGGTCGCTCTCACGACTGTTGTGCTGCTGGCTCTACCGAATTCATTCGTCAATGTTGCGAGTGTGGCTGGAACCGAGCAGTTGAACGCGGATGTCGCGATTAGCGAGGTCACGCCTTTAGAGATTTACTCTATGTGGACAGAATTCGGTCCGGGCGGATTCCCGGCGTCGCTCAGCGGCATCGGAATCTCTCCGGATGGAGGAGTTACCTGGGGGGCGTTCCTCGATGTCCCTGCGGGGGGATTTGCTCTCAACTGGAACCCGTCGCTTGATGCACTCCCGGCTGCATCTGCTCCGGGTGGCGGATTCATTCGTGTCCATACCGAGTTCACACCGGCCTTGTACGCGGGTGCGAACGGTATCTCAATGAACGTCTCTCCCGGTGGCGGAGCACCCTTCGGAGCACCAATCGTGCTGATCGGAGTGGCGGGCCCTCCGCCGTTCTGGTATGACTACCCCAACATTACGGTGGACAATTATCCCTTGAATCCGTTCCCGGCGATTGGCACCGCACACATGGCATGGATCTGTTATGTGGAAGCTACCGGTGGAGATAGCAACGGCAACGGCAACCCGTTTGACGATCCGGGTGACGCCTATCAGGTGATCTACACCTACACTCATACCGTTCCGGGAAGCCCATTCCCGCTTTATCCCGCCTTTGCCCCACCGATTGTGCTGTTTGGTGGTCCACAGGTGGCGGTGAATCAAATGAACACCTACAGGCCCGATCTTGATGTGATGTCGGTTGGAAATCCGGCGGTAGGACCGGGCGGTGTTTACGTTGCCTGGACCGATGGCGCCACGGTATTCGTTGACGCATCGGTATTTCCCGGAGCAGGGTTTGGGGCATTGACCGGTGGCGTAGGCCCTGTGGCGGCTGTTCCGGTGACGGGAGCTCTGCCACCGTTGATCGCGCCGGGAATCAATGGCGCGAGTACGGCGGCGATTGCAGTAGACAATTCAGGCGGCCCGTGCGCAGGTTCTGTTTACATCGTCTGGGCGGATCTTTCCGCAGGCGATGCTGATATCTGGTTTTCCAGCAGCCCCACTGGTGTCGCAGGAAGCTGGACTCCGCCGGTCAGGGTGAACCAGGATGCCGCCGGCAACGGGCTCGATCAGTGGAATCCTCAGATCGTGGTCGATAACAACAGCGGTGAGATCGTGGTCACATACTATGATCGCCGACGCGATCCGATTTCACCGAATACGAGAGTGGAGGTCTGGAGTTCGCGTTCGGTTGACTGCGGGGTAACCTGGACTGATTGCCTGATCTCCGACGCAGGACCGACACTACCGATCGCTGCGATACCTGATCAATCAGCCAAGCCATACTTCAGTGACTACCTCGACATCGATTGGAACTCCTTCAACGCCATCTATGGCTACACGTGGAATGACGGCAGAAATGGTGCTGACGAGGATATCTACTTCGAGACGGTGCCGAGCGTCTGCGGACCTGATTCGGACGGCGACGGTTTCATTGATCCGCTAGACAATTGCCCCTTCGTTTTCAACCCGGGTCAACTTGATTCTGATGGGGACGGTGTGGGTGATCTGTGTGACAACTGCCCGACAACCGTAAATGCAGCGCAAGCGGACCTGGACGGCGACGGAGTTGGCGATGCCTGTGATAACTGTCCGGCCAACATAAATCCTGGTCAGGCAGATTCTGACGGCGACTCTGTCGGGGATGCGTGCGACAATTGCTTTGCTGTCCCGAACACCCTGCAGGCCGACGGTGACTCCGATGGTGTAGGGAATCTCTGTGACAACTGTCCCTTCGTGCCGAATTCCGCACAGGCTGATGGGGATAGCGACGGATTTGGCGACCTCTGCGACAACTGTCCGACCACACCGAATCCCGGTCAATCAGATAGCGACAGCGACGGCGTGGGGGATCCTTGCGACAATTGTCCGGCCAATGCAAACACGGCTCAAACCGATACCGACAGCGACAACATCGGCGATGTTTGCGACAACTGTCCGGCAAACTCGAATCCGGGTCAAGCGGACAGCGACTCCGACGGAGTAGGGGATGTTTGTGACAACTGCTTCAGCGTGCCGAACTCCCTGCAGACTGACGGAGACCTTGATGGCGTAGGTGATCTTTGTGACAACTGCCCATTTGTAGCCAATTCGGCGCAGGCCGACGCTGACAGTGATGGAGTCGGCGACCTTTGCGACAACTGTCCTTCCATGGTCAACCCGGGACAGGGCGATGGTGATGGTGATGGAGTGGGTGATGCCTGTGACAATTGCCCGACCGTTGCGAATCCGAGTCAGACAGACACGAACGGCAACGGCATCGGCGACGCCTGCGAGGCGCCCTGCACCTGCATACCGGGGGATGCGGACGGCAACGGATCGATTTCGATCGGTGATGCGGTTTATGTCATCAACTTCATCTTTGGCGGTGGTCCGGCACCGGCACCGTTTGCGGTATGTTCGGGTGATGCAGACTGCAATTGCGCAATTTCGATCAGCGATGCGGTTTACATCATCAACTTCATCTTTGGTGGTGGTCCCGCTCCCTGCGACTGTGCGACTTGGTCGGCAAGTTGCGGAACGCCGTAGTTGATCGCCGGAAACCAGCAATATCTATCAATGGATCAGGCCGGGTGCAACACCCGGCCTGTTTCATCCGATTAAATAGTCAACAGAATCGACGATTGACAAGCGTCGCCGACGGCCTATATTGCGAATAGGCATCTCACCACGCGCACTATACATCCACAACACCCATTACCTTACCTGGAGTCATGCTATGACGCTTCGCCTAAGTTCTCTCGTCGCGGCGTTGGTGCTGTTGGTCGCATCGGGCAGCGCATTAGCCGTAGATTTGTCGAGCGGAGTGGTCCTTGATGTGCCCCGCGAAAAACTTGAGGAGCAGTTCGGACCACAGCCGCCCTCCCGCCTCTCCCAGGCTCAACTTGAAGCGATGGCATCGTTTCGATTCGACGGTGACACGCTCAAGGTACTGGCAATCCCGGTCGAATGGTCAAATCGGCTGCATACATATCCTGCCGCCAGTTTCGACAGCTTGCTCTTCTCCCGCAACGTACTGCCGGAGGGATCAGTCGCCGACTACTTCTGGGAAACTTCCTACGGACAACTCACTGTCGTTGGCCAGGTACTCGACTGGCAAATGGCCGGGGCTTACACACCGGGGTTCGACTTTGAGGCTCTGCTGGACGACCTGGACGCCGTAGTGGATTTCTCGCAGTTCGACGGCAACTATGATGGCGACGTCGATGCTGTAGTATTCATTCGCTCTGGTACCGGCCAGGAAGATACCGGGAATACTATTGATATCTGGTCATATGCGTACGTGTATCCTCCCGGGTTCGGACCGGGACCATACGACGGCGTCCATGTCTCGCGCTGGAACACTTCACCGGAGTTGTTCCCACTGCGAGACCCGCTGGTTCCGATCGTATTTTCCGGCCAGACCGACCTGAGCAGGATTCGAGTCTTCGCCCACGAGATGACGCATTGTCTCGGGCTTCCCGACCTCTACGACTATGACGCAAAACTGGATCAGTCGACCTACACAACACCAAACGATGACAATGATCACCCGATGTACGATTGGTGCCTGATGGGGTACGCCGGCTATGGACTCTTCTCGATCCGTTCGAACCCACCATCCCACCTGTGTGGCTGGAGCAAGCTTCAGTTGGGCTGGCTCGACCCGATCGTGCTGGAAGAGGGGACCTACAGCGATCTGGTCCTGTATGACGTTGAGACCCACACCGACAGCTCGCTTTACAAGATTCCGATCTCAACGGTCAATGGTGAGTATTTCTTGCTCGAGTATCGAAACCCGGGCTCAGCCGGAATGTTTGACAAAGTTGACTCAGACTTCAGCTGCTACTTCTTCCCGAATCTCTCCTACGGCGGCGATTCGCTGGATGGCGGACTGCTGATCACGCATGTCTACGATTCGCTGCCCGCCCCATACTTTGGAATCAATAATGGGACACCCTCCTACGCACATTATGCCGTTGCGGTGGAGGATGCCGGTTACAACCCGGGTTGGGATTTCACGAATAATCCGAATGGTAATGTGAGCGACAGCGCCGACTGGTGGTACCCCTACGAGACCAGGATTGGCGCACCCTTTCAGCCGGGTGTTGATGGACCGGGCCAGGCGCTGTTCAACAGTTCCACGGTGCCCAACAGCGATGGTTACGATTTCCCGACCGGCATTGAAGTTCGGGTCGATTCGATCGTTGGTGATAAGATCTATCTCTACGTAAACAATCCGGTGCAAGCTGATGCTGATGGCGATGGTGTGGCAGATGTCACGGATAATTGCCCGACCATTGCCAACCCGACTCAGGATAACAGTGATGGCGATCCGCTTGGCGATGCCTGCGACAACTGCCCGAACGTCGACAATCCGGGTCAGGAGGATGGTGACAGCGATGGCGTCGGTGATCTCTGTGACAATTGTCCCGACGACCCGAATCCTTTGCAGACCGATAGCGACGGTAATGGTGTCGGGGATGCGTGCGAGCCGCCTTGCCTCTGCCTCGTCGGGGATGCGGACGGTAGCGGAGCTATCAGTATCGCTGATGTGGTGTATATCATCCAGCGTATCTTTGGTGGCGGCCCGGCTCCTACTCCGTATGAGGTTTGTTCCGGTGACGCAGATTGCAATTGTACACTCTCGATCGGTGATGCGGTTTATATCGTCGGCTATATCTTCGGTGGTGCAACGACTCCGTGCGAGTGTGGTATCTGGAAAAACTCCTGTGGGGAGCCGTAGAGCAGTTCTTGATTTGATGATTCTTCTATTCTCATGAGTTGAGTGATTCGACACCGGCCGGGCGGCAACGCCCGGCCTTTGCTTTTCCCGCTTTTCCCGCTTGTCCCTCTCTTTCTTGCTCTCTTCCCAAAAAGTGATTGACCATTGCTGATTTCCTGCTAAAATTACCTGCACATTTGTGCAGCTTTCTTCGTATATCATTGGAAGCGGCACCGGATGGACAGGAAGAGAATCGAAGATGAACAAAAGCAATAGCAAAGGCCTTACGAGCGTTAAAACCGGCGCAGCCGCGACAATGCCCAAGCAGTTGAGTTTCAGTCGCTTATGGGTTGAGGCGCCACCGCAGCCGAAGCATGTCCCTCGGCGTCGTCAGGAGGAAGCCTATCCTGACAAGGGAAAAGTGGCAGAAGCGGATTCCCGCCATCACCGGATGACAGGGAGGTTGGCTCCCCCGGATTCTGACCAAGCGACATTTGAGATAACCAATGATAGAAATTCCGGTGTCTCAGATTTTTCTGAGGCACAGACAATCCCCCGTCTGCGGGAACTGCTAAACCGCAATTGGCCCGAAGCAGCATATGGCGGTCGGAACGGTACTGCCCACCGATTCCGTATCAATCTCCCCGCTCTGGCCGCCATCTTCCCGCACACCGGAATCCCTTACGGACAGATCATCGAAATCAGCGGGGGAATCTCCAGCGGCAAGACTGCATTATTACAACGCCTGGTAGCGGCGATCGAGCCTGCACCAGCGATCGGGTATCTCGATTTCAGCAGCAGTTTTTTCCCGCCCGGCGCTGAAGCTGCGGGGATCGACCTGAAACGCCTCAAACTGATCCGTCCCGACAACCTGCAAAATGGCATTCGTGTGGCAGAGGCGCTTTTACAGCAAAGACAGATAAGCTGTTTGGTTTTCGATCTCGTGGGAATCAGCGAGCCCCTGCCGAGGATACTCCTGCACCGGTTACGACAGAACATCATCAAGGGTGAAGCGATCGGCTTTTTCCTGACGGAGACAGGCTCACGCCACCTTCCTGCAAGCTATGCCAGCCTGCGCTTACAAACCGCGCGTACAAAAAATCATGAAATCGCCATAACCGCCACACGCAACCGTATTGGCCGGGAGGGTGCATGCGGGAGGATGAGCCGTGTCTGAGAGAGCTTCCAGATCAGTAACTGAGCCGGCCCGTATCGCCTGCCTCTTCGTGCCCAACTTTGCTCTCAGCCTGGCGGGAAAGAACAACCCCCACTTGCTGCTTAAACCAACGGCACTGGTGGAGTCGGAAGCTGCCGGGGCGGAGGTTCTGCAAGTTAGCAACAAGGCTGCCCGTGATGGAGTCAAGGTTGGTATGACGCGCGCGCAGGCGGAAACGCTTTGTCCCGACCTTACGGCGGTTGTTTATGATACCACGCTTGAGGCGAATGTCGCGGAGGAGGTACGACACCTGCTCGGGGAATTCGCGCCACTGGTGCAACAGGAGTTACCGGGACGCTGGTTTGTCGAGTTGCGTGGTTTGCGGAGATTGCATGGGGCCGAAGCGCAAATCGCGTGGACCATGATCGACAAACTGAAACAGATCGGGCTCCCTGTGCGTGCCGGGATCGGTGACAACAATTTTGTAGCCCGAGTTGCCGCCGAGGTAAGCGAGCGCTACAAGCACACCATTATCCCTGAGGGTGAAGGTCAGCCGTTTCTGGCACAACTGCCCGTGAAACATTTACCGATCACAGGTGAGATCAAAGAGCAACTCCTCGCGCTTGGCTTGCGTGCCATCGGACAGGTGGCGCGGTTCCCTGTCAACGAGCTTGTCGAGCGCTTTGGTCATGAGGGCTGGAAACTGTCACAACTCGCGCGCGGTGAAGACCCGAGCTTCTTTACGCCGCTTCCTCCCGAAGAAGAGTGGAATGAACGGGTGGTGTTTGATTTTCCGCATTACTATCTCGGTGGTGTCGCGAAGGCGCTGCAAACAGCATTCACAAAACTCTTTGACCGACTGGCACAATCAGGGCTTGGGTGTCGGCGCATGGAAGTCACTCTCTATTGTGATGACCGACAGGCGTTCCCGGTCGAGGTTGCCGTAACACGTCCCACTTTATCGATCGCGAAATTTCTCAAGCAATTGCGTTTACAACTCCACCAGGTACGGCTTTCCGGAGGTGTGGTGGAAGTCAACCTGACTCCGATCAGCACAGCCACACTCAGCACGCAACAACTTCAGTTACCGGAGGCGGGGCTTTATGATACCAGCGCCATCGCCGCCGGTGGTCTTGAACAAAGGTTGATCGCACAGGCATTAAAGCATTCACGAAGTTCCGTCTCCCCGTTACCGGAGCAGAGTTTCTTCCTTGCCTCTCAAGGCTCTGCTCCGAATAAATCAAGCGGGAAGGCAGACGACAAGGTCAAACAGGAATTGCTGCGTTTCCCCTTTGCAATCAAGTCGACGGTCGGGCTGCGTCTTTATCCACAACCACAAACCGTTGCCGTCGCACTCAAAGGAGATCTTCCCCGCAAGCTCACAATCGCCGGCAAGGCACAACAGGTAACACAACTGCGCGGCCCGTGGCAGCTCTCCGGGAACTGGTGGGACAAAGAGTTTCAGCGCCAATACTTTGAGGTTGAAACCACCGCCGGGTCTTACCTGATCTACAACGACCTGCAATCCGCAAGCTGGTTTGTGCAGGGAATCTTCGATTAACTGATATCCCGAGTCATGGAGGTGGTATGGAGTATGTCGAACTCCACTGCCATAGTAACTTTTCTTTCCTCGATGGCGCTTCACACCCGGATGAACTGGTAGTCACTGCGGAACAACTCGGTTATGAAGCCCTTGCCCTGACCGACCACAACGGTCTCTACGGCATCGTGCGTTTCAATCAAATCGCGCAACGCGTGGGGGTCCGTCCGATCTTCGGGGCGGAACTGACACTGAGTAACGGACACCATTTGTTGCTCTTGATCAAGGATGACAAAGGTTACGCCAATCTCTCACAAATGATCACCAGGGCGCAAATGCCACACAAAAAGGGTGACCCGCAGGTTACACCCGAGATGCTACAAACACATTGTGAGGGTTTGATTGCACTTTCTGGTTGTCTCAAAGGCGAGATCCCGCAGTTGTTGTTGCAGGACGATGAGGCAGGCGCCGCAAGGCTTGCATCTCAGTACCAGGAGTTGTTCGGCCATGAGGGTTTCTACCTTGAACTGCAGCACCACCAACTGCCGCAGCATGAATACCTGTGCGATAAGCTATACGCCCTGGGGAAACGGCTCAACATTCCCTGCGTTGCAACGAACAATGTCCACTATGCCACGCCCGCACGCCGCCGATTGCAGGATGTGCTGACTTGCATCAAGGAGCGCACAACTCTCGATGAGGCAGCAGGGCGACTCTATCCCAATGGAGCACGTTACCTGAAAACCCCCGAACAGATGCAGCGTTTGTTTCAGGCGTACCCCGATGCCGTCGCCAACAGTGTTGTGATCGCCAAACGCTGTCGCTTTGTGCTCAATGCGCTGCCAACTTCCTTGCCCGACTTTGAAGTGCCTGATTCGGGCAATGAACAGTCATTCCTGCGCAGGATGGTTTACCGTGGGGCAAAAGAACGCTGGGGCAAAGTCAACTCCGAGCAACGGAAGCAGCTCGAGCATGAGCTGGGTTTGATCCGCAAGCTTGAGCTGGCGGGTTACTTCCTGATCGTCTGGGATATCGCTCGTTTCTGCCGGGACAATCAGATACTCGCCCAGGGCCGTGGCTCTGCGGCCAACTCAGCGGTTTGTTACTGTCTCGGGATTACGGCTGTTGACCCGGTGAAGTTGAAGCTACTGTTCGAGCGCTTCCTTTCCGAGGAGCGCAGGGAGCCGCCCGACATCGATATCGACATCGCTAACAACCGCCGCGAGGAGGTGATCCAGTACGTTTACAAGAAGTATGGACGTGATCATGCCGCAATGGTGTGTGAGATCATCACTTACAAGGGCCGTTCGGCGGTGCGGGATGTCGGCAAGGCGCTCGGCTTCTCGCTGGAGGAGGTTGATCGACTGGCGAAGTTACTCCACCACTATTCCGATGCCGGTGAGATGGAGGAGATCGTTCGGGAGGCACAACTTAACTGCGACAGCGAGCGGGTGGCGTTGTTGCTCCAGTTGTGTGGTGAGATTCAGGATTTCCCGCGCCACCTGGGGATCCATGTTGGGGGAATGATCATCACTGCCAAGCCGCTATCGCAGATTGTCCCGATCGAGAATGCCACCATGCCGGATCGGAGTGTGATCCAGTGGGATAAAGATGACGCCGGGGAAGTTGGCTTGATCAAGATCGACCTGCTCGGCCTGGGGATGCTTTCGTTAATCGACGTTGCATTTCGACTGATCAGAGAGCATCGCGGTGAAGAGATCGATCCCGCTTTGCTTGCTTATGATGATCCGAAAGTGTATGACCTGCTCTGCAAAGCAGAGACGGTTGGGGTCTTTCAGGTCGAGTCGCGCGCGCAGATGAATACTCTCCCGCGGCTCAAACCGCGTTGCTTTTATGATTTGGTGGTGGAGGTCGCCTTGATCCGACCCGGGCCGATCCAGGGGGAGATGGTGCACCCATATCTGCGTCGCAAGGCGGGGGAGGAAGAGGTGGACTATCCTCACCCTTCCCTCAAACCGATTCTCGAACGCACTCTGGGTGTACCGCTCTTCCAGGAGCAGGGCATGCAGGTGGCGATGATCGCTGGCTTCTCTGCCAGTGAGGCGGATGAATTGCGTCGTGCGATGGGGCATAAACGTTCACGCGAACGGATGGAAGCGATTAGTGTTAAGCTGATTGAGGGGATGGTCAAAAAGGGACTTACGCTCGATATCGCCAAGCGGATTTACAAGCAATTGACAGCGTTTGCCGATTATGGCTTCCCGGAGTCGCATGCGGCATCATTTGCACTTCTCGTTTATATCTCGGCATTCCTTAAGGTCTATTATGCCCCTGAATTTTACTGTGCGCTGCTCAACTCGCAGCCGATGGGGTTCTATTCCCCGGCAACGATCGTGTATGAGGCGCAACGGCGGGGAGAGGTGTTCCTTCCCGTCGATGTTACCCGCAGCAAGTGGGATTGCACGATCGAGTCAGGAAAGGTGCGATTGGGTTTTTCGTATGTGAAAAGCCTGGGGGAGGGCGTCCGCCCACAGATTGAGCGGGAATTGCAGCGACAACCTTTTACCTCGGTGCGTGATTTTGTATTCCGCACGAATCTGTCACGCGGCTCGTTGCAGCAGTTGGCTATGGTAGGTGCTTTTGATTGTTTTGGGATCAGTCGCAGACAGGCTCTGTGGCAGATCATGCGTCTTTCGGCAAGAGCAGAAGATGAGCTTGCTGTTGAGTCAACTGAAACCGGTCAGCAGATGCTTCCTGACATGGTGGCGGCCGAGGAATTGATGGCTGACTTCAGCGGGATGGATCTTTCGATCAGTCCACATCTGATGGCGCATATCCGCGAGCAACTCGATCGGCATAAGATCAGGAGCGCTGCTGAGATCGAGCAATGCCGGGACAAGGAGCAAGTGCAAACCGCAGGTGTCGTAATCATTCGTCAACGACCGGTAACTGCGAGTGGGTTTTTGTTCATCACGCTTGAGGATGAAACCGGTTTCGTGAATGTGATTGTCAAACCTGACACGGTGAAGAAGTTTGGGCGTACTGTCACCAACGCCAAAGCGATCATTGTAACGGGGACTATTCAGAAAGAAAAGGGTGTCACAAA
Source organism: Candidatus Zixiibacteriota bacterium (assembly GCA_040235515.1). Lineage (GTDB taxonomy): Bacteria > Zixibacteria > MSB-5A5 > CAIYYT01 > CAIYYT01 > JBECKX01. Next base: position 13,927 of record JBECKX010000194.1, read on the forward strand.
TGTGATGGGGAGAGATTTCCGCACACTCGATTTGATTT
>JBECKX010000020.1:0-9178 GCA_040235515.1 Candidatus Zixiibacteriota bacterium
GAGTTGGCCAAGCGCGCAGGACTGCTGCATGATATCGGCAAAGCAATCGACCGCGAAACGGAAGGTACGCACACCGAGATCGGTATGGACTTCCTTCGCAAGTATAATGAGCACGAATTCGTGATCAACGCAGTTGGTTCCCATCATAACGATATCCCCCACATCTCTCCGTACGATGTTCTGGTTCAGGCAGCCGACGCCATCTCCGGCTCACGCCCCGGGGCGCGCCGCGAACCGCTGGAGGGCTACATCAAGCGTCTCGAGAAGCTGGAGGAACTGGCTGACTCCTTCAAGGGCGTCGCGAAGGCGTATGCCATCCAGGCCGGTCGCGAAGTGCGGGTGATTGTCGAAAACAACGAGATCGACGACGTCGGCGCCACAATTCTGGCCGGTGATATCGCCCGCAAAATCGAGCAGGAGCTTGAGTATCCGGGACAGATCAAGGTAACCGTGATCCGCGAAGCTCGCGCAACCGATTACGCTAAATAGGGGAAGGTTTGCGGATATTATTCATTGCCGATGTGATGGGTCGTCCCGGCCGCTGGATTATGTCACAGCTGCTGCGTGATTTCCAGAAAGAAAATCACATCGATTACACGATTTGTAACGTGGAAAACGCCGCCGGCGGCTTTGGGATTACGCAGGAAATCTCGCGTAAGATATTCACCTATGGCGTCGATATGCAAACCTCCGGCAATCATATCTGGGATCGTGAAGAGATCCGCCAGTACCTCTACGACGGCGCCAAACTGCTGCGTCCCGCCAATTTTCCGGCCGGCGCACCCGGCTGCGGCATGTACGTCGATAAGCTGGAGAATGGTCTCACCGTCGCCACCATCAACCTGATGGGGCGCGTCTATATGAAAGATATCGATTGCCCCTTCAAGACCGCGGACGGCGAACTCTCGATGATAGGTAACGCTACTAATATCATCATCGTCGATATGCACGCCGAGGCCTCCTCGGAAAAGCAGGCGCTCGCACACTACCTCGACGGGCGCGTCAGCGCCGTGATCGGCACTCATACCCATATTCCCACCGCCGATGAGACTATCCTTAAGAAGGGCACTGCCTACATCACCGACGCCGGTATGACCGGTCCGCATGACTCGATCATCGGGATGAAGCATGATGCCGCCATCAAACGCTTCCTCACCGGTATGCCGTATCGCTTCACCGTGGCTGAGAATGATGTGCGAATGCAGGGAGTCATTATAGAGGTGGATGACAGGACCGGCAGGGCAATCTCTATCGAGCGTTTTTCCAAGTCAGCGCCCGACCAGACCAACAGCTCGCTCTCCGATGACAAGGATCCGTAGGCAATGACCGATCTCAGCGGAAAGTTCATCGACGGAAGCGAAACCGCCAAACAGATTCGCCGGGAACTGAAAGCCGAAGTCGAAGAACTCGCTTCACGCTCAATCATCCCCGGCCTGGCTGCAATCATCGTCGGTGATGACCCGGCCTCCGAAATCTATGTCGCATCCAAAGCCCGCATGTGCAAGCGGGTGGGGATCTATTCCGAAGTGATTACGAAACCGGCTGACACCAGCCAGGAAGAACTCTACGCGCTGATCGATTCACTCAATGACAACCCCAGGATCAGCGGAATCCTGCTGCAATCCCCGATCCCGAGACATCTCGACGAATTCGCCGCCTGCATCCGCATCGACCCGATGAAGGATGTCGACGGCTTTCATCCCGATAACGTGGGGCGCCTGCTGATCGGACAACCGCGCTACCAGTCCTGCACACCCTATGGCGTCGTGGAATTGTTGAAGCGCTATAGCGTCGATATGAAGGGTAAGGAGGTCGTGATCGTCGGTCGCTCCAATATCGTCGGTAAACCGCTCGCCGCAATGCTGATGCAGAAGTGGCCTCAGACCAATAGCACGGTGACAGTCTGCCATTCCGCCACCAGTGACATCTTCTCTCACACGCGACGCGCTGATGTTGTCATCACTGCGATGGGGAAGAATGAATTTCTGCACGGCGACCATATCAAGGAGGGCGCGGTCGTGATCGATGTTGGCATCTCGCGTGTGGATGACCCCAGCGAGGAGAAAGGCTATCGCATCGTCGGGGATTGCCACTTCGAATCGTGCGCCCGCAAAGCCTCTCTGATAACCCCCGTGCCCGGAGGAGTTGGCCCAATGACGATCGCCATGCTCCTCACCAACACCGTTCAGGCCGCCAAACTGCAGAACGCCTGATCCGAAAGCTTATTCCGAACTCGATACCACGCAGCGCCACTCGCCATGCTCCCGCTTCCACACGTTTGTGTAGTGGACCGACTGCGTTATCAGATTCCCGTCGTTGCCGCGGAAAGTAAGCTTTGAGTCACCCTGAGTAATTCCGATCGTTCCATCACCCGTTACGTAGGCATGCATCGGTGTCCGCTTGATCGACATCTCGGCCTTCTCCCTGTTCTGCTCCACGAACGCATGGATTTCATCCAAGCCGCTCAGGAATTTTCCGTCAGGAAAGTAGAACACCGCATCCTTGCTCCAGAAGCTGCACACCCGATCAATGTTGTCTCCCTCGATTGCGGTCGTCCACTCCCTGTCGCGCTCCAGCAGGTTCGCGCATTCGGATGCATAATCCGCGCCTCCGGTAACAGCCATCCGCTCCTCGTTGTTGATCTGTGCGTGCGTGGCCTTTGCCTCGGCTTCCGCGGTTTTCTCGTCGTTCGGCAGATCACGCGCTACAAGATGCGAGCCCGCAATCAGCAGCACGGCTGAAACCAGCACTGATATCACCTGTCTGACCTGAATCATGATCCCTCCATTGATTGCTCTCTTGCTGCAAGTTTCTACGAAAGTATTGGGCATCCTGAATTGTCAATAATTGTGAAACTACATAGACTTGTGAGATGACATGATGAAGGGTTTGCGCGCATGATGAGACAATTCGCCATCGCCGGGGCACTCTGCGTGACGGCATTCCTCTTGATTGGCTGTTCGGTCGAGCCTTATGAAACATCGGTCGTCGACGACAACAGGGCACAGCACCAACGGCAGGCTCACCCAGCGGGGGAAGTGCACCAAAGTTCTCTGGCGACTATCGCTGTTGAAGATGAAGCCGCTGCGATCATCAGAGAAACTCTAACCGCCTACCTCAATTCCGGAGAAATTCTCGCCTATCCCGGCGCTACCAGAGTGAGCCTTTCTCCCAATTTCCAGGTCGCAGTCTACTGGCTGCTCGACCCCGAAGATCCACGTGATTCGGTACTCATGGAAGTGATGGCGGGTTCACCCCAAATCGACCAGGACTATTACATCGAGCAAATCGAGTTCAGTATCGGTGAGACCGATCTCCCCTACGGAATAGAATTGCGTCACCGAAAGCGGAGCGGCGGTTTTACCGGGCACGGTGACTCCGAAACCACCGTTGACCTGACTATCTCCGATTTCGCGCTCTGGCCAAAGGAAGGCGCCGCCGAAATCACGCTCAGCAACTTCGGCGGTGGTTGCTTGGTCGACGGTGTCAGGTACTATCTCGTACGCAGCGGCTCCGATTGGATCATCAATGCCGATCCGGAACTCTGGTACGAGTAGTCAAGCATCTCGTTAGTGGTCGCAGGGAGCCGGCCCGCCTGCGAAAATGTATCCGATCAGGTAGACCGCATCACCGATCGTTACCTGCTGGTTGCAGTCGACATCACCCGCGATCAGCGGTTCCGGTGCCTGGCCACCATCAAATATGTAGTTGACGATGAATACGGCATCCGTGATGCTGATTTTCCCGTTGTGGTCAACATCTCCCGGCTGATGACCCTTCATCAATACCTGCGCCGCTATCTCAAATGGTGTACCATCATCAAACTCACCGACAACACTGTATGGCTGCATGTTGGTCCCGAGCGCTAATCCGTAGTTGACGACGAAGTCACGTGCGTCGAACGTCAGCCCGACCACAGCCGAGTAAAACGCTCCATGACCCGGGTAGAGGGACGCATCCAGCAGCGGTACATCACCACCCGGCGTCACCAATCTGACTGTGGCAAGGTTCACGTCGCTGGTAGTGATTGCGCCGTTGAAGTCGCCGAAGAAACAGATCGACTCGACCGTTTCAATCGCCCAGTTGTAAATATAAAGCATCGGCTCCGGCTCGATAATGGCCTTAGTCTGCAGCTGGTTCTTCTCACCGATCAGCACAACCTCTTTTGCCACAGTTCCTGTCACCAGGTCAGTGATCAAAAGCCTGTCGACAAAACTGCCGAAATCGCCCGGCGAAAATCTGACCGTGGCGCGAAATGGCTCACTCTCACTGAAAATGGAGCCCGACTCGTAGAGGTCGAAGTGGTCACCCTCCACCAGGTCGAATGCCAGGATGCGATCGCCTGTTCCCTCACACACGATATCAAGCTCCTGCGTCACTCCGTACGTCTCCGGGGACGCCACGAAGTAAAGCGTGTCTGCATCACCATTGAGGTTGAGGGTTTGCCGCTCGAAGCGCAGCAGGTCCCCCTCGGCGAGGTCGGAAAACTCCGCATACGACCGTACCATTGGCCAGACCACATATTGCAGATCGAGTGCGTTGGCGTCGACCGAGAGGTTGGAATTCTGGTAATCATGTGGATTCAGCCCGGGCGTGTAGCCGCTGTAATCTGAGTTGGTGATCACAATCAGCTCCTGTCCACCACCCGGATCAATGCTGTTCTTCGTCGGGCTCCAGGTTGAGTCAAAAACTGTCGAGTTTGCATCCTCTGTGAAGAAAACATTCAACTGCCGATTGTTGGTAACATCCCAGACGGTGAACGGCACCTCAAAGTAACCGGCGTAATCGAGTTCCGGTGTTGTATTCCAGAGATAGCGGTAAGCGAATTGCGTCAGGTTATGCGAGAACCGAATCTCTACGTCGTTGAGATCGGATTGCGTGAGGGAGGAGCCAAAGAGGTTCTCAGCCAGGTCAACACCTCCCATCAGAAAGCGTCCACCCCAATCATATCCGGCGAGCCACGGCTCGTCTGTCAGCGCTACCACATTCCACAGGTCACCGTAATCGGTGACCAGCGTGGCAACCCCGCTGCATGGTGAAAATGTCGGCGCGGGAAACTCCGGTCCCATCCCGTACAGGTATTGCCTCAGAGTCGTGAGTGATGAGAGTGCGTCACTCCCGATGCCCGCCGCAAACTTGAGTACAACCTGCTGGCTGTCGCCCGGAGCGAATGAGATCGGGCCCATCGCAATCAGCGTGCGCTTGTCACCCGGTGAGTCATCGATCCATCCGGTTCCCGCCACCGGATCGCCGCTGAAAGCAAACCTGGTCGGTTGACCATTGGTGGGATTGTACATCTCATTCCCATATTTGTCCAGCCCCTGGAGGTTATAGTATACATGTTCGGCGACATCGGGATCGGAACCGAGCGAATAGCTCAGAAACGATGTGATCGGGAGGTTGCGATGGTTCGGCACAACAGCGCCGTCGAAAACCCCAGCCTCTCCCGCCGCAGGCACGAGCGGACCTGACATCAGACGTGCACCCCACGCCGGTGGTGTGGCGCCATAGTCATCGTCAGCACCCTCATTGATAAAGTAGAAAGCGTTCGCAAGACTGTCGCAGCCGACAAGATCATCACGGGGAGCGCCGAGGTCTCCATCCGCCCAGAATCCGATGTAAAAGTCATCGATCTGATTCCCACCCTTGTTATAGAGCAGGTACTTGACATAGACCGTCGTCTGCTGGCCCGGCTCATCTGAACCCCAGACACTCTGACGCACTTCAACTCCCAGCGGATTGTTTGAATAGTCGTGCAGCGCACTCCGGGCGTCATTGTAGACGCACCACAGCGTCTGGTCTCCCAGTTTGAGCGGTTCGCCCACGTTGTTCAGCGGAGCCCCCTGATCGATCGGCCAATTGTCGTAGTCAGGGTCGCCCGGTCCGGAGGTAGCATCAAGCTTGTAGACCTTGAAATCAGGGCTATCAGGAAGATAGCTGCCGTTCGCCATCGGTCCCGGTGTGTATTCGGCAGAGTACTCCGCGACGGCCACGCGTACCTCACTTCCAACTTTTCCTCCGAGCCACAACCCCGAAGAGTAACACAGCGTATTCACCGCCGGAAACTGAGGGTAGCCGGAATAGGGGAAATAGACTCCTTCAGTTTTGCCAAACTCAGAGTTCAAGTCCTGGCCCAGTATTCCAACATTGGAAACGATTTCGAAGAGCCGATTGGCGTCGATGTACGACTGGTCTTCAAATACTGCCGGCGCTGCATTGACGGTAGGTGTGTTCGGTTTTTCAGGTGGGGCGGCACCGGCTCCCGCAGTCACCGAGACTGCCAGAAGCAGGGCGGAGAGGATGAAATTCTTCTGCACGGAAATCCTCCGGAAGCATGGAGTTACTTGCATCGCTGCTCATGACGGGGCTCAATGCGGTGGGACGCGGTGCGCAACGATATCAGATTGAGTATGTGGAACAATCACTCGATTAACTAATGTTAAGTGAATTATCCATTTTGTCAAGCCTCGATGCGGCCGATTCTCCCCTTGCAGTGTGATTCAACAATTCATATATGTAACACTAATTCAGGAATCTTGACCAAGGGAGTTATCTATGAGCCTGCCGCTTCTGGCGGTATCGTTCATCGTGCTGATCACACTCGGCTATCGTCTCTATGGTGGCTGGGTCGCCCGTCAATTCGCAATCGATGACACCCATCCCACTCCTGCAGTTAAGCAGGAGGATGGTGTCGATTTCGTTCCCACCAAACCATTCTATCTCTTCGGCCAACACTTCTCAGCGATAGCCGCGGCCGGGCCGATTGCCGGTCCGATCCTCGCTTGTAATCAGTTTGGCTGGCTGCCATGCCTCCTCTGGATCGGACTCGGTGTGGTCCTGATCGGTGCGGTGCATGATTTCTCGACCCTCGTCGGCTCCGTGCGCCACGGCGCGCGCTCGATAGCCGATATCACCAAAACGCACATGGGAAGCGGTGCCGGCAGAGCTATGCTGCTCTTGATCTGGGTCTCACTCATGTACGTCATCGTCGCCTTCACGGATATCACGGCCTCCAGCTTTGTCACCGCGACCGATGCGCTCAGCGCAGCTGACCCATCGTTCAACCCCGGCGGAGCTGTTGCCGCTGCAGCGATCATGTACCTGACACTCTCCGTGATTATGGGATTCATCCAACGCTTCCTGAATCCACCACTCTGGCTCCTCACCCTCATTTTCGTTCCGGCCACGCTCGGGGTTGTCTGGTTCGGAACGCAGATATCAACGCTTTTCATCCTCGACGCCAAAACCTGGGGTTTGCTGATCCTCCTCTATTGCGGTTTAGCCTCAATGGTGCCGGTCTGGTCACTGTTGCAACCGCGCGGCTATTTGGGTGGCTTTATCCTCTACCTGGCGCTCGCAATCGGGGTGATCGGGCTCTTTTTCGGTGGGTACGAAATCAAACAGGCGGCATTCAAGTCGTGGGATGTCGGTGGCATGACAGGCACACTTTTCCCGTTCCTCTTCGTGACGATCGCCTGCGGCGCCTGCTCCGGCTTTCACGGGCTCGTCTGTTCGGGAACCACCTGCAAACAAATCTCGCGCGAGTCACACATGCAGCCGATCGGCTATGGCGCCATGCTGGCCGAGGGCTTCGTCGCACTCATCGCGCTCGGGACAATCATGATTGTGACCTCCGACGACATCGCCGGGCTCAAACCCGGTACGATCTACGGCAACGGCATCGGTAACTTCATGACCATCCTGATAGGGGAACACAATCTCAAATTCGCGATCACATTCGGCGCAATGGCCTTTTCCACCTTCGTATTCGACACCCTTGATGTCTGCACGCGCCTGGGGCGCTACATCTTCCAGGAACTCTTCAATATGCCCTCGCGCGCCGGCGGACTGCTCGGCACGTTGTTGATGCTCGCGTTGCCGGTTTACTTCATCGCCTTCTCGACCGAGGGCGCCTGGATCCGCTTCTGGACCATCTTCGGTTCATCCAATCAACTGCTCGCCGCGCTCTCGCTTCTGACTATTACCGTCTGGCTCAATAACTCGCGCAAGCGAATTGCATTCACACTGCTGCCGATGCTGTTCGTGCTGACGATCACCCTTTGGTCCTTGCTAAAACTGACTATCTCCAACTTCGATGCCTCCTCCGGTATCGATACTGCACTGATCAATGGCATACTCGCCGCAGTTCTTATCCTGCTCGCTATCTACCTGATCGCTCGGGCGCTGGTCAAGCGACAGAGGGAAGAGAAAGCGGTGGCGTCGGCGTAATCGACGTTTCTATCTGTTCGGCAATGATGTTTGATCTTGCCTTGCGTCAAACCTAAGCTATATTCACCGGAAATGGCACGGAAGACACCAAGACAAAAATCCAAGCCCCAACGTAGAGAAGTTCCATTTGCGCTGCTGCTGATCTTTGCCGCCGCCGCAATAGCGTACTTCGTTTATGTCTCGGTGCATTTCGATCTCACCCAGGATGATGCCTTCATCTCCTTCCGTTACGCCGAAAACTTTCTAAACGGCCATGGACTCGTCTTCAACATCGGCGAACGGGTCGAGGGCTACACCAATTTCCTCTGGGTCATCATACTCGCCTTCTTCAAGGGACTATTCGGGCTTGACTATCTCGGGGTCTCGCGCGTGCTCGGTGTGGCATCGGGGGGAGGCCTGTTTCTCTTACTGCTGTTGCTCGTCCGAAAGCACTTCGCGCAGGATCAATTGATGCTCTACGCTGCTGCTGCGGCGCTGATGCTCCTCAACCATTCGATCGCATATTGGGCGATCGCCAGCCTCGAAACCCTGGCCTTCTCGATCATGATCTTTTCCGCGCTGGTGGCTGAATATCACCATCCGCGCATCTCACCAGCCCTGCTGATCATCGCCAGTCTGTTGCGTCCTGAAGGGGTTATCGTTTTCGGTGTGATCTTCCTCAACAGGTTGATCAGAGATCGCGCCATCCCATGGCTCTTTACGATACTCTATGTCGTGCCGCTGATACCCTTTGCTGTTTTCAAATTCGCCTATTACGGCTCACTCTTCCCGAATCCATACTACGCCAAGAGTGGCGTCGGGCTCGAGTACATCATCTCCGGGCTTGAGTACTTCTGGCAATTCGCCCGCGAGATCGGAGTCTATGGCGTGCTCTTTGTCATCCCGTTGGCGATGATCACTCGCCTCTGGTCACGCTTCTCATTGCTCTACCTGTTTGTCTTGATCTACT
>JBECKX010000021.1:0-23522 GCA_040235515.1 Candidatus Zixiibacteriota bacterium
CCTCGCTGTCCAACCGGTCCAGCGGTGGCGGTTTGACAGACTCGACGGTTGAGGATTTTGCGTTCTTTGAGGTGGGCGATTCGGCTATGGCAGTGCCCTTGCTCTTGGTGTGATAAAGCAGTTTTTCCATCCCTCTTTGCTCCCGTTACTTGTGAGTGCCTGCGGAACATCTCCCTTTAATGGATCAGAAGATCGCTAATTACGGCAGCGATGTCAAGCGTTCCAGGGCGGACCGTCAAACGGCATAAACCGTTTGCAATGAGCGGCTTGATTTGGTAGATCATCACTATGGCTGAAGAGCAAAACGATCCAATGTCCGAGGCGCATGCCGATAATGCAGAACCCACCCTGCGCGACCGGATTCCGGGGATTGTCGCGGTTGGAGTAATGACGCTGGTAACATCCTTCTGGATGTTCTGGTCTATGATGGAGATGTATTATGAGGGCTGGGGGCAGCCGCTCCCCTATCCGCTCTATTATTTGATTCCGGGCGGCGGGTTCTTTCTCCTGAGCGTGATCGCTGTACTCTGGCCGCGTTTCGGGGGCTGGGTCCTGATCGGAGTCGGCACGGCATTCGCAGTCTGGTGGCTGCCGCTGATGGTGAACCGGGGTGTGAATATTCCGGCGATCATTACGAACCTGCTGTTGAGCGGCGGAGTCGCTGTCGTTGGTGTATTCTTCATCCTGGAGAGTCGATACCGCAAGCGATTCCCGAACCGTCACAAGTCCACGCACAACTGGTTCAGGCGCCACGCCAAGCTGCTGATCGCGACCGGGATTCCGCTTGGTATCGCGGTGGGAGCGTCGATCAACAACCTGCCGACATTGCTCACACGGCTTGATGATGGCGATCGTGGCGCGCGGCTGATCGCAGGCAACGGCGTGACTCTGATCTGGGCGCCAGAAGGTCCGGGCTGGGCGAAGGGGAGCCGTGAAGCGGGCGGGAATCTGTCGTGGAACGATATCGCGCTCTACGGCATCGAACCGGTTGGCTATGGGGAGAAGCCGGAGTTCGAGAATCGGACTGCAAGACAGGCAGAGATGGACTCTACCTGCCTCTGCGCATACCTCAATGAGGCAGGCACTGAGTTGATGCCGGAAAGGCAAGGAATCTGGCGGATGCCGACAACGGACGAAATCATTCGTTCGCTCGTCAGTAACGGCAAGAACGCCGGTTGTGTCTGGGATTCGCTCAATAGTCGTGCGATCTGTGAACTTCAACCCGACAAAGAGACGCCGCTGTGGGCGCCAGATTATATGCCGGTATACTATTGGAGCGGTGACGAACATGATTCCGCCAGCGCCTGGTATGTGAGTTTCAACGGGCGTGGTGTGCATGCTCAGCCGAAGAGCTGGGGCAATCCACGGCATGGATTCCGTTGTGTCAAAGAGCCTTCCGGGGGCGCGGTTCAACCAGCTGTGGTTGATTCATCGTCAATCGCACCTGATTCTTTGCGAGAGTCTCAATGAGCCCAAACCATGCGCTGATGGAAATCGCTCAGCAGGCGATCATTGTCGATCCGAATGGCCGCGTGCTGGTTTTGCGCCGCCCCGACGGCAACTGGCAATTTGCCGGGGGACGGCTTGAGAAAGATGAGAGCTGGGAGGAGGGCTTGAAGCGCGAAGTGAGGGAGGAGACCGGCATAGAGGACCTGGACATCGGCCCTGCCCTGCTGGTGGCTACGTGGGAGTACAAGGGAGTACCGCTCTACGGTACTTATTTCTACTGCCAGACCAGGACGACCGAGGTCAAACTCAGCCATGAGCATGAGGAACACCGCTGGCTGACCACTGACGATGATTTAGGACAGATCCAGTTCTGGCACAGCGACATACGCAATATGACCGAGGCGGCGCTGCGCATCGCCAACCGCAAACCGCATGATCACAGCCACGATCATTGAGCGCTCCACCACTGATTTGTGAGGCTGATCCCTGCGGAGTTCCTTTTCGACAAAGCGATTGACTTGACTGTATTGATCGACTATATCAACATCCTACTGCAAGAATGACAGGCAATGGAAGAATCAAAGAGTAACATAGAAACCACCGAATCGGAACAGCAATCGGTCGATCTGCGCGGGCAGGAGGTCCGGGTGCTGGATCATGGCTTCGTACGCCTGGTAGATTACATGGGCGGCGATGATGATATCGTGGCGGCAGCGCGTGTGTCGTATGGGAAGGGCACGAAGAAGAAGCGTGAGGATCGCGGGTTGATTCGTTACCTGATGCGGCACCATCACACGACGCCGTTCGAGATGGTGGAGTTTAAGTTTCACATCAAGCTACCGATCTTTATCGCCCGCCAGTGGATTCGTCACCGCACCGCCAACGTCAACGAGTATTCGGGGCGTTATTCGGTGATGGAGGATGAATTTTACATACCGCCGGCTGACCAGGTTACGGGTCAGTCGAAATCGAACCGCCAGGGCCGGGATGAGACAGAGTTGACGCCGGAGGCTCGTGAGCAGTTCCTCAGTTTTCTGGAGACTTCAAATGAGCAGCTTTATGCGGAGTATAAGAACTCGCTGGAGAACGGCGTAGCGCGCGAACTGGCGAGGATCAACCTTCCCCTATCGCTTTACACGCAGTGGTACTGGAAGATTGACCTTCACAATCTCTTCCACTTCCTCAAACTTCGTCTGGACCCGCATGCGCAGTGGGAGATTCAGGAGTATGCGCGGGCGATGGCGGAGATGGTGCGACAGGTGGTTCCGGTGGCATGGGAAGCGTTCGAGGATTATCAACTCAACTCGCAGACATTCTCGCTGATCGAACTGCGCACGATTTTCGAGCGGATACCTGATTTTGCGCCGGACGTGGATGCTCTCGTGGAGGCTGGATTATCTAAGGGTGAGGCCAGGGAGTATATCGTTAAGCTCAAAGCAGTTCGTGAGCTGCTAAAGAAATCGTAGCCAGACTCTGCCTGCGGCAGAGCCGGCAGATCACATTACCCGCCGAAGAATCACATCTGAGATTCACTGCTTGAGAATCACTTCTTACGTATTATGAATGATGACTGACTTCGATGAAAAGGATCGCAAGAAGCCGCGTGTCGAGACTCGTACGCACTGGGTTGTCGTGGCAGAGGTGGGCAGCAGGATGATGGCTGAATTTGCGGTCAACGGTCTGAAGGCGCACGATATCCCCGCCATCTTAGATGCGCGCGCCGGATTCCTTGGTTCGGCAGGGCTGAATCTGCAGGCGTTCGTCTCCGGAAATCCTGAGGATAACAAAGTGCTGGTGCCGGCTGAGTTTGAGCGGGAAGCGCGCGAGATCGTAGCGATGTTCCTGGGCAATGATGATTCAGAGGAGCGGATCGAGCCGAGCGAGCGGTAAGCTCCCGGCGGTGGGATGATCCTCTCGGGATAATCCTTTAGAGGTGATCCTTTCAGGGCTGCGAGTGAGCCAGATTTATTCCCCCGTACTGATATAGCGCGTCTTATCGACAACGCCTTGAAGTTGCCGGTAGGAGAGCGAGACCTCCGTTGAGCCCATTGAGTATGGTGCAATCTCGTAGGGGTTATAGAAAAAGGTGATGCCCTCCCCGCCGATGGAGACATTCTCCGTCAACGCGAAAGTCGAATCCTCAAACCAGAATCCAGCGGCACCAAGGTCTTGTCCCTCCGGGATCTCGCGGACCTTACGGAATTCGCTCTCCACGAGAGCTTTCAACGAATCGCGCATGCCGGGCACGAGCAATGCATCAAAGGCGACTGATTTTCCGGTACGGGTATCGATGTTGTGGTATGTCAATTCGGAGTTTGGGTGTGCGCCACCGGTGTATTCATAGCGCGACAGGGCCAGGGAGAGGATGCCATCCTGATCTCCTTTGATATCGATGCTGATTTGCTGGTTCCATGCCACCCAGTAGTCTTCGAATTCCGTTCTGGCGTCGGTGTAACTGTCGAGGAATTGCGAGATTACATCAGGAATACTGTCGACCGCTTCCGGATCGAGTGCGCAGCCGAGAATCAGCGCCGTCACTGTATCGTTGAGCACCTCGGTGACATGCTCGACCGGAGCTGAAGTGAAGTACGGGTATTCGAGGATGATGTGGGCGCAGCTTGAATCGGGGCTGACACAGCCCTCGCTCTCCTTAAAGATTGTCTTGTAGTCGTAGGTGGTTCTGGCGATGGTTGTCTGCGGCTCTTTATCGCCGCAGGAGAGGAGAAACAGGCTCGCGAGCAGAGTAAGGGGGAGAAGCGCGCGGTGATTGATCCTGATCGAGAAAGGATGTAACGTAAAGACCTCTATTCCCGGTTCATTTCAGCATCAGTAATATATCGGGGAGAGCAGATTCGAACTGCCGACCTCTCGCACCCCAAGCGAGTGCGCTAACCAAACTGCGCCACTCCCCGAGCAATGCATCAATGAAGCACCAATTATATAGCATCGGCGCTTCACAGGCAATTGCTTTTCGCCGGTCACGATCAATCTGTTGTGGCAGGCAGTAGACAGGCGTTACGGGAGTCCGATTGTCGGAAGAGTAAAAGCGTAAGCGTAATAGCGTATCAGGCGAGTAGCTGTAGAATCAGTCGCGATTGCCGTTATTGATCGACAGACTCAGGGAGCGCTCGAGTTCCATCAGTTCTTTTTTAACGTCGCTGAGCAACTTGACGAATTTCTCCTCGCGCTTCAGTTCCTTACTGGTCTCGGAGAGTTTCTGACGAGCTCCTTCAATCGTGAATCCTTCCTCATAGAGCAGGTGCTTGATGCGGTTGATTACAACGATCTCACGCTTCTGATAGGTACGGTTGCCACCCCGATTTTTCTTCGGTCGCAGCTGGGGGAACTCCTTCTCCCAGAATCTGAGGACATACGGTTTCAGCCCGGTCATGTCTGCGACCTCAGAGATCGAATAGTAGAGCTTCTCTTCGTTAGTTTTCTTCAATAGCTCACACTCGCATTCTGCCCCTCTGCGCCGGTGCGATGATTTCCCTGCATCGTTCCGGTAAGTAAATAAACAAATAAGCTAACAGCAAAGCTCGCTTTTCAACTCTCGCGTCATCAGTTCATTGACAGCGTCGGCCGGGGATTTGTAGTTGAACAGGACGTCGTAGACTTTCTCGGTAATCGGCATCTCGACCTGGTATTTTTCCGCCAATCGGACCGCCGCCCGGGTAGTTTGGACACCTTCAGCGACCATACTCATCGAAGTCAATATCTCGCTTAACCGCTCTCCCCTGCCGATGCGTTCGCCGACATAGCGATTGCGGCTGTGGTAGGAGACGCAGGTTGTCACCAGGTCACCCAATCCGGAGAGGCCGGCAAAGGTCTCGGCGCGTGCACCCATGGTAGTCCCGAGGCGTGACATTTCCGCCAGCCCCCTGGTGAGGAGCGCTCCGGTTGTATTGTCGCCGAGGCGCAGGCCGTACATCATCCCGGCGGCAAGTGCAATGACATTCTTGAGGGCGCCGCCCAGCTCCACGCCGGTGACGTCATCGGAAGTATAGACCCGGAATTCGGGAGAGGACATAACGGCTTGTACTTCATTGGTGGCGATGGGGTCATAGCCGGCGGCCACAACGGAGGTTGGGACTTTGCGAGCCACCTCTTCAGCGTGTGACGGCCCGGAGAGCACGACTGTCCGGGAGCCGGCGGCCTCGCCGAGTTCTTCGGTGACGATCTCAGAGACACGTTCAAGGGAAGTAACCTCTATACCCTTGGCCAGGCTGACGATGATCCCGGCCGGGACGCCATGCTGGCAGATATCCTGGCAGAGGCGACGGATGTTCTGGGCCGGCACAGCGAGAACGACGAACTCAGAGTCATCCAGCACTTCACCCAGGTCGGAAGTAATCTCGATCGATGGATGCAACTCGACACCACGGAGCTTGCTGAAGTCGCGGCGAGTTTCTTTGAGTCGACGGGCTCCGCCACGGTTATGCTTCCAGAGTTGTACCTTGTGGTCTTGCTCAGCCAACAGATTGGCAATCGCAATCCCCCAACTCCCAGCGCCAAGTATCGAAAGATGTGCCATAAGTTAGTGACGTAAGCTGATAGTGGTGTTCAAGATTTTCGATTGGCGGACTGTCAACGAGTGATACGCTTTTCTTCCCCACGCAACAGCCTGCGGATGTTTGCCCGGTGAGTGAAAAATAGTAGCGCGGTCACGACCAAGCAAGCGGAAACTACGACGATAGAGATATTTTTTCCCAGAATCGAGTATTCGAGGAGCACAATCAAAGATAGAGTAGTGCCGGCACTCAAAGATGAGACAGATATAATGCGGGTGAAAGCGAATACGAGTGCAAACACGGCGAAGCTGATGCCAACTTCGAGCGGCAACAACACCACAAAGACACCGAGCAGCGTATTAACACCCTTGCCCCCCTTGAATCCTGCAAAAACGGGCAGTATGTGCCCTACCACGGCGGCGGCGCCGATGACGAGGTGTTTCCATTCCTCGCCCGGAAAGTAGTGGATCGCAACGAGTACCGGTACGGCGCCCTTGGCGACATCGAGGATACCGGCAATGAGAGCGGCGGGCAGCCCGGCCACGCGGTAGACGTTGGTAGCACCGGCGTTGCCGGAGCCGTGCCGGCGAACATCGACACGGGCAAACGCGTAGCCTACAATCACGGAGAATGGTATGGCGCCAAGCAGGTAGGCGCAGATTATCAGGGTAATAAACAACGTCATAGGGTGCTGCAAATTAGGCACAAATTAGGCAAAAGAGAAGGCGGAATCAAGCATTGCTGATCCCGCCCTCGAAATTGGCTGCTACCTCAGGTTGCGCAGACCATCATTCATTCTTGATGACATCGTCGATCATCTTGAGAATCTTATCAAGCTCTTCCTTATCGATTTTCTCGTCTTCCAGCGCAGACTGCACCTGTGTCGAGAGTGTCTGGATCTCGGTCTGGTCAAGGGTCTTGTTCTTGATCTGATCCGTCACAGCTTCCCGGAACTGCTTGAATTTCTCTTTAATCTCGTCTGCATTGTATTCGGCCGGCAGGTCGGCTATGACCTTGGTTTCCAGCGCATCGATGGTCTTGTTGACCAGCGCTTCGGTAATCTGGCCGCAGAAAACATAACTCAAGACGATACCGACCAGTATAATCGCTCCGATGATTATTCCAATGATTAGAGCGACACGACATCCGCTACTCATGCATACACCTCCACGGGTCAATTCATAAGAGGTCAAGGTATATGGTTGCAGAGACAATGCAAACTGAAAATGGAGAAGAATGAGGACTTCTGCTAGAGAGGTCTGCGCAAGCAATAAAAAAACCGGGCAGCTTGGGCTACCCGGTCGGAATTAGCGAAGCTATTGAGAATCAGAGCAGAATGACTAGCCCTGCTTCTCCTCGTCTGATTCTGCGCCGGCTTCATCGGCAGGCTTAGACTCTTCCTCAGACTCTTCCTCAGCCGTCTCGGCAGCTTCCTCTTCAGCGGCTGCCGCCTTCTTCTCTTCTTCGTCCGCAGCCCTGGCTTCATCTTCCTTTACCGGAGCCTGAACCGCAGCAGCAGCAGTCGCTGCTTCCGCCTTCGGCTTTCTGGCGCGGCGTTTTTTCGGCTTCTTGGTGGCCGTCTCTGAGGCCCCATCGAAGATCAGCTCCATCACTGCGACTTCGGCGGCGTCACCGCGGCGGATTCCGGCCTTGATGATGCGGCTGTAGCCTGAATTACGCTCCTGCAGCTTCGGCACCAGTTCCTGGAAGAGCTTCTTGAGCGCTTCCTTGTGCGGCATAACGCTCGCGACCTGACGCCGGCTGTGCAGTGATTCTTCTTTAGCCTTGGTGATCAAACGATCGACGTACGGCTTAAGTGCCCGAGCCTTGGGCGAGGTCGTACGGATCTTCTCGTGCAAGAACAACGCGGCGGCCATATTAGCCAACGTTGCGTCACGATGAGCCGGCTTACGACTCATTTTGAATATCTTTTTACCGTGCTGAACCACTCTTCCCTACTCCTCGCTCTAAGTACTTAACGTACGTTCCTGTTACTCGTTGTTATCGCTGAAGTATTTTGAGACATCCATGCCCCAGGTGAGACCGAGTTCTTCGAGGATCGCGGTCAGCTCGGTGAGTGACTTACGGCCGAAGTTACGATACTTCAGCATGTCAGACTCGGAGCGCTGGACCAGATCTTTGAGGGTCTGGATGTTGGCCGCCCGGAGGCAGTTCGAAGAACGGACCGAGAGTTCGAGTTCATCAACGCGGGTGTTGAGCAGGTTGCGAACGCGAACGGTCTCTTCATCTTCCTTCTTCTCTTCGACCGGGACAATCTCTTCATCGATATGAACAAAATATCTGAGATGATCGCTGAGCAGCTTGGCGCTGAAGCCAACGGCTTCCTCAGGGCTCATCGAACCGTCGGTGGTGACGTCGAGAGTCAGGCGATCATAATCGGTTTTCTGACCCACGCGCGTATTTTCGACGGTGTAATTGACTTTGACTACGGGGCTGAACAGAGAGTCGACCCAGATTGTTCCGACCGGGCGCTCCGGCTGCTCTGCCTTATTCTGATCCGCAAGCACGTAACCGCGGCCGAGATCGACATCGACTTCCATCACGAACTTCTTATCCTCGGTACATTCGAGCAGATGAAGTTCGGGGTTCATGATTTCGACGTCGGAACCGGTCTCGAGTTGACCAGCGGTGTACTTGCCTTTGCCGTTGACCTCAAGGCGGATCGTGCGCGGCTCTTCGGAATGGAGCTTGACGCGCAGTTTCTTGATATTGAGTACGATCTGCGTGACATCCTCGTAGACACCGGGGATAGTCGAGAACTCGTGCAGCACGCCTTCGATGCGGATCGAAGTGACGGCGGCACCCTGGATAGCTGACAGCAGAACGCGGCGAAGAGAGTTGCCGATCGTTACGCCGAAGCCACGCTCCAGTGGTTCAAGCACAAAGCGTGTATAGCGTTCCGATTCAGTGCTCTCATCAGTAGCTACCTCATTGGGCAGCACCAGATTTTTCCATCTCATTACAGCAACACTCCCTGCGAATTACTTACTGTACAACTCTACGATTAGCTGCTCGGAAACCGGCAACGGAATATCTTCACGCTTCGGCAGTTCGAGCAGTTCTCCCTCCAGCGAGGCCTTGTTGAGGCGCAACCACGGCAGATCGGCCGAGCGGTCGGCATCTTTCAATGCCATGTGGATGATATCCAGCTTGCGCGACTTCTCTTTGACTTTCACCACGTCGGTCGGACGAAGCTGGAACGAAGGCACATCGACGATTCTGTCATTGACCGTAAAATGGCGATGACGGACGAGCTGGCGAGCCGACTTACGCGACGGCGCAAAGCCGAGGCGATAGACGAAGTTGTCGAGGCGGCACTCCAGCAACTGGAGAAGGTTCTCGCCGGTGACGCCTTTACGGCGCGCGGCTTCCTTGAAGTAGTTACGGAACTGTTTTTCGAGCACGCCATAGACGCGACGGACTTTTTGCTTCTCTCGAAGCTGAAGGCCGTACTCCGACATCTTGCGGCGCATGTTCTGTCCATGCTGACCCGGAGGGAACGGACGGCGTTCGATAGCGCACTTGGGCGTGTAACAACGCTGTCCCTTCAGGAACAGCTTCTCGCCTTCACGGCGGCACAATTTGCAATTAGCATCACGATAACGAGCCATACTCTGGTTACACTCCCATTAAACTCTGCGGCGCTTACGCGGTCGACAACCGTTATGCGGAATCGGGGTGACATCCTTGATCGCGGTGACTTCGAGTCCGGCCGCCTGCAGCGAACGGATGGCAGCCTCACGGCCCGATCCGGGACCTTTCACCCAAACTTCAACTTTTCTCAAACCCTGGTCGATCGCCTCTTTGGCTGAAGATGATGCAGCGAGCTGAGCGGCGAACGGGGTTGATTTCTTCGAACCCTTGAATCCGGACTTGCCGGCAGATGACCAGGAAATCACAGCACCAGTGCTATCGGTGATAGAAATGATGGTGTTGTTAAACGTCGACTTTATATGCGCCACGCCGTTCTGTTCTACACGACGTGTTTTCTTTTTGGTGCGCTTTCCTTTCGGATTAGCCAATGAACTACTCCTTTATCAGTAACTCAACAAATCAATTCAAAGATCATTTCGGACATTCAGGGTCACCTGCATAGTACGAGACTACTTACCGGCTTTCTTCTTGCCGGCGATGGTGCGCTTCGGACCCTTACGGGTACGGGCGTTGGTCTTGGTACGCTGGCCGCGACACGGCAAGCCACGACGATGACGGAGACCGCGGTAGCAGCCGATATCGATGAGGCGTTTGATATTCATCGCCACTTCGCTGCGCAGCATACCCTCGACGCGATAGTCGTTTTCGATGACACTACGCAATTTGGCGGTATCTTCCTCGGTCATCTTATGGACCCGCACATCGGGGTCGATGCCGGTTTTCTGTAAAATTTCTTTGGCGGACGTGTTGCCAATGCCAAAGATGTAGGTCAATGCAACTTCGATACGCTTATCGCGCGGTAAATCGACACCTGCTATACGTGCCAAGGTAACCTCCTAAAAACAGCCACTCCGACAGGCGGCTATATCAACCCTGCCGCTGTTTGTGATTCGGGTTCTTCTTGCAGATAACCCGCACCACACCGCGGCGGCGGATAATTTTGCAATACTCACAACGCGGTTTAACCGATGATCCAACTTTCATGATACTCTCCAGATTCTCCAGTCAAACAGCTTCCGTCTATTTGTAACGGTAAACAATTCGGCCTTTGGACAAGTCGTAGGGAGAAAGCTCCAAAGTCACCTTATCGCCCGGGAGAATCTTGATGAAGTGCATTCTCATTTTACCGGAGACATGAGCCAGCACCTTATGTCCATTGTCGAGTTCGACTCTGAACATGGCGTTCGGCAGCGGTTCCAGAACTTTGCCTTCTACCTTAATTGTCGCTTCTTTAGTCATTCGTTCCGTTTACAGTCAAAATCTTGACGCCGTCCTCCGTAATCGCGATCGTATTCTCCCAGTGGGCTGAGATTTCACGATCTGCCGTTACGATTGTCCAGCCGTCCTCCAACGTTTCTATCTCGTAAGTCCCGGCGTTGATCATCGGCTCAACTGCCAGCACCATGCCCGGCTTCAGCACCGGACCGTGACCCGGCTCGCCGTAGTTCGGCACCTGCGGGTCTTCGTGCAAATTGCGGCCGACGCCGTGGCCCACCAAATCTCGAACAACCGAAAAGCCGTGGCGTTCCGCATATTTCTGAATAGCCGAAGACATATCGGAGAGCCTGGCGCCCGGTTTGGCCGCCTTGATCCCCTCCGCTAAGGCTTCGCGCACGACTTCGGCGATTCGCTGCTTCTCGCGGGAGACGTTTCCGACGAGATAGCTGCGCGCGGCATCGCCATGAAAGCCGTTCTTATAAACTCCTATATCCACCTTCACCAGATCGCCATCTTTGATCTTGCGCGAATCCGGTATACCGTGAACGATCACTTCGTCGATCGAGATACAGGTTGACGCGGGATAGCCGCGATAACCGAGAAACGAGGGTGTACCACCCTCTGACTCGATCAATTTCTGCACCTCGCGATCAAGCTCAAGCGTTGAGAGTCCCGGCTTGATGATCTCCGCAACCAGCTTGTGAGCTTTCGCGACGATCCTGCCGGCTTCTGCCATCGCCTCAATCTCGGCTTTTGACTTCAGCTCGATCATTTCCTGTGGCCCCGTTCTTCCCTTACGCCTGTTCGAACGAACTGAGCGCCGTGAGAATTCGGTTGCTAACCTCCGCCGGTTCGGCATCACCATCGATATCGATCATAATACCCTTCTTAGCGTAATATTCCTCCAGCGGCTTGGTCTGTTCGTGATAAACTTCCAAGCGCCGGCGAATCACTTCCGGCGTGTCGTCCTTACGCTTCTCCAAACGAGCGCCATCTATGTCACAAACTCCCGGCACAACCGGTGGGTTTGACACTTCGTTGTAGATCTTGCCGCAAATGGGGCAGCTTACGCGCTGACCTAAGCGGCCGACGATGATCTCGTCATCAAGCTGCAGGTTGACTACCGCGTCGAGGGCAACGTTCAATTTCTTCGCGATCGCATCAAGCCCTTCGGCCTGGGCGACCGTGCGCGGAAAGCCATCGAGGATGAACCCCTCGGCAGCCTTGCCCTTCTTCAACCGCTCCTCAACCATGTTGAGGATAATTTCATCGGCCACCAGCTTGCCGGCTTCCATCGCAGCCCTGGCCTGTTTGCCGAGGTCCGATTCGTTGCGAACCTCTTCACGCAGGATGTCGCCGGTCGAGAGGTGTTCGAGCCGAAGCTCGAGCGCCAATGTATGTGCCTGCGTACCTTTCCCCGATCCTGGGGGGCCGAGCAGGATCAGGCGATCCGTCATAGTGCGGATCTACCCTTAATGCGTCCCGACTTCATGAAGCCGTCGTAATGACGCATGATTAAATGCGATTCAATCTGCTGCAACGTATCGAGCGCCACACCGACGACGATCAGGATTCCGGTACCACCGAAGTAGTACTTAACGCCGAATTGCTGGATCAGCAGGTACGGCAGAATCGCGATCAGGGCGAAGAATATCGCGCCGGGCAGGGTGATACGAGTGAGCACTTTATCTATATACTCAGCGGTGCGCTGTCCCGGTCTGATGCCGGGAATGAACGCGCCCTGTTTCTTCATGTTATCCGCCATGTCGATCGGATTCACGACGATAGCGGTGTAGAAGTAGGCGAAGAATATGATAATAACGCCGTAGACGATGTTATACGTGATCGCACCGGGCGAGAGATAGCTGACAAAATTCTGCACCATATCGGAGTTCGGAAAGAGCGTCAACAAAGTCGCCGGTGCGAACATGATCGACTGGGCAAAGATGATCGGGATAACACCGGCGGTGTTGACCGAGAGCGGCAGGTGAGTGGTGACGCCACCCATTACTTTGCGGCCCACGATGCGCTTGGCATGCTGTACCGGAATTTTCCGCTGTGCACGGGTCACCAGGACGATCGCCGCGATCGTCACGATCATGATGGCGATCAGGAATATCTCGACGAAGAAGTTACGGGTGCCGGCCTGCACATCAACGACCTCATCGATGATCGCGCGCGGGAAGGCGGCGATGATACCGATGAAGATGATCAACGAGATACCGTTTCCGATGCCGCGCTCGGTGATCTGTTCACCGAGCCACATGATAAAGATCGTGCCGGAGGTGAAGGTGATCATACAGAGCAGGTTGAAGCCGAAGCCGGGATCGATAACGACCGATTGGCCGGGGCTCGGCTGCAGCGACTGCAACCAGACTGAGACGCCGAAGGCCTGCAGCAACGAAATCAGCACGGTACCGTAACGGGTGTACTGGGTGATCTTTCTCCTGCCTTCTTCACCTTCCTTGGAGAGGCGCTGGAAATATGGGAAGATCGGTGTCAACAACTGGATAATAATTGACGCTGAGATGTAGGGCATGATGCCGAGCGAGAAGATGGTAGCTTTCTGGAAGGCGCCACCGACGAACATGTCAAACATCCCGAACAGCGTGCCGGCCTGATTGGCGAAGAACTGCTGCAACAGTGTTGCATCAATTCCGGGAGCCGGGACGTGTCCACCGATTCGATATACAACCAAAATGCCGAGGGTGAAGAGTATCCTCTGCCTCAGCTCTCGAATGCGAAATATGTTTTGAAACTTTTCTAACACTGAGAATTTATCCTAATGGTTGGGTCCGTGCCATTCCGTAGCGACGAACCTTAGACTATTTCCACCTTGCCGCCGGCGGCAGTAATTTTCTCGATTGCAGACTGGGATGCCGCATGCACCTTCAGGGTCAGGCTGGCTTTCAGCTCACCGCTGCCCAGCACCTTGACCGGCTTGCGCACGGTGCGCACCAGCTTCTTTGCTTTCAGGGTCTCGATTGTGATCTCGTCACCGGCCGAGAATTTGGCATCGAGGTCCGCCACGTTGATGACCTGGTACTCGGTACGGTTGACGTTGGAGAAGCCGCGCTTCGGTATGCGGCGCAGGATCGGCATCTGGCCGCCTTCGCGCCAGAGATTGGTCTTGTATCCCGAGCGGGCCTTCTGTCCCTTGTGGCCCTTGCCGGAGGTTTTACCGAGACCGGAACCGGGACCGCGGCCAACGCGCTTGGGGCTGGTCGTTGCGCCTTGTGGTTTTTCCAGACTATCGAGTTTCATCGTATTCAGACCTCTTCCACTTTCACCATGAAGCGCACGGCGTTGATCATTCCACGAATCTGCGGAGTATCGGTGTGCACCGCGGAGTGGTTGACTTTGCGAATGCCGAGTGCACGCACGGTATCGCGGTGACGCTGCATGCGTCCCGAGAAACCTTTCACCAGAGTAACTTTCAACTTCTTCGCCATGATTCTCGCTACCAATCTCGCTTTGCGCTATTGCTCGTTGTTCTCGGCCACGGCATCCTGCGCGCCACGGAACTCGAGGTGTTCCTGACGAGTTTTGAGGCGCTGGAGGCCTTCCATGGTTGCCTTGACGACATTATGCGGACTCGTAGAGCCGAGTGACTTGGTCAGGATATCCTGGATGCCGGCTGCTTCCAGAATCGCGCGCACGGTACCACCGGCGATTACGCCGGTACCGGGAGCGGCGGGCTTGAGCAGCACACGGGCAGCGCCGTAGCGTCCGGTGACTTCATGAGGAATCGTTCCTTCACGCAAAGAGATTTTCACCATGCTCTTGCGGCCATCCTCGGTCGCCTTGCGGATTGCTTCGACAACTTCCGACGCTTTACCGAGGCCGACCCCGACATTACCATTCTTGTCACCAACGCTGACGATAGCGGTGAAAGAGAAGCGGCGACCACCCTTGATCACCTTGGCAACGCGGTTGATGCTGATTACCTTCTCTGCAAATTCCTGTTCCTGACTTTCGTAACGAGCCAATTTATAAACCTCTTAATCGAGTACTAGAATTCCAGTCCACCCTTGCGGGCACCCTCGGCCACCGCTTTGACGCGGCCGTGGTATTGATAACGGTTGCGGTCGAACACGACGCTCTTGATGCCTTTTTCCACGGCTCTCTTCGCCAGGGCTTCGCCGACGATTAAGGAGAGATCAACCTTCTTCTCAGCCTTCTTCAAAGCTTCGGCCATATCCTTGTCGATCGACGAGCAGGAGAGGAGGGTTCTACCGTTGAGGTCATCGATCACCTGCGCGTAGATATTCTTCGCGGAACGGTAAACCGACAAACGGGGACGCTCCGGGGTACCGACAACTTTCTTGCGAACACGCAGTTGGCGCCGGTGCTCTTTAAATTTCCTGATACGAGTCATCTTCGTCATATTACTACTCCGCTAACACGCTAACTTACAAAACCAGTCCAATCGCAGATCCGTGCAAGGCTGATCCATGAGTGGCTCTCTAGACAGCAGCCTTTCCAGCTTTTTTGCGCACGAACTCACCGGCGTACCGAATGCCTTTGCCCTTGTACGGCTCCGGCGGACGGAACCCGCGGATTTTGGCGGCAACCTGTCCGACCAATTCTTTATCGATACCCTGCACGCGAACATGGTTTGGATCATCGAGCACGAATTCCACACCCTCCACCGGCTTGACCATGATCGGGTGCGAGAAGCCGACGGCGAGGCGCAGGTGGCGTCCCCGCAGCTCGGCGCGATAGCCGACGCCGTTGATCTCGAGAACCTTTTCGAAGCCCTCCGAAGTACCCTTGACCATATTGAAAATCAACTGGCGGGTCAGACCATGCAATGAACGGTGAAACTTGCTGTCGGAGGGACGCTCCACCAGAATCTGAGATTCCTCCTGCTTGGCTGTCATTGAGGGATGGATATCCCTTTCAAGAGAACCCTTGGGTCCGGTCACCTTGACGTGGCTGCCGTTGATTTCGACTTTCACCTTGGCAGGCAACTCGATCGGGGCTTTTCCTACTCGCGACATTTCTAAATCTTTCCTCTAACTCTATTCAATCCGGTGCTACCAAACGTAGCAGACAGCTTCTCCACCAACGCCCTCACGAGCGGCATCACGATGCGTCATCAATCCCCTTGAGGTACTGATGATGGTGGTCCCGAGTTTGTAGCTGTACATCTTGACTTTGTCTTTATCAGCGTACTGGCGCAGACCGGGACGTGAGACGCGACGGAGGCCACGAATGACCGGTTCGTCGTTCTGGGTATAGCGCAGGTAGACGCGCAGGATTCCCTGCTTACCATCCTTCACCTCGACGCTCTTCTTGATAAACTTCTGCTCTTCCAGGATGCGAGCGAGTTCACGCTTGAGGTTGGAGGCAGGAATATCAACGCGTTTCATCTTGGCTTTGCATCCATTCCGGATGCGTGTAAGCATGTCAGCAATCGGATCGGTAACAGGCATTATTGCTTCTCTCCACTACTACCAGCTAGCTTTGACCACGCCCGGCAAATCGCCCGCCAGCGCCATTTCACGGAAACAAATGCGGCAGAGGCCGAACTTGCGCAGGTAACCGCGCGGACGACCACAGCGACGACAGCGACTATAGGACCGAACCTTGAATTTCGGTTTACGCTTGGCCTTTTCTACAAGACAGGTCTTTGCCAAAACTAACTTCTCCTCAGACAGGTTCTATCGAAACCCGGCTTTACTTCAACCTTGAACTATTTCCTGAACGGCATCTTGAGCATGGTGAGCAGGCGCAGCGCCTCCTCATCAGTCTCAGCCGTGGTAACGATTGTCACGTTCATTCCGCGGATCTTATCGATTTTATCGTAGTCGATCTCCGGGAAGATGATCTGCTCCTTGAGACCGATCGTGTAGTTGCCGCGGCCATCGAATGCCTTGGGGGAAATCCCGCGGAAGTCACGAACGCGCGGGAACGCTACACTGGTCAGACGGTCCAGGAACTCATACATACGGTGACGGCGCAGCGTCACGGCGACACCGATCGGCATACCCTCACGCAGCTTGAAATTCGAGATCGACTTCCGAGCGCGACGAATGTACGGCTTCTGGCCGGTAATCGTCGTCATATCACCCGAGGCGGCCTCAAGCGCCTTGGCATTCGTGATCGCTTCACCAACGCCCATGTTCACCACGATCTTGGTGACGCGTGGAACTTCCATCGGGTTCTTATAACCGCCTTCTTTCATCAGGCGCGGCACGACCTCTTTCTGATAGTAATCTTGTAATCTAGTCATGATCTATTTCAACTACTCTTCTAACTTCCCACTGTCGACTTAAGCCATCTGCTTTGCTGCAGCGCGGCGCGGTTAAACGACCTCTCCGGTCTTTTTGCTAATCCTGACCTTCTCAACCACGTCGCCCTTATCGTTGGTGATCACATGGAACCCAACGCGTGTGGCCTGCCCAGATTTGCCGTCGTAGAGCATCACCTTGGACATGTGGATCGGGCCTTCCTTCTCAATGATGCCACCCTTGGGGTTGCGCTGAGAGGGACGGCTGTGGCGCTTGACGAGATTGACGCCTTCGACGAGCACCTTGTTCTTGTCGGGGTCGACCATCAGGACGCGGCCAACTTTACCGCGGCTGTTACCGCTGAGGACCTTGACCTGGTCGCCTTTACGAATCTTGGACATAGGACTAAACCACCTCCGGCGCCAGCGACACGATCTTCATGAACTGTTTTTCACGAAGTTCGCGGGCGACCGGGCCAAAAATACGAGTACCGCGGGGCTCCTTCGAGTCATCGATAATGACCGCTGCGTTTTCCGAGAAGCGGACGCAGGAACCATCTTTGCGGCGGGTGACGTTGCGGGTTCTGACGATGACCGCACGACACACATCTGATTTCTTTACAGTGCCGCCCGGGATGGCATCCTTGACGGTACAAACGATGATATCACCGAGACGGGCGTAACGGCGACGCGTGCCACCGAGGACGCGGAAACACATCACGCGGCGAGCGCCGGAATTATCGGCGACGTTGAGGTTTGAATACTCCTGAATCACGGTTACACCGCCTTCTCGAGCACCTTGATGAGGCGCCAGCGTTTATTTTTCGAAAGCGGACGGGTCTCCATGACCATTACCTTATCGCCGATGCCGCACTCGTTGTTGCCGTCGTGGGCGTACAGCTTAGACTTGCGCTTGATAATGCGCTGGTAGAGCGGGTGCTTCATAGTGCGCTCAAGCTCTACGGTAATCGTCTTATCCATTTTATCGGAGACGACTACACCGACTCTGGTCTTACGCGAATTGCGCAACTCTTACTCCTTTACCTCTGCTTCTTCCTTACCCTGGCTGATCGAGCGGCCTTCATTGAGGCGACCGATCCCCAGCTCCTCTTCCCGCAAAACGGTCATGATCCGGGCGACGTCCTTACGCAGCATGCGAATACGAACAGGATTCTGCTCCTGCTTGGTTCTGGCCTTGAGACGGAGGTTGAACAGTTCCTCTTCCACCTCGTGCAGCTTCTGCTGGATTTCACCCATGGTCAGATCACGAATAGATTCAATCTTCATAGTCTTAACTACCTGCGCCGTTAACCGATTTCGCGCGTAACAAACTTGGTGCGGATCGGCAGTTTGGCGGATGCCAACCGCATCGCCTCCTGCGCCAGTTCACGTCCGACACCTTCAACTTCAAAGAGGATTCGACCCGGCTTGACGACGGCGACCCAGAATTCGGGAGCGCCTTTACCCTTACCCATACGGGTTTCGAGCGGTTTTTTCGACACCGGTTTATCGGGGAAGACGCGAATCCAGACCTTACCACCACGTTTGATTCGGCGGGTGAGGGCGACACGGGCCGCCTCGATTTGCCGGTTGGTGATCCAGGCAGGTTCGAGTGCCTTGAGAGCGTACTCACCAAAGTCAACGCTGCTGCCGCGATAAGCGAGTCCGCGACGGCGTCCGCGATGATGGCGGCGGTACTTTATCCTCTTCGGCATTAACATATTAACTTCTCCATATCCTCAAAAATCAAAGACTCTCAATATATTCGGGGGCCCCTGTCATGGCAAGAGCTTTTTAAGCTATTTGTCCTGCGAAGCGTCGCCCGACTTGCCACCGCTTCTTTCCTGGTCCGAGCGATCGCGCCGGCGAGCCTCAGCCTTGATCTCCTCGGCCTTAGCGCGCGCCTTCTCGGTATTGCGCTGGTCGGAGGTTTCGCCACGACGCGCCTTGCGAACGCGGTGACGCGGCTGACGATCGTTGCGACTGCGCGGTTTGCGGTCGGGACGAATGCGACGCGGCTCCGGTGAGACCTCTTCGGCTTTCTCGCCTGAGGCGCCCATGCGGTCGAGAATTTCGCCGCGACAGATCCAGACCTTGACACCAATCGTGCCATAGGCAGTGTGCGCGGTACCGGAGTAGTAGTCGATGTCGGCGCGCAACGTATGCAGCGGCGTACGACCTTCTTTGTACTTCTCAGTGCGCGCGATTTCCGCACCGCCGAGACGACCGCCACATGTAACTTTGATACCCTCGGCGCCCATCTTCATCGTAGCACCGATCGACTTCTTCATGGCGCGACGGAAGCTGACGCGACCCTCGAGCTGGCGGGCGATCGAATCCGCCACGAGACGAGCGGAGAGTTCAGGTTTTTTCACCTCAACGATGTTGAGGGTGATATCGGCGTTGGCCAGGAGTCGGAGTTCTTCCCTGAGCTTGTCGACCTCGGCACCCTTGCGTCCGATAACGATACCGGGCCGCGAGGTGTGGATATCGATGGTGACCTTTTTGGGGTCACGCAGGATTTCGACGTTTGCCAATCCGGCGTTTTCCAGACGCTTATCGAGATAGCGGCGGATTTTGACGTCCTGATGCAGCAGGTCCGCGAAATCTCGGTCGTTGGCGAACCACTTAGAATTCCAGCTGCGAATAATCCCGAGACGCAAGCCTATGGGATGAGTTTTCTGACCCAAACTATTAACTCCTTATACCGAACAAATCTAAATCTCTAACTCAGACTCTCCAGCGGGGCCTAGGCATCGGCCTCAGCGGAATCCTTGGCAGCCTTGCCACGACGACGACGGCGCTCTTCGCGAGCCTCGCCGGCGACCACTACGGTGACGTGACAGAGGCGATGCTTGATGCGAACGGCGCGTCCCATCGAGGCGGCACGAATCCGCTTATAGGATGGTCCGCCGTCGACGAAAATCTTTTCGATGGTCAGGTCCTCGGCCTTCAGACGGGCGGAACCGACCGAACTCATTGCGTTGGCCGCGGCGGAACGTACAACTTTGCGCACCGAATCAGCCGCACCCTTAGGAGTATGGGTGAGGATGGCGAGCGCTTCGTCCACCTGCTTGCCACGCACCAGGTCTGCGACGAGACGAACCTTGCGGGCCGACATGCGCAGATAGCGTGCTCTTGCTGTTGCTTCCGTGTACATCCTCAGTTACTCCCTTACTTCACGGCGGTTTTCTTCTCGGTCAGCTTCTGACCGGAATGGCCGCGATAGGTACGAGTCGGCGCGAATTCACCCAGTTTGTGTCCCACCATATTTTCGGTGATATAGACCGGGATGAACTTATTGCCGTTATGAATAGCTATTGTGTGTCCCACGAATTCCGGAGAGATAGTGGAGCGGCGTGACCATGTCTGGATGACTTTCTTATCGCCGGCAGCGTTCATTGCCTCGATTTTCTTCATCAGACTATCCTGAATGTATGGTCCCTTCTTCAGCGATCTTGCCATAGTTTGCTCACACTCCTCTTACTTTCTCCGTTTGACGATCAAGCGATCTGATTGTTTTTTCTTGCGTGTCTTCTTGCCCTTGGCAATCAGACCCCAAGGTGAACAGGGGTGACGACCACCGGAGGAACGGCCTTCGCCTCCACCCATCGGGTGGTCAACCGGGTTCATCACGACGCCACGAACCGAGGGTCTGCGACCGAGCCAGCGGCTGCGACCGGCTTTGCCGATACTCACCGCGCCATGATCGATATTACCCACCTGCCCCAGGGTGGCGTAGCAGGTAAGTTTGACTTTGCGAACTTCACCAGAGGGAAGTTTCAGGTTGGCCCAATCGCCCTCCTTGACCATCAACTGGATGATGGTGCCGGCGGCGCGGCCGAGCTGGGCGCCTTTACCGGGGGTCAATTCCACACAATTGAGGAAGGCACCCGGCGGAATCTTTGCGATCGGAAGCGCGTTACCCGGTTTGATCTCGGCGTTTTCCGAGGCCATGATTGTCTGGCCCACCTGGAGACCATCGGGAGCGATGATATAGCGTTTCTCGCCATCAGCGTAATGCAGCAGCGCGATACGCGCCGAGCGGTTCGGATCGTATTCGATCGTAGCGACACGAGCCGGAATGTCACGCTTGTCCCGTTTGAAGTCGACGCGACGATAGGCGCGCTTATGACCGCCACCACGGCAGAATGCCGTAACACGGCCACGGTTATTGCGACCGCCCGTGCTCTTGAGCGGCTCAAGCAGAGACTTCTCGGGCTTGTCTGTCGTGATCTCCTCGAAAGTCGACACCGTCATGTGGCGTCGGCCGGGTGTGATCGGTTTGAAACTTCTCAGTGCCATATCGTAACTTCCTTACTTGTCTCTCTTACTCAGCGTGCTAACTCAGCGTACCTGTTGACCTCAGTCTGCGCCGGTCGGGCTTAGAAGGTCTCGAACTCCTGGATCGTCGCGCCTTCCTTCAGCTTCACGACGGCCTTCTTCCATTCCGGGGTATAGCCGGGACGGTAGCGGCCGAGGCGGCGCATCTTACCGGGGTTATTCTGGGTCGTGACCTTTTCCACCTTAACGCCGTACAGCTTTTCGATGGCTTTCTTTATATCAACCTTGTTCGCGTCCCTGGCGACTTCGAACACATAGGCGTTCTTTTCTTCGCGGGAGCGGAGTGATTTTTCACTAATCAATAGCGTCTTGATGATGCGATGCTCGTTCTTCATTTCGAGAATACCTCCTCACACTCCTTGAGGCCATCCTCGGTCAAGACGACATAGTCGGCACCGACGATGTCATAGACGCTGGCGGTCGCGGCGCGCTTGTAGTTGAACTTCGGGATATTGCGACAGGAGAGTTCCAGGTTCCGGTCGATGCCGGTATTGAGAAAGAGGATACGTGATCCTGCGATCTCCATTTTCTCGAGCAACTCAACCACCGACTTGGTGCGGGGTTTCTCAAGATCCTGGGTCCTGATCACGAAGACGCGCTCTTCCTGAGCCTTCATCGTGAGCGCCGACTTGAGAGCACGGCGACGCATTTTCTTCGGGATGCGGGTGGTATAGTCACGCGGTTTGGGCCCGAAGATGATACCGCCACCTTCCCAGAGGGGCGAACGGTTCGTGCCGGCACGAGCGCGGCCGGTACCTTTCTGACGCCACGGCCTGGCACCACCACCACTGACTTCGGCTCTGGTGAGACTCGAGTTCGTGCCTTGACGTTGATTATTCAAGTATGCCTTGATGGCCTGATGGATACTGTAGGGTTTCACTTCGCTGGCGAACACGGCGTCCGACAGTTCCTGAGTACCCTGCTGATCTCCTGCCATCGTATATAGTTTTGCGCTGGCCATGACTCAATATTCCTAAACTAGTATTCTTTCCTGACTAACCGAGCTTACTTCTTCCTGATCTTCACGAGCGAGTTTTTCTTACCCGGCACGGCGCCGCGAAGACCGATGAGGCCCTTCTCGGCATCGACCATGATTACACGCACGTTTTTCACGGTCACTTGCTCATTGCCCATCTTTCCGGCCATGCGGAGTCCTTTGAAGACTCGCGACGGATAAGAGGACTGACCGATGGAGCCGGGGGCGCGCCAGCGATCTGACTGACCGTGGGTTTTGGAACCGCCGCCGAAGCCATGGCGACGAACAGCGCCCTGGAAGCCGAGGCCTTTGCTGACACCGACAACATCGACGCGCTCGCCGACCTTGAAGATATCCGCTTTGAGTTCCTGTCCCGACTTGAAGTCGTCGACCGAATCGACTCTAACTTCCGAGAGGGTGAAGGTCGGCTTCACACCCGCACGTTTGAAATGACCTGCCGCCGGCTTGCCGACGCGCTTGGCTTTGCGCTCACCGTAGCCGATCTGAAGGGCATTGTAGCCGTCAGTGGCCTCACTCTTCACCTGTACGATAACGTTCGCCCCGGTCTGGACAATCGTCACGGGGTGGGCGTCACCGTTCTCGCTGAAGATGCGAGTCATTCCAATTTTCTTACCTATCAGCGCCTTCATCAAGCTACTCCCTTAAACCTTGATCTCCACATTAACACCGGCCGGAAGATCGAGCTTCATCAGCGCATCAACTGTCTGCGGTGTCGACTCATAGATGTCGATGAGACGTTTATGTACGCGTGTTTCGAACTGCTCGCGCGACTTCTTATCCACGTGAGGTGAACGCAGCACCGTGTAAACCGTGCGCTTCGTCGGAAGCGGAATCGGTCCGGCGATACGCGCTCCGGTGCGGAGAACGGTTCGCGCGATTTCCTTGGTTGACTTATCGAGCGAGTAGTGATCGAAAGCCTTCAAACGAATTCTGATCTTCTGGGCCGTTGTTGTCATAGCAGCTCCACTACTCGATAATTTCCGAGATTACGCCGGCGCCGACGGTGCGGCCACCCTCACGGATGGCAAACCGCAATTCTTTCTCCATCGCGATCGGCATGATCAACTCTACTTCCATCTGCACGTTGTCGCCA
>JBECKX010000048.1:0-17847 GCA_040235515.1 Candidatus Zixiibacteriota bacterium
GCCGTGATTAATGGCCTGGTGGACCTCTACCAGGCGACCTTCGAAATCCGTTGGCTTAAATTGGCGGATAAACTGGCCGCCAGGATGATTGCCGAGTTTGCAGACCCGGACGGCGGGTTTTACCTGACGCGAGCCGATCAACCCGATCTGCTGATCCGACAGAAGGACTCTTATGATGGCGCAACGCCATCCGGCAATTCAATGGCCGCGCACGCCCTGGTTCGTCTCGGAGTGCTGCTGGGGAATTCCGATTATTCCGGTTATGCCGAGAAGGTGTTCCTGGCGCTGGCGCCCGATGTCGAAAAGATGCCCTCGATGTACATGAATCTTATGAACGCCTACCATTTCCTGCGTTTCCGCCCCCGCGAGATTGCGATCGTCGGCGATCCGATTTCGCCGGATACCGAGAAGCTGCTCTCCACGCTGAATTCCGATTTCATTCCCAACTACCTGGTCTGCTTGCTCAATCCGAACTCCCTCGCGGCGGATGAGGCGATGGAACTGATTCCGCTCCTGCGAGATCGAAACCAGCTCGGCGGAAAGCCAACAGCCTTCGTCTGCGAGAATTACGCCTGCAAACTGCCTGTTACGACTGCCGATGAATTGGCAGCGCAGCTAAGCGAATAACCCGGAAAACAGGGTGTATGTCATTCAGATGTGGATTTCCCGGTATTAGCCCAGCTCAACTGAGCCGACCCGATCTCTGAGCCGACCCTCACCAGTTGTTCCCCCAATCGCATCCTATCCTCCTCTTAATAATCGCTTGACACTCCGGCAAGCAGAGATATATTAGCCGACTAAACTTGCGGGAGGCCGTTTGCCTGTGGTCGAGAAAAACGACGACAAATCGGATTGGATGCGGCAAATGGGCATGCTGGCGGTAATCCCAATAATAATGGTGGTTTCGCCGCTCGTGGGTTACTTTCTGGGGTCCTGGTTGGATAAGCGGTTTGGAACTGAACCCTGGTTAATGACGATATTAATTTTTCTCGGATTTATCGCAGCGGGCAAAGAGATTTATAATATACTTCGTAGAGTAAATAAGGACACTTAAGATTGTAACTTTTTTCACAAGCTATGGGTCTTGAATTCATCACACGCATAATTCGAACTACCGCGATGGTCGCATTATTAGCGGCTTTGGCGGTATCTGTCTATTATGACTGGAATTTTGCGCTCGGAATGTTGGTGGGAACTCTCTGGGGACTGACCAACCTCTTCTTGATGAAACTGCTGATCAGGGAGGTCATTTCTCCCCGGAAAACCCGTATGAACCAGGCCGTAGTGCTGATGCTGGTGAAATTCCCGTTGCTCTATGTCGGCGGTTATCTGATTCTGGCCTGGGGGTTCTTCTCAGCCTATTCGTTGCTGGCAGGATTCTCGCTCATGTTTGCAGTTACTCTCTTAAAGGTCCTGGGCAGAGTGGTGATGGGCATGGATGTGCCCGGCTTAACGCAATTGACGCGTAACCAGGCGGAGGGAACCAATTGATTCTCGATAAGCTGCTGATCCCATTTGTTTCACAGACTGACGCGCATGGTAGCGAAGCCGCTCACTCCGTTGCGGACACTCTGGCAGATACCCTGAGCCACGTCGGCCACGTTGCCGGCCAGGCGGCGGGTCATGTCGCCGAGCATGCCGCAGAACATGGTGGAGAGCACGGCGGTTCGCACGAACTTCCGAACATCATTACAGTCCTGTATAAAGCGTTCGGCGAGACGTTTTCGTCGTTGCACCACTGGGAGAACATCATCTTCGCGTTCATCGCACTGATCTTCCTTTGCGTTGTGGCGATGGTGGTCTACCGCAAGCGCGAAATGATTCCCGGTCCGCTGCAGAACTTCGTCGAGCTGATCGTGGAAGGGCTCTACAATTTCTTCCACAGTATGCTCGGGGATCATGCCAAGAAGTACACACCGTTCCTCGGAACGCTGTTTCTCTATATTCTGGTGATGAACTGGATGGGTATCATACCCTTCCTCAAGGCTCCGACCTCCGCCGCGGTGATTCCATTCTCGCTGGCGATCGTTGTGTTCATTTATTCACAAAGTGTCGGGTTTAAGCATCTCGGTGTGATCGGCTGGCTGAACCATCTGGCGGGTGAGCCGAAAGGGGTCATCGGCTGGGCACTGGTGCCGTTGATGATTCCGATCCACCTGATCGGCGAGATCGCCAAGCCGGTTTCACTGGCATTCCGTCTCTTTGGAAACATCACCGGTGAGGATATTCTCGTCGCTGCTTTCGCGATGCTCGGAATCCTGGCGCTTTCGTTCGCCGGACCTTCACCGGTTGGACTCCCGCTGCAATTGCCGTTCTACTTCCTCGGCCTGTTGATGTCGACGATCCAGGCGCTCGTGTTTGCGTCGCTGGCGGCAATCTATATCGCTTTGATGCTTCCCCACGAACACGAGGGTGAGGGACACTAGTCGAGAGAACTGATGAATATGAATAGAATTAACTTAATCATAATTACTAACAGGTAGTCAGGAGGAAATCATGGATTTCACATTTGCCCTAGCACTATCTCTTCCGATCGCAATCGGTCTTGCAGCTATCGGTTCCGGTTTTGGTCTCGGTCGCGCTGTCGGTCAGGCGATGGAAGCGATGGGTCGTCAGCCGGAAGCTGCTGGCAAGATTCAGACCGCTATGATCATCGGCGCCGCGTTCATCGAGGCTCTGACGATCTACGCCTTCGTGGCATTCTTCCTTCTTCAGGGAAAAATCCAGTAGGCAGCGCGAGCGAATCGAAGAATAGGATTCGGTAAAATCTGCGGCGGGCGGCTTTCCAGCACGCTGAATCTCCGCCCGCCGATACGACGAACCTGTTGGTGAGGAAAACAGTACCTTGCTTGAGCAAATACTAGATCAACTGAAGATCGAGATCCCGCAGCTGATTACCCACATCATCGGCTTTCTTGTCGCGCTCTGGATTCTCAAGAAGTACGCCTGGAAGCCGTTGCTGGCTCTCCTTGAAGAGCGCCGCGAAAAGATCAAAAGCCGCTTCGATGAGATCGACGCGAAAATCGCCGATGCCGATCAGCTTAGGTCCCAGTACGAAACCAAGCTGAAAGAGATCGATGATGAGGCGCGCCGGAAGATCAACGAAGCGATAGCCGAGGGTGAGAAGATCGCCGGTAAGATCAAGGAAGATGCCCGTGCCGAGGCACGCGGAATCATGGAGCGCCA
Organism: Candidatus Zixiibacteriota bacterium; assembly: GCA_040235515.1. Taxonomy (GTDB): domain Bacteria; phylum Zixibacteria; class MSB-5A5; order CAIYYT01; family CAIYYT01; genus JBECKX01. The sequence continues at coordinate 3,187 of JBECKX010000048.1, forward strand.
GAAGGCGGAGCTTGATCAGGATTACGCCAAAGCGCGCATTCAGTTGAAGGAAGAAGTCATTGCGATGACAATGACTGCAACAGAGAGAATTATCAAGGAACGCCTCGATGAAGCCAAGCACCGCGATTTGATCGGTCGCTTCATCGATGAGGTAGAACAAGCCAGATAATCTGGCTCAATGAGCTGTGGCGAATGAATGGGTGCCCCACCGCTTGCGGTGGGAGACCTGATCAGGATCGGCTCAGGAGAATATGATACCTTGGAAGCAACACAAGTAGCACATCGTTACGCCAGCGGTCTGTTTGAGCTGACTCAGGAGAAGAACGTCTCCGAGTCTGTACACGAGGACCTTTCAACGATCGCCGCTCTCCTCAAAGAGGATCGAACGCTGCTGAACTTTCTGGCCGCGCCGCAGCTGCTGGAGTCGGACAAAGTTGCCGTCGTCGAGAAGGTATTCAAGGATAAGGTGCAGACCTACCTCTATTCCTTCCTGCAACTCCTGGTACAGAAACACCGCACCGACTTTCTGGTCGAAATCGCCCAGGAATATGAAAAGCTATACAATCAGAGCCGTGGCCTGATCGCCACGCGCCTGATTACCGCCGTGCCCCTGACCGACAGCGAGCGGGCACAGATTTCCGCGAAACTGAACAGCCTTACCAAGATGACGGTAACCCTCGAACCCGAGGTTGACCCCGCCATTATCGGTGGCGCGATCGCGATTGTTGGAGATAAGATCATCGACCGGTCCGTCAGACACGACCTGCGCCAATTGCGCGAACAACTGATGGATATCAAGGTCAATTGATCACTCCTGAATGAGAAGAATATTGTTTTGGATAGATGGGAGAAGTTGATCGATGGCTCTGAAACCTGAAGAAGTCAGCTCCATAATCAAGCAGCAGATTGCCGGCTACGAGACCAAGCTCGAGATGGAGTCGGTAGGAACCGTGCTGCAGGTGGGCGACGGTATCGCCCGCGTCTGGGGTTTGCAGGACGCCATGATGGCGGAGCTGGTACAGTTCCCCAATGATGTTACAGGCGTAATCCTGAACCTCGAAGAAGATAACGTCGGTGTCGCCATCATGGGCGACGACCGCAAGATCGAAGAGGGTGACGAGGTTCGCCGTACGGGCCGAATCGCTTCGGTACCGGTCGGTGAGGCCATGATCGGGCGCGTCGTCAATCCGCTCGGCGAGCCGGTTGACGGTAAAGGACCGATCGCTTCAACCGGATTTCGTGATATCGAGTCACCGGCGCCGAACGTGGTTCAGCGTCAACCCGTGAGCCAGCCGCTCATGACCGGGCTGAAAGCTATCGACTCAATGATCCCGATCGGTCGCGGTCAGCGCGAGCTGATCATTGGTGACCGTCAGACCGGTAAGACCGCTATCGCCATCGATACGATCATCAATCAGAAAGACACGGATGTTATCTGTATTTACGTTGCCGTAGGTCAGAAGCAGTCCACCGTGGCGCAGGTCGTGGCGACGCTCGAGCAGTATGGCGCGATGGAGTATACTATCGTCGTAACTGCTCCCGCGAACTCACCGGCGCCCCTGCAGTACTTCGCACCCTACGCCGGTGTGACGATGGGTGAGGAGTTCATGTACAAGGGCAAGCATGTCCTGTGCGTGTACGATGACCTCTCCAAGCACGCCGCTGCCTATCGCCAGTTGTCGCTGCTGCTTCGTCGCCCTCCGGGCCGTGAAGCTTACCCCGGTGACGTCTTCTATCTCCACTCACGCTTGCTGGAGAGAGCCGCGAAACTCTCCGATGACCTTGGCGGCGGTTCACTCACCGCGCTCCCGATCATCGAGACACAGGCGGGTGACGTATCAGCCTATATCCCGACTAACGTGATTTCGATCACCGACGGTCAGATCTTCCTTGAAGGTGACCTCTTCTTCGCCGGTACCCGGCCCGCCATTAACGTGGGTATCTCGGTATCGCGTGTGGGAGGTAACGCTCAGACGAAGGCCATGAAGAAAGTTGCGGGCCGCCTGCGACTCGACCTCGCGCAGTATCGTTCGCTGCAGGCATTCGCGCAGTTCGGCTCTGACCTCGACAAAGAAACTCAGCGCCAGCTCACGCGTGGTTCGCGTACCGCGGAAGTGCTCAAGCAGGGCCAGTATCAACCGATGCCGCTGGAGCGCCAGGTCGCGATTATCTGGGCTGCGGTCAACGGCTATCTCGATTCGCTGCCGCTGGAATCGATCAAGGATTTCGAGGTCGGTTTCTATCCATTCATCGAGAAACAATTCCCGGACATCTTCCACAAGATCCGTACTTCCAAGCTTCTCGAGGATGACACCGCAGCGACACTTAAGAAGGCAGTAGAGCAATACAAGGCGGAGTTTGAGAAGAAACATTCAGGAGCTGCCGCGTAGCCGGGTTGATGAATTAGATGGCAACACTTCGAGACATTAAGAAGCGCATTCGCGCGGTCAAGAGCACCAAACAGATCACCAAGGCGATGGAGATGGTTGCTGCGGCACGGTTACGCCGGGCCGAGCAGGAAGCTGTGCAATCACGCCCTTATGCCGACAAGATGCGCTTGATCCTGAAACAGATTTCCGCCGCCGCCGCAACTCTGGACCATCCCTTCTTCGAGCAGCGTGAAGTCAAACATCAGACGGTCGTACTCTTTACCGGCGACCGCGGCTTGTGTGGATCCTATAATTCCAATTTGATCCGTAGAACGACACAGATATTGAAAGCCGAAACCGAAGTGCCGATCGACCTGGTTCTGGTCGGTAAGAAGGGTGAGGATTTCTTCAAGCGCCGCAGTTGGCCGATCGCTCGAGTGTTCAAGGGTCTGCAGGGGAAGATGGATATCGACCTCGTGCGTGGCATGACCGACTACGTCATCGACCGCTTCATTTCCGGTGAGACCGACAAAGTGCAATTGATCTACGCCAAGTTCATCACCAAGTCTACGCATCGTATCACCGTAGCGGATTTTCTGCCGGTTTCACCGCCGGAAACCACGGAGGATACCAAGACTTCGAACAAGCAATATATCTTCGAGCCGGATCCGGCGCAGATTTTCGATTCACTGATGCCGGCTTATGCGCGAACGATGATGCAATCGGCAACTGCGGACGCGCTGGCTTCGGAGCACGCGGCCCGCATGATGGCGATGGGCCAGGCGACCAAGAACGCCGACGAGATGGTTGACTCATTGACCCTCCAGTACAACAAGGCGCGTCAGTCGGTGATCACCAAGGAACTTCTTGAAATCGTCTCCGGTGCGGAAGCACTTAACGGATAAGTAGTTTGAGCAGAATACCAGATTCGAATAATAGTTTTTGATTCGAGATAGAGGATTAGTAATGGCAGAGAATATTGGAAAAGTTGTGCAGGTGATCGGCCCTACCGTCGACTGCGAATTCGAGTCGGATAAGCTGCCGAATCTGCTTAACGCAATCACGATCAAGGACCCGGAGAAGCATATCGATCTCGTGGTTGAGGTCGCGTTGCATATCGGTGACAATATCGTCCGTTGCGTGGCGCTTGGTTCGACCGACGGTCTCGTCCGTGGGATGAAAGCACGTGACACCGGTGGTCCGATCACGGTACCGGTCGGTGAAGTTTCGCTGGGTCGTCTGTTCAACCTGCTGGGTGAGACGCTTGACACCAAGGAGAAGATTCCCGCCGACAGCAAGCGTTACCCAATCCACCGTCAGGCTCCTACTCTTGAAGAGCAGGACACCAAGTACACGCTGTTCGAGACCGGCATCAAGGTCATCGACCTGCTCGAGCCCTACGCCAAGGGTGGTAAGGTGGGTCTCTTCGGTGGCGCCGGCGTGGGCAAAACGGTGGTGATCATGGAGCTGATCCGTAACATCGCAACCGAGCATGGCGGTTACTCCGTGTTCTGCGGTGTGGGTGAGCGTACTCGTGAGGGTAACGACCTCTATCTCGAAATGTCTGAATCAGGCGTGCTTGAAAAAACCGCGCTGGTTTTCGGCCAGATGAACGAGCCGCCCGGTTCGCGTCTTCGTGTCGCGCTTTCGGGCCTGACAATGGCCGAGTATTTCCGCGATGAAGAGCACCAGGACGTGCTTCTCTTCGTTGACAATATTTTCCGTTTCGTGCAGGCCGGTTCTGAGGTGTCCGCGCTGCTGGGCCGTATGCCCTCGGCGGTAGGATATCAGCCCACACTCGCGTCAGAGATGGGCGCCCTGCAGGAACGCATCACTTCAACCAAAGCAGGCTCGATCACTTCGGTGCAGGCGATTTACGTGCCCGCAGATGACCTGACCGATCCGGCGCCGGCAACTACCTTCTCGCATCTTGACGCCACCACAGTGTTGTCGCGTCAGATCGCCGAGCTTGGTATCTACCCGGCCGTGGACCCGCTCGACTCAACCTCCCGAATTCTCGACCCGAACGTCGTCGGTGAAGAGCACTACAACGTCGCACGTGAAGTACAGAACATCCTGCAGCGTTACAAGGACCTTCAGGATATCATCGCGATTCTCGGTATCGACGAACTCTCGGAGGATGACAAGATCACCGTGGCGCGTGCCCGTAAGATCCAGCGCTTCCTCTCGCAGCCCTTCTTCGTGGCCGAACAGTTCACCGGTCGTCCGGGACGCTACGTCAAGCTGAGCGATACGATTGCGTCGTTCAAGGAATTGATCGAGGGCAAGTGCGACGATATGCCGGAGCAGGCCTTCTATATGGTTGGCAATCTCGACGAGGCCCGCGAGCAGGCCGAGAAGATGAAGAGTGAGGGCTAGGGGTTTTGGCAGCGCCGTTCCAACTTGCCGTGGTCTCGCCTGAACGTATCCTGTTCGAGGAAGAGATAACTTCACTCGTTGTCCCGGGTGGTGAGGGCTACCTCGGTATCCTGGCCCACCATGCGCCGATCATCACTACCCTGAAGGTAGGGGAGATCAAATTCCGTACGCCGGACAACAAGGAAGTCTTTATGGCGACCAGCGGTGGCTTTATGGAGGTTTCCGACAACAAGGCGACTATCCTGGTTGATACCGCTGAATTCCTCGATGAGATCGACCTTGGTCGTGCGCAGGATGAGCTAAAGCGTGCAGAGAATCTCCTCAATCTCGACCTGAGCAGCAGTGACAGGGAACTGGCGATGCACTCCCGCGAGAAGGCTAAGAACCGACTGGCCATCATCAAAAAGCATGGACAGAACTAGAGGATTGGTCGAGGCAAGCAGAGAAAGAATTGAAGCATCTGGATAGGAACCTCCCCCTCTTATCCAATTTCCGGTCACAACGGACGTGACTGCATTTAATACGGCGCTGAAGGCAACTGACTTTCGGCGCCGTTTCTTAATCCCTTATCGCTGTAACCGTAGCACCGACTACCGGGGCTGTTTCACTGTCCGGTTCGGCGTACCCCCGGCCATCTGACTTGAGTTGACTTGGTTTTTCCAATTGCTATATTCGACTGCGTAAATAGATATTCGACACCGGGGCTGCAACTCGGAATCCAAGGAGCAACTGAAGCAATGACAAAATTATTCGCACTTGTATCAATTTTCGTTCTGGGAGTGTTCTTAATGACCGGCTGTGCTGAAGATAAATCGAAAAACCCGATCGTTGTGCTGGAAACCACAGAGGGAACCATTGAACTGGAGTTGTTTCCTGAAGTTGCACCGAAACATGTCGAGAACTTTGTCATGCTGGCCAACGACGGTTTCTACGATTCAGTCATCTTCCACCGCGTGATCGACGGATTCATGATCCAGTCAGGCGACCCGACTGGAACTGGCCGCGGAAATTCCGGCAGAATGCTGCAGGCGGAGTTTAACGATTCGACCCACAGAGCCGGAACTCTCGCGATGGCGCGTTCCCCACAAGGCCCGAACACCGCCTCTAGTCAGTTCTACATCTGCCTTGAGCCGCGACCGGAGCTCGATCACCAATACACGGTGTTCGGCAAGACCATTGCCGGCATGGACGTGGTTCGCAAAATCGGCAAGACTCCGACCTCAGGCAATATCCAGCGCGTCAGGCTGGACTCCGCCTGGGTAGCACAGTTGATGAAGATGAAGGATGAAGAGGGGGCTGACATCGCAACCTACCCGGATGGGACAATCATGCCAGACCGACCGTTGCATCCCATTCGCATAATCAAGGCTTACGAGAAGAAATAATCCCCTCGTAAGCGCTGAAGATCTGTGAAGAAAATCTCGGTACTCGGTGCCACCGGCTCGATCGGCACCAGCCTCTTTGATCTTGTTCGCAAGAATCGAGAGCGCTACAAACTCGAGCTGATCTCCTGCGGTTCAAGCGTGGAGAAGCTGGCTCAACTGGCAGAGGAGTTCTCAGTTCCTGCGGTTTATGTCGCGGACGAGACGCTCGCAGATGCCCCTTTCCCGGACTGCGTCAAACATCGCTATTTCGGCGCCGAGCAACTGGAGCCTGCGCTCGCCGGCGCTGAACCCGACCTGGTCGTGAATGCCATCGTCGGTGCTGCGGGGCTACAGGCGTCATACTTCACTCTCGAACGTGGCATAACCCTGGCGCTGGCCAACAAAGAGTCGCTCGTTGCAGGTGGGGAATTGCTCACCTCCCTGAGCAAACGCAACGGCGCGGCGATCCTCCCGATCGATTCGGAGCACTCTGCTTTGCTGCAATGCTCACTCGCGGGCAGAACTGCGGAAATCGAGAAGCTGATACTGACGGCATCGGGGGGACCCTTCCGCAACAGGAGCGCCGAGAGCCTTGCCGATGTAACTGTCGCCGAGGCGCTTCGTCACCCCAACTGGTCGATGGGGGCCAAGATTACAATCGACTCCGCGACGATGATGAACAAGGGATTGGAAGTCATCGAGGCGCATTTTCTGTTCGATCTGCCGGCTGAACGAATCGATGTGGTGATCCACCCGCAATCGATCGTCCATTCGATGGTACAGTTCCAGGATGGCGCCACCATAGCACAGCTCTCGCCGCCGGACATGCGCCTGCCGATAGCATACGCGCTCGAGTACCCCGAACGAATAGTCACGGATTTGCCGCGACTCGATCTCTCGAAGGCATTTACCCTCGAATTTGAGCCGCCCGATTTCGTTAAATTCCCGACGCTGCGGCTGGCGTATGAGGCGCTCAAACAGCGTGGCATGGCTCCACTGCGTCTAAATGCGGCAAATGAAGTCGCGGTTGCCGCTTTTCTTGCGGAAAAGATTAAATTTACTGACATTCCGACGATCATTGAGGGTGTAGTCAGGAACGATTCATCCTCTCAGGGTGATCCCCGGTCGCTTGCGGCGCTCCTGCAGGCAGACAAAGAAGCCCGATTGGAAGCTCAGGAAATCGTTCGAAACGGAACCTTACAGCAGGCATGACGTTAAATAAATCGGCATGATAACAGTTCTCGCATTCATATTCGTCCTCGGGCTGCTGGTATTCGTGCATGAACTGGGGCACTTCGCGGTTGCCAAGTGGTCCGGAATTCGTGTCGAAACCTTTTCGCTCGGTTTTCCCCCGAAAATGATCGGTTTCCGCAAGGGTGATACCGAATATTGTATCTCCTGGATACCGCTCGGCGGGTACGTCAAGATGTCGGGCGAGAAACCTGACGACGAGGATATCGAAGGTAAACCCTGGGAGTTCATGTCGAAACCGGTGTGGAAACGCGCCCTCGTGATCTTTGCCGGCCCGGCGATGAATTACATTCTTGCGATCGCTATCCTCTTCGGCATCTACTATTTCCAGGGCGAGCCTGTTGCGGTCGAGGACAAAGCCGCTATCGGTGAGGTTGTCGCCGATCACCCGGCGGGCAAGGCCGGCTTGATGAGCGGAGACGTAGTCGTGGCGATTGATGACGAGCCGATCGGCACCTTCGAGGACCTCTACACCAAAGTCAACGGCGCACCCGGCGAGACTCTGAACTTCACCTGGCTGCGCGGCAGCGATACGCTCTCGGCGGCACTGGCCGTCAGCACCGACACGGTAATGAATATGCAGGGTGACCCCGAGGTTGTCGGCCGCATCGGTGTCGGTCGTCTGATCGAGTATCGCGACATGAGTTTCGGCGAGGCCGTGGTTGGCGGATTCGATATGGCCAACTTTTATGTCGTGATGATCTTCAAATTCCTCAAGAACGTGATCACCGGAGAAGCCTCTTCCAAACTGATTGGTGGCCCGATCTTTATCGCACAGGCGGCAGGGGAAGCTGCCAAACAGGGGTTCGTTTCGGTATTGATCCTGGCTGCAATACTCTCGGTCAACCTCTGTGTCGTCAACCTGGCGCCCATTCCGGTGCTCGACGGCGGGCAACTGCTCTTCCTCGGAATAGAAAAACTGAAAGGCAGTCCGGTTTCGTTGCGGGGCCGCGCCATCGCCCAACAGATTGGCCTGGTGTTCCTGATCCTGCTTATCATCTTCGTCACCAGCAATGACATCATGAGGATCAATCTCTTCGGTTGGTAGTGCCGACTCGACCGGTGCAAAAAATTTTGTTTGTAAAATTAGGCATAACTAATTATATAAATAGATATGACGAATAAATCTCAATCGGTCTCAGCCGAGGATTACCTCAAGGCGATCTACAGGCTGAGCCACGCCAGCGGCGTGCATGCACCAACCAAGCGGATCGCCGAAGAACTGGCGGTTACGGCGCCTTCCGTCACCGGCATGCTGAAGAAACTCGAATCTCGCGGGCTGGTTCATTACAGCCCCTATACGGGCGCGACCCTCTCCCGCAAGGGGCACGCACGGGCGATGAAGGTGTTGCGCCGTCACCGCCTGGTCGAGCTGTTTCTGCAGAAGTGTCTGAATATGAGCTGGGATGAGGTGCATGATGAAGCTGAAGTGTTGGAGCATGCGCTCTCGGACAAGCTGGAACGGAGAATCGCCGATTGGCTGGGTGACCCCAGCTTTGACCCGCATGGCGCCCCGATCCCGGACGAGTCCGGGCGGATCGTCGAACGTCAGCTGGTTGCGCTCACCGAGATTGAGGCGGGTTGCACCGCTGTTGTTGCGGAAGTCCGGGGCAACGACGCGACGATGTTGTCGTATTTCAAGGACCATGGAGTCTTACCCAACCGCCGAATCACGCTTCTCGACAGGGGAGCATACGGTGGCTCGCTCAAACTCCGAATCTCACGCAAAACTCGATATGTCGGTCGTGACGCGGCCGCAAACGTAATGGTAGAGGTCATCGATGAAAGTTAGAATATTCCTTTGTGCCGCGACGATCCTGCTCACCACTGCACTCTCAGGGAGTGTGATGGCACGAGCTTCAGACGACAAACCTGTCGCCGTCGCAACCACCACCATGATTTCGGATCTCGTCCGGCAGGTTGGCGCGGATCGCATCGAGGTGCATGGCATCCTCTCGCCCGGTGCAGATCCACACACCTATAAGCCGGTTCCGGGAGACGCGATCGCCATCGCCCAGTCAGACATCGTGTTCCGCAATGGTCTCTACCTTGAGGGTTGGATGAACAAGCTGGTGGAAAACGCCGGTGGTGAACGACCCGTGATAACCGTCAGCGAGGGAGTAGAGGCGTTAGCTGATCCGGCAAAGTCTGGTCATCCCGATCCCCATATCTGGTTCTCCGTGCCATTCTGGAAGATCGCCACCGACAACGTCGCGAAGGCGCTGGCGGAGTTTGATCCGGTCGGCGCTGAGGTCTACCTCGCCAATGCAGAAAGATACAAGATGAGTCTCGACTCACTCCATGCCTGGGCCAGGACGGAGATGGAGAAAATCCCTGAGAAGCACCGCTACCTTGTCACCTCGCATGATGCCTTCAACTACTTCGGTCACGAGTACAACATGACAGTCATCGGCGTACAGGGAATCTCCACCGAGTCGCAGGCCAGCAGTCAGGATGTGGCCGCCATCATCAAGTTCATCAAGGCTAAGAATGTACCCGCGATTTTCGTCGAAACTTCGGTGAACCCGAAGTTGATCGAGGAAATCTCTCGCCAATCGAACGCCCGAATTGGTGGAACGCTCTACGGCGACTCGACCGGGCCGGCAGGCAGCGGGGCGGAGACCTATATCGGGATGCTCTCGGCCAACGTCAGGACAATCGTGAAAGCTCTGGGTGGAAAATGACACAAGCACCTCCTATTGAAATCCACGATCTCACCATTTCATACCATAAGCGCCCGGTGCTCTGGGGTGTCGATGTCGACATACCGGAGAAGGCGCTCGTGGGTATCATCGGCCCCAACGGTGCCGGCAAGTCGACCCTGATCAAGGGTGTCATGGGCATGCTGCCGTTGTCATCAGGTTACGTGAAGATCTTCGGCGAGCCGCTCAAACGCCGCCGCCGCGATATCGCCTACGTGCCACAGCGCGAGGCTGTCGACTGGGACTTTCCGGTCACCGCGTATGATGTCGCACTCATGGGGCGCTACGGCCACCTCGGGCTGCTGCAACGGCCCTCGAAATCGGATCGCAAGATTGCAGCAGAAGCCCTCGAGAAAGTCGGTATGTCGGCTTACCGTGACCGCCAGATCGGGAACCTCTCCGGAGGTCAACAGCAACGCGTTTTCCTGGCACGGGCACTGGCGCAGCAGGCACAGGTCTACTTAATGGATGAGCCGTTCGTCGGTGTCGATGCAGCGACGGAAAGTGTGATCATTGAACTGTTGCGCGACCTGCGCCGGCAGGGCAAAACGCTCGTGGTGGTCAACCATGACCTGCAGGCAGCGAAGGAGTACTTCGATTACCTGCTCCTGCTGAACATGCGTAAGGTGGCATTCGGGCCGACAAAGGAAGTTTTTACCAATGAGATCCTGCAGAAGACCTACGGTGGCAAATTGACGATCCTCTCCGATGCCGCGGAAGCTACCCGGGAGCATGAAGGTGTACCGAAGCATTAAACGCTATCTGCTATTTACCGCTGTAGTGGCGCTCACTACAGCCGCCCCTGCCTGGGCCGCACGAATATCCGACCTGCAGGAGACTTCGGTCTGGACGCAGATTGCCGAATATTTCTCCTTCAGTTCGCCGATCGCCGTCCAGACCCTCATCGGCTGCTCTGCGCTCGGTCTTCTGGGTGGATTGCTGGGGTGCTTCCTTGTCCTGAGGCGAATTTCACTCGTTGGCGATGCACTGGGCCACGCGATCCTCCCCGGTATCGGTTTCTCGTTCATGATCATCGGAGCCAAATCGACACTGCCTCTGCTGGCCGGTGCGATCGTTGCCGGCGTACTCTACAGCCTTGTGCTCGGGTTCGTCTCGCGGCAGCGCAGAGTCAGACCAGATTCTGCACTTGGTTTGACTTTCACCGCCTTCTTCGGATTGGGGATTGTCCTGCTCAGCTACATTCAAAATTCACCCACAGGCAGTCAGGCCGGTCTCGACAAATTTTTGTTCGGGCAAGCCGCGGCGATCTCGATGGTCGACATCAAGGTTAGCATCATCTTGCTTGTCATCACCGCGCTCGCGATAGTGGCGCTCTTCAAGCAACTCCAGGTCTTCTCTTTCGATGCCACCTTTGCCAGCTCGATCGGCATCAACACCGCACTCTACCACTACCTGATGATGGTGCTCTTCACCCTGACCATCGTTATCTCAGTTCAAGCAGTAGGCGTAGTGCTTGTGGTGGCATTGCTGATCATCCCGCCCACGACAGCCCATTTGCTGGTGGATAGATTGCGCTCGATGTTGATTCTCTCCGGGTTCATCGGATTGCTCTCCGGCGCGATTGGCAGCCTCTTCTCATACCTCTATTCCGGCATCCCGACCGGGCCGATGGTGGTGCTGGCGTCAGCTTCCATCTTTGCGTTCGCGCTGCTGTTCGCACCGACGAGCGGTGCCGTTCCGAAGCTGCTGCGCAAGCGGCAACGTCGGCGTCGCACAGAATTGGAGAATCTGCTCAAGTCGTTGCTTGAGTTCAACCGTCACCGGAACGTCGAGGATTCCACTCCGATTGCTCTCGACGACTACCTGCGCTTCAGCGAGTCCGATCCTGACTGGACATCGAGACAAATCAAGCGAGCGCAACGCGCAAAGCTGCTGTTGCCTGGTGACAAGGGAGACACGCTGGTGCTCACCGATGCCGCCCTCAATTCTGCGCGGCGTATACTCAGAAACCATATCCTCTGGGAACTCTACCTCGATCAATACACCGACATCGCAGCAGATCACGTACACTTTGATGCCGAGCGGATCGAGCATGTGCTCACCCCGGACATCATTTCACGCCTGGAGAGCATCCTCGCCGGCAGGACGATCGGCAAGACCGATCCGAGCAGGGGTAACGCATGAGCTTCCACGATCTTTTCATCGCACCGCTGCAATTCGAGTGGATGTTACGCGGACTACTGATCGCGATATTCCTCAATGTCTCCCTCGGAATAATCGGGTCGTTTCTTGTGCTGCGGCGCATGGCCCTGATGGGGGACGCCGTCTCCCACGCAGTGTTGCCCGGTATTGTGGTGGCGTTTCTGATTTCAAATTCGCGCGCCTCGCTGCCGCTTCTGATCGGAGCCACTGGAGTCGGATTCGCGACAACGTTCCTGATCAATGGCATCAAGCTGAGCAGCAAGGTGAAAGAGGATGCCGCAATGGGTATCGTCTTCACCTCGATGTTCGCGCTCGGTGTCGTGCTACTCAATTCGTTCGCGTCGCATGTTGATCTCGACCCCGACTGCGTGCTGTATGGAGATCTGCTGGGTGTCCCGAGCACGACGGTGTGGGTGATGGCTGTCGTAACACTGGCTGTCGTCGCCGGCGTCATACTCTTCTACAGACAACTCCAGGTGACCGCCTTCGATGGCTTGTTTGCTGACGGAGTCGGAATCTCATCGAACTGGACTCACTATATCTTCATGGGTGTCCTGGCGGTCATACTCGTCATCGCCTTCGAGGCGGTAGGCTCGATTCTGGTCGTTGCCATGCTGATTGCTCCCGGCGCCACGGCATATCTCTGGACGGACCGCCTACCTCCCATGCTGACCGGTTCCGCCATCCTGGGAATCATTGCAGGGGTGCTGGGTCTCTACATCTCGGTCTGGCTCAATTGCTCGACCGCCGGCGCGATGGTCTGCGTCTCGTTTCTACTCTTCCTGATCTCGCTGATCGCTTCACCCAAGCATGGCGTGGTAGCGCGCTGGTGGCGGCGGCGAAAGCTTCGTCGCAGGATTCTGGCGGAGAACCTCCTCAAGGAACTGGTGCGACTCAACGCGCGCGAGGTGGCTGTCTCGTTCGAGAGGTTGATCGAACTCACCCGGCTGCCGGTGCGGCGATTGCAGAAGGGAATCATGCGGCTTCGACAACGCGGGCTGATCGATCGACCTGAGCCGGAGTCTGTGCGACTCACGCCGGATGGGGAAGTCGAAGGGATGCGAATTCTCCGCTATCATCGTCTGTGGGAAGCTTTCCTCAGTTCAGAGATCGAGCTGCCTGAGGATCATCTTCACCGTGATGCGGAAGAGATGGAGCACCTGCTCACACCGGAGATGGAAGCTCAGCTTGCGGAGCTGTTGTCAGATCCTGACAAGGATCCGCACGGCAGCCCAATTCCTCCCTCATCCTCGAACTAACCCGCAGCAGTATCCGCAGCGCTACTCTTCTGAGTTCGTTGCGGTGGAGTCCTCCGCCGTGGAGTCTGAGGCCGCACGGTAGTCAGGCTGAGAGAGAGCGTACTTGACGCGGTAGTTGCTGTCACCCGCCGATGGCAACTGCGTCAGGGATCCCAGCACGACCGGGTTGACGGTGGAAAAGCGCTTGATCGGATCGAAGTCACCGAGGAAAAGCAGTCCTGCCTCGGCGGATGTAACGATGAAAATCGGGAAACTGGTTGTGATATGCTCTCCGCGAGTCGCGAGCGGATGCTTACCGATGACCTGAAAATCGAGTGCGGTCAGCCCGTCACGCAGGATCATGAAACTGAGCGTATCCGTTAAGAAACGATAGTCCGGATTGACACCCACGCGATTACCCCACGACTCTGGCATCGAAATCACGCGCACATTGGTTGAGTGCTCCACGACGAACTGCACTTCCTGGTAGAGATTCCGCTGACACTCGAGATTGACAATCATCAGGCAAGTGTCCCCCTTCTGTATCGGAGTCGGGAATTCGAAGCGGGCTGAGAAATCGCGGTTCGAAGGTTGATTCTTTAGCTCTCTGATCTTCGGAAACTCGAGTTGAAGGTTCTCGGCGGCCCGGAAGGGGTGGGGGGGTACCGTTGCCGCGCCACACTCTGTCGAAGTACCCGAGCAGATCGTTTTGCCATCCTCGTCGATCAACAGCATCAATCTCCCCATAGTCTGCCAATCCCGTTCGATCAGGCGCGTAAACAGAATCTCGAAGCCACCGACGTATTCTGGTGTAAAAGTAACCTCAAACTCCCTGGTCATCCCGGAATCGATAGGTGTCTCCCAGGTCAGGCGTGCGGGCTCAAATTCTGGACCGCGTGGGCCGATGTTGACGAACTCGAATGTCTGAACCGTATCGAGATCTGCCAGCGCGGTGAGAGAGACTTTGATCCTGGCTGGTTTGCCATACTGCGGTTGCTGAACGAATTCCATCGAACCGGCGAATGGCTGCGACGGCTTAAAGCGATAGCGGCTGAAAAGTGGTTTAAAGACAGCCGGCTCCGCACTGACGATCTCCACGCTCAGCACAACTGCCGCAAGCGCCAGTATCACAGCGGATTTCAACAGGGATTTTTTCGCAATCATTGATCCAATTCACTCCAGACGTCGCTTGTCG
>JBECKX010000062.1:0-14038 GCA_040235515.1 Candidatus Zixiibacteriota bacterium
GACCCGGCCGGGTCTTGTAAGTCCCCACCGCAAAGCGATGGGGCACTATGCCTGAGGTTCGGGCATGAATTGAGTCGTCATTACATCGACCGAGCTGGAGGAGGCGTGCGATGCCCGGGGCTGTTGACTTACCGAATGAGAGGATATCATGATCCGGCAAGCTCGCGGCTTCAACTCCGCTCAAGGTCTTCAATGACATCAAGCCAGAAGAACAGGCTTCTACTAATAGCCCGTGGGGATTTTTGATGGGGTTTGCTACAAGTGGCTGACGCCGTCAGGTCACACGCCGAAGCGGCGCAAGACCTGACGGAACGGGGGGAAGCTATAGACTCGACTTATTCTTGTTTAGAAAACCCACCATAAATGGTGGGTCACCAGTCATCGTCAAATGGCAGGCAGCGATCTTCTACCGGTCATTCTGAGATGCGGTGGACTCTGCAATTTTCTGCAACCCCCTACCAACTGAATCAACCGAAGTCGTCAGCTTCTGTAGTTGCTTATAAATGTCACTGACATCGTATTCGACTAGAAATGCGACTGATTTGGCGTAGTCTACTGTAATCGAATGACTCTCATCAAACTTCTTGTTGCCGTGAGCATGACGATAGCTGCAACTAACTGAGTATTCTTCTTCAGGATGTTTCAAGAAATCTGGGCTCTGATCTATGAAGGACATGATCTCCTTCCCAGGCGGAAAATAGGCGACCTTACCATTGAATATTGAGTCGTTCAGTGTTTTTCCTGTTTTCATCTTGACGTCAGGACTAAATCTAATTACCAGATCCTTCGCGGCCGATTTGCCGATATTTGTAACCCTCACCCATACTTTGTGCTGCTCTATTATTAGATCCACCGAAATGTAAGGTCTGAATTCTGATTCGTGAACCCTAGTCATTTGCATGAGCATCAGAGCCGTAAGCAGGACATAGAGGAGTGTAAACAAGGATATCGTGAATGGAATGAAGTCTTTCCCTCCCAATCTGTCAGCAATTCCTGTATTCAGCATTCCGCCGCCTAGCATGGCGGCCATTATTATGATCAAGACTATCATCGCGATAGAGACTGCTTTTATCATACCTTCCCTTCCTTTCTTGATTGCGCCTACTACGTTTCCAGTATCTTGCGGAGGCTCACGGTCCAGGCTGGCGGCTCATCAGTTACAGACTCACGAGAAACCCACAATTCTTGATTATCCAACTTAAGCTTCTGCGTGGTGAGATCACTAGCTTTCATTCTACCACTTAGTGTCGCTACTAACCATTCCATAACAGAAATGCAGATATCGAAGGTCTTTTGTGCCTCGCTATCCCCTATGGAAAATACATCCCGAGGAAATCCCGTATGCTGCCAATAGTTGTTGCGGAACCCGGAATCGTCGACTAGCCCACCCATGTGATCGCGCCCCGTAACTTCCAGCGCCATTTCCGTTGCTGTACCGTGGGCGATCGTATTTCGAACTTTGATGCATTCGATGAACTTATTGAATAGTTTGCCTCTGTTTCTTAAGAATCTGGAACTACTCATTGCCGGTTCGCCGCACAAGCTAGCAAAGTATCTTACCTTGTCATGTAACGGCCAGTGCTCGTATGACTTCGATGAGAGTTGCTTGCTTATCCACTTGTCTGGCAGTTTATCCGTTTCGCGTAGAGCGTAGGTTGCATGCGCCCAAATGCAGAACGACTCTACTCCGGCGACCGAAAACACAATGCTGGCACGCGCGTGAGCGCGCATTAGGCGAGGCCGCCTCTCTTCTACTCGGCGCATTTTTGCTTCAGGAAGCCTCGCTAGCGCCTCACGGATTGCATGTGACTCTTCTTTGTGTAACTGCGCATCCAGCCAGTTTGCCTGAAAGGGTCTGGTTTCGATAATACCAGTCTGATTTTTCCCTTTATTGCTCTGCATATCGCCTAGTGGCTCGTAACAGCTATCAACCCGACCCGTCCCCCTCTACGCTACCTGGACATCCTTACAGAGGTAGACATCCTGGACGGCGTTGAGGAGTTCGACACCTTCTTTCATCGGACGCTGGAATGCCTTGCGGCCGGTGATCAGTCCCATGCCGCCGGCGCGCTTGTTGATCACGGCGGTCGCGACAGCTTCGGCAAGGTCATTCTTGCCCGAAGCACCACCTGAGTTGATCAGGCCGATGCGTCCCATGTAATCATTGGCGACCTGATAGCGCACCATGTCGATCGGGTTGGCGCTCAGGAGCTTCTCGTAGGTCTTCTTTGAATATTTTCCGTAGCTGTGACCGAGCGATTTTTCGACGGCAGGGTAACCATCGGGGATGGTCGGAAGTTTCTGCTTGATGATGTCCGCCTGAATCGTCACCCCAAGATGATTCGCCTGGCCGGTGAGGTCAGCCGCCGTGTGGTAGTCGGTGCCATCAATCTTGAAAGCGTTATTGCGGAGGTAGCACCAGAGAATGGTAACCATACCGAGTTCGTGGGCATACTGGAACGCCTCCGAAACCTCCTGAATCTGGCGCGTTGATTCATCGGAGCCGAAATAGACGGTTGCACCGACGCCGATAGCGCCCATATCAAACGCCTGATCGACTTTACCAAACATCACCTGGTCGAATTGATTCGGTACCGAGAGGAGTTCGTTATGGTTGAACTTGACGATGAACGGAATCTTGTGGCAATACTTGCGCGACACTGCGCCAAGGACGCCGAAGGTGGAGGCCACGGCGTTGCAGCCACCCTCGATGGCCAGCTTGACGATGTTCTCCGGGTCGAAGTAGTCGGGGTTGGGGGTGAAGGATGCGCCACCGGAATGCTCGATTCCCTGATCGACCGGGAGGATCGACATATAGCCGGTGCCGGAGAGACGGCCATGATGGATCAACCAGTTGAAATTGCGCAGCACCTGGTTATTGCGATCGGTGTCACTGAAGACACGGTCGATGAAGTCGGGTCCGGGGAGATGCAGTTTCGCTTTAGGGATGGTTTTGCATTTGTGGGTGAGGAGTTTTTTGTTCTCCGGGCCAAGCAACGATTCGATTTGCGTGATATTCAACGGCATCTTACAACCTCCACTGAGCTTTTAATATCAAATAAAAGAATGATAGTTCATCTGCGATTCTGCCTGTAATGGCGTTGAGCCGATAACACGCCAAAATACGCGATATTAGTCGACAATGCAATTTTTCTGAAAGAATCGAAGCTAATCTTTGGCTTCGACGATCACGGTGGCCATTGCCATGCCGCGGGTGTGGGTGAGAGCGAGATGGGTGCGGAAATCGTCATTGCCGGCGAGTCGGAGGGTTGGACGGCCATATTGGTCGCGTTCGACATAGAGGGAACGCCAGAGGGTGACATGGATACCGGCCTGGGAGAAGGCTTTATAGCCAGCTTCCTTGGCGGCGAAACGGGCAGCCATGGAGGGGAAGGGCTCTTTTTTGCGGAGGCAATAGGCGGCCTCCTGCTCGGTATAGACCTTGCGGAGGAAGCGTTCGCCCCAGCGTTCGTAGGCGGCCTTGATGCGGTCGACTTCGATCAGGTCGATGCCGATGCCGCGGATGGAGGTTGGCAATGGTGGCTCCTTCTCATTATGCCCTCACCCCCGGCCCCTCTCCCACGAGTGGGAGAGGGGAGGAGGAGGATTTTGTCTCTCACACGAAGGTTATTTCGTGTTCTAACTGGGGCGCGATAGACTTAAGAAAACACACCCCGTCTCACTCCGACGAGTCGGAGTGAACCACCCCTCTCGTTAGAGGGGGATTGCGCCTCGCGGCGCTACTGTAGGGGCGAGTGGTACTCGCCCGGGAAACGCACGGTATTGATGTGCAAGGGCGAATGCCATTCGCCCCTACGCGGTGTCAGACAGGAATGTCTGACCTCCTGCGGAGTGGATTCCGGGCCACGCCCGGAATGACGTACCTGAAAATATACGGCATGTCGAACCAGCGTAGCGCGCGCTCTAGCTCCCCTCTCCCACGAGTGGGAGAGGGGCCGGGGGTGAGGGTTGTCTTGAGACCCGCAACCAGCTATGTTGCCGCAGCGTGCGTGACCTCTTGCACCCACCAGCGTCGTGCACTTCATACTCAAATGGCGTGCCGAAGTCAACTATATCGACCGTGACGGTATTTCGATCTTGCAGGATGGGAAGTCGCGCGTATTATTAGTCAGAAGTTAGAGAGGGGCCAATTTGAAAATCTCTAACATTTAACTCATGAAGGTCGCCTCCGCACCCGGTTGAGCGTCCCGCCGTGATTCCGGTGGCCCTGGATAGCGGGAGCAAAAAACCGCAGGTGGCTGTAAAAAACCTTTAACGTGTCTATACACGGAGTTTTTTCAAATGGAATGGAGAAATCCTCCCCTCTCTTAACTTTTCATTCTCTCGAAGGAATGATGCGACCCGGAAGGGTCGCTTTTTTTTTTTGCGTCGATACTGGAGCGTAACACGGCCTGTTTCAGGGGGCGGCTTTGGCGTCACGTCACACCTCGCAGGCTCGGCAAGACGTGACGCAACGGCCAAGATGGATTCCCGCCTGCGCGGGAATGACGCGACCCATGCGGGCCGCTTTTCTTCATTCGCAGTCTGCGCTTACCAGCAACGACGATACACACCCGTTCCCCGCGAGGGGATTTGGCGCCTGTGGCGCTACTGTAGGGGCGAGTGGTACTCGCCCAGGAAACGCACGATTTAGATATATAAGGGCGAATGCCATTCGCCCCGACGGAGAATGTCAAGCCCCAAGAGGGCTTGCGCTACGTTGCTGTTGGATGTTGGCAGGGTTGACTTGTTACAGCGGCTGTCGCTGGGTGGAGCGGAAATAGCCGTAGAATCCGATCTGGCTGAGGGCTTCACGGTAGTCGACGGTCAATTCTTCGATATCGAAACCGATGGTGCTGGCTTTTTGCTGCGCGTGATAAAGAAACGCCTGAATCAGGTCGGCGGAAGCCTGAACAAAGGTGTAATCGATGTTCTTCTCGGCACCCTTAATCAGAATCACACCACCGTTGGCATCCACAGTGAGATGCTTAAGCATCGGGTAACGTTCGATCAAAGCATCCTTCTCGCGGCGGAGCAGTTCGGCGATTTCGAAACGGGAGATCTGGCCCTGGAAGTAGCCCAGCGTCAGGTTGATCGTGCGAGCCAGTAGAGCGACATGCTCTTTCTTGAAGTGCTTGTTTTTCGGAACCACGGCAGGCGCAGACTTCAGCTCTGCCTCGAGATTGGGTATCGCGCTTTTCAGGACGAGATTCAGAGTCGTCGTGATCAGATCAGGTTTCGCCATAATCAAGAGCGCAAAGTTGTCGGCGTTGACCAGCCAGATCCAGCCTTTCTGGAAGCGGGCGATCACGCGTTTGCCCGGCTGGGTTTGCTGAGAGAACTTCGTCAGGCTTGAACAGATCGTCGCGGTTTCAGCCGCCGAGATCCTGGCGGGGAGAAGTTTGTGATACTGGCCGGTGTTGACATCCCAGATGATTACCCCGGATACACCCATCACGCCGCGGATGGATTCGATGATCTTCTTGTTCATGCGGCCGCCTTCACGATTTTCCAGAGTGATTCGAATATCTCTTTTTTGCGAATCCTGGCGCTAACCAGCACCGAGAGATAGCCGCCCTGATAGGGGAGCAACAACAGATCGTGTGAACCGAGGTTGATGATACAATCCTCGCATTCGCCGAAGTTCGATGCGCGGGAGATATCGAAAAGGACATCGGTGAGCTGGCCGATCATTTGAGCCATCAACTCGGCCTCTTTGGTGACACGTTGCTGGGAGAGGAGCTTGCCCTCTGAAGTGACAATGAAGGCAGATTCGACATCCGGCAGAGCGGTGACGCTTTCCAGCAGGTTGGGGGCTGCGGGTTTGGTGACCGGGGCTGCGGTCGACTGAGCGACCAGCGTTGCCGCATGTTCATTCACAAGCGCAACGACCTCTCTATGCTGCTTGTTGATCAACTCTTCGACAATATGGAGCTCTTCCAGCGAGTCAATCTGCTTACCCCATTGCTTCTGGATCTTATGGATAACGCGTCCGGCGAGACTCACCGCGGTAGCGATACGAGGCTCCGGATACTTGGAGAATTCGGTTTGGATTTCGATCTTCTGACCACCATGGTTGATGGCTGCCAGGCGACCGGCTGGAATATAGTTGCTCATTACCCGTAATTTTGATAAGCGCGAACCTGTTTAGCGGCCCGCTTCCCGCCTATGTACTTAGCATGGCCCCGGAGGAGATTGAACGCAATCAGTCCAAGGCAGTGATACAGTTAGAATTATCGGATAGAGAGGGTTGGAACTACACGCATCGGGGCGAGAATATTGCGTGGTTCCGGATTGAAACAGGCACGATTTTGCTCGAGGAATTGACGTTTGAGAGGGAAATCCGTAATTTCTACTGAGGAAAGTATCAATCGAGGCAAGTGGAATAACGGGAGGCTAAATGAAAAGAGGAATGGTGTTCGTGTGTGCTGTCGTGCTGTCGCTGCAGGTTTCCCTGCCGGCGCAGGGTTCGGAGCACGAGATGGAAGCTGACTCAGCAGGTGTTGAGACAGAGAGCGGTGAGGTCTATGAGGTTCTGCGTGAAGAACAGCACGAGCCGCTGTATGCGGCGCATGATAAGGATACCGGCATATTGCTGAGTATATTCCCGGGGATTGCCATACATGGATTCGGCAATTTCTATGCAGGGAGGGTAGGGACAGGACTCTTATTGCTGGGGACCGAGGCGATCGGCATATCGATGCTGATTGCGAGTTTCTCGGCTTCCATGAAGGATTTCCACCCATTCGACCGGGATCGCGAGCATGATGAGACCGAGGAGACGTGGTTGGCGCTTGGCGGGATTGGGTTGTTTCTGTTCTCATGGATTTATGATATCGCGACCGTAGGGGGCGCAATCGATGACTACAACGCGCGGCATTCGGGAATCAGTTTGTCGATCGAAGAAGACCGGCTGCTGCTGACGTATAAGTTCTGATACAGCGACAGAGATTAATATCTACCGACAACAACAGCGTGGAGACCTGGACTATGATCTTCGACCATCAATTCCTGACGTTTGCGGTTGCTGCTACGATCCTGACAATCACGCCCGGAAACGACACCTTCCTCGTGTTCAACCGTACTCTCGGGAATGGTCGACGATGCGGCGCCGCGGCCACGCTCGGTGTTCTGGCCGGGCTTCCAGTTCATGGATTCTTTGCGTCGGTTGGTTTGTCAGTGATTCTGGTGCAGTCCGCAGAGTTGTTTGCCGTGGTGAAGTATATGGGGGCTGCGTACCTGGCCTACCTCGGAATCAGAAGTATCCGGGATGCCTGGCGGCGTCGGAACGGTGGGGAAGCTGGTGCTGCCGACAATCTCCAGCGAAGCGAGAAGAGTGTACGCCGCTGTTTTATGGAGGGATTTCTCACCAACGTGCTCAACCCCAAGGTGGCGATCTTTTATCTCTCCTTCCTGCCGCAGTTCATCTCTCCGAATGATCCGGTGATGTTGAAATCATTGGCGATGGCCGGTTTCCACTGGTTGACCGGTGTGTTCTGGTTGTTCTTTGTGGTCTTTGCAGTGGGCAAGGCTCGCGTTGTGCTGAAGCGGCCGCGCATCCGGCGCTGGCTTGAGACAGTGAGTGGTGCGGTGCTGGTGGCCTTTGGGCTGAAACTGGCGCTGTCGCGGCGATGATGGCACGCAGCGCTGAGATTGGAGACGAAGCGCCCTAACAGAAACAGAATCGCCGGACGAGTGCGTTATTCGTCCGGCGATTGTCGTAGTGACTAGCAGTCATAGTCACCCGAATGTTTCTCCGGGCTCAATTGCAGGTTGGTTCGGGTGTCATGTCATCCGGTATGCAGGGCGCCGGTCCACCTCCGAAGATGAAGTTGATTAGATAGACGGCGTCGCTGATGGAGATTGCACCTGAGCAATCCACATCTCCGGCCTGGCACGGCATTGGTGCAGGTCCTCCGCCAAAGATGTAGTTGATGATATAGACGGCATCGCCGATCGAGACCCCGCAACTGCCATCTGCATCCCCCGTTCGTGGCGTGATAAACACCTGCGACTCGAAGATATCCACATCTGTTCCGGCAGCGTCATACCAGATCTCAACCGGTACACGGCTGTCGTCGCCTAGGTTGCCGTCGACCGGAGTGCAGATTTGATAGACTACCGAATCCAATGCCGTGATCGGGAACGAGGTCGGTACATGGATTTCGTTGATAAACCAACCGTCGGCCAAATAATCAGTCGGCACTACGATGTTCTCCACGGGGTCACCGTCGAGTCGGATGAAGACATCGTAGCAAAGCCCACCGTCGGCACCGCAGTGCCAGATCGACTGCGCGCATTCCTCGAGGACCGTTGAAGTTGAGCAACAGTCATTGGTAAACTCGACGGAGAGGCAGCCATGCCCCTCGCCGGGAACGACGTAGGTCACCGTGACCGTGTCAGTTTCACCCGGGAGCAGCGCCTTGTTGTAGTTGTAGTTTTCGATCAGGCTCTGCGAACCTCCGGTACCAAACCCGGAACTGAAAAATCCGATGAAGCCGATGAAACAGCTTTCGAAGTTGTTGTTCTCCAGCGTCAGGGTCAGATCGACGTGTTGACCCGGTGCCAGGCTGGATCCGGGGTCGAGTGAGAAACTTGCGCTGAATCGATCACAGGGAGAGAGTCCGCAGAAGTGGCCGACGTGGTCGTAGAAGATATTCTGATCTGCGAACTGAATTCCCGGGACGCCATTGTAGTTGTTGCATTCCGAGAAATCGAAATCGAATCCGAGCGAGACACCCATGTCACCATTGATATCGAATGATCTGACCGGCACGGTCGCGATAGTCCCACAAGGAGCCATCACTACAGCCTGACAGCCGACGGTGCAGCCACCGCCCGCTGCATAGAATGTCAGTTGACCCTGGGCGTTGGAGGGTGCAATCGGATCGAGGCGTGTGATCTGGGTGCCACCGTTACAGGTGTCGACATCAGAGCAATTCATGAACTCGATCCAGACGGTGGAGTCACCTGCGATCGGGTTATCGCTACCATCCTTGAGGTAGACATGGAAGGCTGCATCCCCGCCGGGGCAGAGGAGGAGTACGGGATCTGCAGTCGAGTTGGTGCAAATGGTTCCGCTGCAGCCCGCCAGTTGTGGATCGACGCAGCTACAGGCGACCGGTGGCGGCCCGCCGTTGTTGAGGAAGTCGTCGAGATAGTCAGCATCACTCTGGTCGATGATGCAGTCGCCGTTGAGGTCGTAGTTCGTGGCGGGTGAAGGCGGCGGGATCTGACACGATACGACTGAATCGAGTTCGATCAGATCGGTAAGCTCAACAATGTGATTTCTATTTATGTCGCCCGGCAGCTGGGTGTCACAGGTATCGCCGCAGATTGGAACGGTGATATCGCATGAGCAGTCCAGCGTGGCGCTTGCAAAGATATGATCGGTGAGAATCTGCAGGTCGGTGCTGTCGATGGCGCAATCGCCGTTAACGTCCGCAGTCGTCAGGGGACAGGGATCAGAACCGCCGCTAATCCAGACGGCGAAGTTCGCGAGATCATCGATCCCAACGCCACCGCTTCCATTGACATCGCCACATTCTCTTGCAACGACGGGAAAGGAAACGGCAGGGCAATCCGGGTTGGTGACGGCGCTATTGTTGCAGCCGAAGTAGTCAGGGGGGAAACTACCAGCAACAGGCTGGGCGACTTCCCAGTTGCCGCCGGGAGGGAAGAGGATATTGTCGATTTCGATCGAACCCGCAGGCTCACCCTCCGCAATGAAGACGGCGAGACGAAAGACGATATCGGACGCATCTCCGGCGGCCAGGTTCTGAGATATTGCTGCGCCTCCGATCAGGATCGAATCGGGGAGTGAGCCATTGAAGCCGTTTTGCGTTTCAGTGAACAAAAGGTCAAAGGCAGATTGCGCGCGACAGCCGCTCTCCATGTAGCATGTGCCGGCGCAGTTGGGCAGGTCTCCGTCAGGTTGCCATTGCAACTGGCCGGCGTAGCCTGAGAAGAGAAATCCCAGCGACAGAGCGGTGATCTCCTCATCGTTCTCAATGTGGAAGTTGATGTAGTTTGTGATGCCCGTGTAAAGACTTCCTGAGCACTCCAGGTGGTCATTGACCGTAATCGTTACATTGGCCGCAGCCTCCGCCGTCGGTGCGCCGAACGGGCAGAGAGTAATGCATAGTGCGAGACAGAGAATCGGTACTGTTGAATACAGCCTTCTCATGCGCTCTCCCTTCTGGTTGTGATCTGGTTCGCTTCTGCAGGAGTTGGACCAAGATTAGTCGGCACAGAAAAACAGCGAAAGCTAACGCAGACTGATGTGAAGACGGGATCTGCCACCCCTTCCATGCATGTACTCCGAGACAGGTGGGTATCTGCGGATTGCACTGGCTGGGAGATTCAGACGCAGAATTCTCCCAGGTAGACTGCCTGGAATTGATACGATCGCCTGAAATTGTACTGAAAAGGTATACTATGTTTGGTTTTTTAGCAAGCTGGATCGAGATTGGGGATAAAAAATAGAGGCGGGCCACTCCTGGCCCGCCAAAGCAGATCAAAGGTGTCGGGATGTTTCACCCGGCCGTTTAAGCAGCCGGGTGAATCCTGACTTACTTCCCTGTAGGTCAGAGAAGCGTCTCAATGCGCTTCTCTAAACCACTTTACCACGGGTTCTGTCTCTGAAGTGCTGTTGGTATCTATTGGACCTAGCACTTGTTGTATCCGCAACCGCGACAGGTGACACAGCCTGAGTCGTGCTCGAGGCGAGTGCCACAATCGGGGCAGTTGTCATGATAGGTGGAGTCGCGACGGTATTCTTTACCGTTCCCGAAGTGTTTCTTCAGCACCAACGCGATGGCATCCGGTATAGACTTGACCAGTTCGCCATTCTGATAGAGTGGTGATTCGCCACCGATGCCGGTCAACTGTTCGATGATCTCTTCGACCGGAACGCCCGAGCGGAGGGCGAGCGAGATCATGCGGCAGATGGCCTCGGAGTCGGCCATGGTTGACCAACCTGATTTGCCGATCTGCGCGAAGACTTCGAACGGGCGGCCGTTATGCGCATTGATGGTGATATAGAGATTGCCGTAGCCGGTCCGGATTCGTTCCGTGATACCGGTAAGGGAGTCGGGCCGCTCGGCGATGACGCCGGTTTCTTTTTCGCCTTCACTCTTGGCGGCAGGCGCCGGGGCTTCGACTTTCTTCTTAATCGGTTTTGGCTCAGGGACAGTGGGTGCACCAGATTCCGCTTTCTTGGTTTTGCCGGTGGAGAGCACCTGCATCGGGCGAGAGCCGTCGCGATAGATTGTGACACCCTTGCAGCCGAGTTCGTAGGCGAGCCAGTAGGCATCGAAGACATCCTGTTGCGTCGCCGAGTGATCCATATTGATCGTTTTCGAGACGGAGGAGTCGCAATGTTTCTGAAAGACTGCCTGCATGCGAATATGGTGTTCCGGAGTTACATCGGCTGCGGTGATGAAGAGCTCGCGCACATCGCGCGGGACATCCTCGATGCCCTGAAGCGAGTTGTCGTCGGCGATTTTCTCCATCAATTCCTTGCTGTAGAAGCCACGTTTGCGGGCGATGCGCTCGAAGAGCGGGTTGACATCGATCAGCTTGGTGCCATCCATCACGTTGCGCACGAACGAGACGGCGTAATAGGGTTCGATACCGGATGAGCAACCGGCGATAATCGAAATCGTGCCGGTGGGGGCGATCGTGGTGACGGTAGCGTTACGCATCAGGACATTGTCTTTGGCGAAACGTGATTTTTCCCAGTTCGGGAATTTGCCACGACTACGGGCGAGTTCAGATGAGAAGAAGTGACCTTCGTTATTGATGAACTCCATCATCTTCTCGCCGAGGCGCAGGGCGGACTCGCTGTTGTAGGGGACGCGCAGTTTGACCAAAAGGTCGGCCCATCCCATCACACCAAGGCCGATGCGCCGATTGCGACGGGTCTGAGTCTCGATTTCGGGAATCGGGTATTTGTTGGCGTCGATGATATTGTCAAGGAAGTGCGTGGCGGTTTTGACGACGTTCCGCAGTTTGTCCCAATCGACACCTTTTTCCGGCTCGTTGTTCGGGTCGAAATCACGCGGGAATTCGTCGACGGTAAACTCACCGAGGTTGATCGAGCCGAGATTGCAGGAATCGTAGGGTGGCAGGGGTTGCTCACCGCAGGGATTGGTGGCTTCGATCATCTCGAGGTCCGGGTTGGGGGAGCGTTCATTCATGCGATCGATGAAGATGATCCCCGGCTCGCCGGTCTGCCAGGCGTGCTGAACGATATCGTTAAATATCTTGGTGGCGTTCTTGGTCATTACCTTGCCGTTGATCACGTAGGGCTCGCCGGTTCGCGGATCACGCAACTGGTAGTCGCGCTGCTCTTTCACCGCCTGCATGAAATCTGCAGTGATGGCGACCGAGATATTGAAATTGGTGACCTGCGAGACATCATCCTTGCAGGAGATGAACTCCTCGATGTCGGGGTGGTCGACGCGCAGGATACCCATATTGGCGCCTCGGCGCGTACCGCCCTGCTTGACTGCCTCGGTGGCGGAATTGAAGACTTTCATGAAGGAGATCGGACCCGAGGCGACACCTGAGGTTGAGGCGACCATCGAATTGCGCGGACGGAGTCGGGAGAAGGAGAAACCGGTGCCGCCGCCTGATTTGTGGATCAGGGCCGCATGTTTGATGGTCTCGAAAATTTCCTCCATTGAGTCACCGACCGGGAGGACGAAGCAGGCGGAGAGCTGTCCTAGCGGGCGACCGGCGTTCATCAGGGTGGGGGAGTTCGGCATAAACTGCAGGCTGGAAATCATTGAATAGAATTCGTCCGATGTCTGGCGAATCTGGTCATCGGTGGCGCCATAATTCTTGTCCGGCAGCGCTACCGCGTCGGCAACCCTGCGGAACAACTGATCCGGAGTCTCGACGATCTTTCCACTGTCATCCTTGGCAAGATAGCGTCGCTCGAGAACCCGGATCGCGTTCTCAGTCAATGTTTTCTTCTCAAATCCCTGCATAGCCTTACTCCGTGCGTGTTTGAATCCGCGATGAAAAGTTTATATTTGAGCTGTTTCGGCCAGCGTTGCGCCGGCGAGAGATTCTCCAGGTCCCGCTCTCACTTGATCTAACCACAAAATCTGTTCCCAAACCCGTCGCCACGCTTCCGGATCAAGCTATGCCGCAGCCTCCCTGGCCGAAATCACATTTGATCACCTGAAACGATCTCTCGTGAGTCGATCACTTTTGATCTATGCGTGGATATCAGGGTTTTCCGCAACCGACTGCCCTGGAGTTGTCGGCGCGGGATACCAAGACTAACCGACACAACGAACGCTGTCAAATAAAAAACTGCAAAAAAGCACAAGATATTGTGCTGTAAGCGACTATGACGCCACAATATATACGTATCGATAAATATGGTGTTTCGAGGAAATTTACTTTCGGCTAACGATAAGTTAATGAAAAACTTACAGGTTCAGGGTGTGCTGCGGTTGGCGTCGACGTTAGTGCGCGCTATCTCTAAGTTGTTGCGAATGAGGAGCTTGTTTGCGCATGCTTGCGGGATGCGGAGTATTCGGTGCAGCATCCGCTTGCCGGACAACGACTCTTCGGCCTGCAGAGACCGGCTGCCGGAGAATTGGCTTGACTTAACTTGCCTTCGCAGGCTACTTTGACACCTTGATTTGGCTGAGGTTTGGCTGAGACTTAGCTGAGGAAGTAGTCCGAGCAATGGATGAGACGCAGGCACGCCAGGAAATCTGCAAAGTCGGTAAGTTGTTATACGATAAAGGAATGATTGCCGGGATGGAGGGCAATATTTCTTGTCGATTGCTGGAGAACTCGATCCTGATCACACCGGCCGGCGTCTGCAAGGGTGAATTGAGGCCGGAGGAAATAGTGCAGTTGGAGCCGAATGGCAGCGTGGTCGGCGACGGCAAGCCTTCCAGCGAATATCAGCTTCACCTTTCCGCTTACCGCAATCGCAGCAGTTTCAACGCCGCCGTGCATGCACACGCACCGCATCTGTCGGCATTTGCTGTGCGCTCACAGAGCATGCAGG
>JBECKX010000084.1:0-2578 GCA_040235515.1 Candidatus Zixiibacteriota bacterium
TGGTCGCAGTGCTCAAGATGGCTCTCCGTGGCCAGAGCATCTTCCTTGATTAGCTTCAGCAGGTAGCTGCGGTCCAGATGTCTTGAATCTTGTGCCATTTCCTCCAACCTCAGTTAAGTTCTCCCGCTTTACAGAGAACGGACCTTCCGATTCCGTACTAATTCATTCCCCGTTTTTTCAAGGATTGCCTTCAGCCGATCGAGACAGCGGCGTCGAATTGGCCCGAGGCTATTGAGTGAGATACCTAAGTCGCTGGCGATCTTCTCGTAACCCACCTCTTCATCCGCAAAGAAGAACGCCTCGAGCAATTGTTGGCAACGGCCATCGATCGCGCGAAGTGCATTCTGGATAATCGATTGTCGTTCAAGGGCTTCTATGTGTTCGTCCGGGAGCGGGGCGTCATCGATTTGACTCTCCTGCTCAGTTTCACCGGGATCGCTGCCGGCGCGGCGCTTGAGCCGCAGTGCCTCGCGCTTTGCGGTTGTCACCAACCAGGATGATATCCTGTTGGGATCCTGCAGCTTACGGCGATTCCGGAAGAGCAATACCCAGGTCTGCTGGAAACAGTCGGCTGCATCTGCTTGCGAGAGCCGCATTCGGGTAGCCACCGCATAAACCAGGGCTTGATAGCGCCTGACCAGCTCGGCCCAGGCTGCCTCATCACCTGCGAGGATTTTCTCCCAGAGCTCTTGATCAGGTATTTGCATCTTCCAGTATGATATCCTGTAGCGATGGTTGGGGTTGCAGATCAGGCCTCGGCGCCGAGCGTGGCCGGGTTCAACCGACCGGAACGAGCTTGTACTCAATTATGCGTGATTTTTCCGATGCGTAAAGCCCTTTCTTAGGAACAATTTGGCGAATAGCTATTGCGGAGAACGCGGGGATGCTGATTACCGGTTAAAAAAGCGCCCGAATCTCACCCCCTATTTCAGGCGTTTAGGTAGACTCGGGCGAAGGGGAAGGTAAGGTCCCCGAGGGGATCTTTTCAACCTGCCTATTAAGCCGGTGCACTCTTTGTCGCTAATGAGAACTCCGTTAGAAACTTGTTAAATCAGCAGTTTCCGGGTCCGACCCTCCCACCCCGTTGCGAGTGAAAATCGCTGCCAAAAAATAAGACGCCCGGGGGACAGGCGCCTTGTGGGAGTAAGAGCTGATTACGGGCGTGGAAAGAAGCTGTTGCAAGAGTAGCCCCGGTTTGTTCGCCCTCGATGACTGCAAAATCAGGAAACTGTTAAATTCATTGGCAACGGAGGCTTGCTCGTATTGTTTGTATCACTCAATACTTGGTATCACTCAACACTTTGTATCAACCGACCTGCAAACTGAGGAAAGTTATGGATCACTACCTGATTTGGTGCAATTTGAGCGAATCACATCGCGACCTGGAATTTGTGGAGAACCTGAATAAGTACCTCGGATACCTGAAAGAACAGCAAGAACTGGAATCGTTCACGGTCACCCGGCGCAAACTGGGATGGGGACCGGCCAGCCTTGGTGAGTTCATGATCGATATCAGAGTCAAAGATATGGCGAAGCTCGAAGCGATCTTTCAACATGTCGCGACTCGTAGTGGTGAGGTCGAGAAACTTCACGTGGCGGTCTTTCGCATGGTAACAGATTTTCAATCAGCGCTTTATCGTGATTTCCCCGACGAAGTTCGCAAGCGGTAGCGCCTTTTCATCCGTAGCTTCTGTTAAAGTGAATTTTTCTTTATGGAGGAATTATGAAAGGCATCAAACTCTGGATCGCTCTCTTGATTGGAATGGCTGTCATGGTATCACAGGTTAGTGCGGCAATTGTTACCAGGGACGTGGAATACAAAGACGGCGACGTGACGTTGCAGGGCTATGTCGCCTATGATGATGCGATCACGGGCAAGCGTCCCGGGGTCCTGATTGTTCACCAGTGGATGGGACTGACGGACAACGAGACGATGCGTGCCGAGATGCTGGCCGGGATGGGCTATGTGGCTTTCGCGGTAGATATGTATGGCAAAGGGGTTCGGCCACAAAACCGGCAGGAAGCTTCTGAGCAGGCAGGCAAGTTCTATGGCGATGTTGCGATGCTGCGGCAGCGGGTGACCGCCGGTCTCAAGCAACTGCGCTCATTCGACAACGTGGATCCAGCTAAGGTCGCCGCGATCGGCTACTGCTTTGGTGGCAAGTGTGTCCTTGAACTGGCACGCAGTGGAGCGGATCTCTCTGGAGTCGTATCGTTTCATGGTGGCCTGGCGACCCCCAATCCGGCAGATGCGCGGAATATCAAGTGTCCGTTGCTGGTGTGCCATGGTGCCGAGGATCCATACGTCGATGGCAAAGAAGTGCTCGCTTTCTATGAGGAGATGAAAGCAGCCGACGTCGATTATACTTTCGTGGGCTATGCCAACGCGGTGCACGCATTCACTCAAAAAGGCGCCGGCGATGACCCCAGTCAGGGTGCCGCATACAACGCAAAAGCGGACCAGCGCTCATGGGAGCATATGAAGGACTTCTTTGCGGAGATTTTCCCGCAGAAGTAATAGCTTAGATTCCGAACCGAGGCGATGAGCTACAGAAGTCAGTGGGTCAGCTGTTGACGA
>JBECKX010000102.1:0-48911 GCA_040235515.1 Candidatus Zixiibacteriota bacterium
GTGCGACCGCCTCGATATCCTCATATCCGTCCGCCAGAATCACCAGCGCTCGTTTCCTCAGATTTTCAGTCATCCTACATTCCGTCAATGGTTGATCGCAACGACGCGTCTTGCTGTCGCTGGTTCCTTATCAATCAGGAACTATACGCAGTAGACATCCGCAGCCTTTGCCGAAGCTCGCTCGACCACGCACCCGCTGACACTCCAGCCACTACTCCCCGGCCAACTAAGGCACATTGACTCACTCGGTTCCACAGGCAGGCTCGCCCGAGGGATCTCCGGTCCGAGACTGAACCTCCTCCAGCGTACGTCCCGTCGGTCGTGGTTCAATCACCGGCCGTTGCCGCTGGCGCGTCTTGGTAATCAACACCACCGCCGAGATAATCACAGCCGCCGCGACCAGCGCTTGGGTCGTGAGCTGTTCATCGGCGAGCAACCAGCCGAGAAAGACGGCTACAATCGGGTTGACAAATGCGTAGGTACCCGCGCGTGCCGGTGTGGAGACTTTCAGAAGCCAGAGATAACAAACGAATGCCAGACTGCCGAATGTGATCAGATAAAGCAGCCCGAGCAGTGACTTCAACGAGAATGCCGCAACATTCACAACACTCCATTCACCCATGATGCCGGAGAGAATCACCAGCACCAGCCCGCCGGCTAACATCTGGTAAGAGACGCCAAGGAGTTTGTAGCTCGGCAAAGCGATATGACGCGACATGATTGATCCGGCCGCCCAGAACATGGTCGCAAAGACCAGTGCGACAGAACCGACAATATCCAAACCTTCATAACTGCCGAATTCCATCGGTCCCATCAAAATCACGATACCACTGAAACCGACCACGAGACCGAGGATCGTCAAACCGGAAGGCCGTGTTCCGGAGGGTCGTACCCACTCAAGCAGCACGAGCCAGAACGGTACCGCCGCAATCATGAGAGCCGCGAGCCCCGAGGGAACAAACTGCTCCGCCCAGGTAACGAGGCCGGTTCCACCGACGACCATCAGGACACCGACGATCGCAGCACCACCCATCTCCTTGCGGTTCACCCAGGCATTCCCTTTGAAGTAACAGATCATGTAGAGTAAGGCGCCACCCAGCAGGAAACGCACACCCGCGCTGAGCAGCGGCGGAATCGTCTCGATCGTGAAACGAATCGCCAGATAAGTTGATCCCCAGATAAGGTAAATCGCGGCAAAACCGAGGATCAACCGCAACTTCGAAACCTGCGCGTCAGTCATCGATTAAATTCTCCATTGCCGTCGCCAGCGGAAAGTTGAGTGTCTCTTTGAAAGATTCCAAAACCACTACTGTGCGAGTTGAGGTTACGTTCGGGACCTTGCCAATCTTCTCGCGGAGGAATTTCCCCAGCGCCTCGGTGTTCCTGACCCTGACCTTTATCAGGTAACAATCCTCGCCCGCGATGTTGTGTACTTCGAGTACCTCCGGGATCGCCGCCAGCGACAACGCCACTTTGCAGGCGCGAACCTCCTCATCCGCCTTCACGAATATGAATGCAACCTGCCCTAACCCGATCGACTCAGGATTGAGGCGGACGCTGTAGCCCTCAACCAGCCCGCGCTGAATCAATTTCTTGATTCGCTCGGCTGTGGCTGATGGCACAATCCCAATCTCTTTGGCGATCTCAGAATTAGGAGTGCGAGCATCTTGCTGGAGGATCTCGATTATTTTACGGTCAATTTCGTCGATCATTCGGAAAACCTCCGTTCATACATTCGATATACACTGTGAATACGCTTGTTACAGTATATTGTTCTAAAAATTATGCATATCAAGAAATATTTTTCTACGAGAAAGACGCCAACCCGGCAAATCTGCTGCCGCAATGCTGCGTAAATGAATCGACAGCAAAAAGTTAGGAGGGAAACCACGGGGGCAAAGAGTGTTCAAGCTACACCAGCAAAGAACCGATCAACTAGCCAGGAGGCAGATCTGACCGCCACAGCGCGTCATCCAGGCTCTGGCGACGGCCAATGAAACCGTTGTCAGACTTGTCGTTATGAGACAGATTTCGGGATTGGCGCTGCAGAAATGTGTGATAATCGGGTCAGAAATCGAGTATAATATATAGGAATGTCAATCTTAGGCGCTGCGAAAAGCATTGACGCCTGAGGCTTCAATGAACAAGTAGGTAACCATTAGGCTTAGCAAACGGAGGGATTTTATGGCTGATGCGGAAGATACCAGAGTACGTGATGCCCTGGAGCTGCTCAACAGTGTCGCGCGGGACAAGAAATCTGAGCTGCAGGGGATGGTGCAGAACAAGTATGGCGATCTGAAATCCGCCATCGGTAGCTGGAGCGACAAATTGCAGCACGATGCCGCCGATATGTATCAGCGCGGCCGCGAGCGCACCGTGGCAATGGCCACCGATCTCGACAAGAACGTACATCAGAGCCCCTGGTCATTCATAGGCGGTGCCGCCCTCGGCGCACTGATCCTGGGCTATATTCTTGGTCGCTCACAGAAGTAGCAGCGGCTCCAGCACCCTCTGCGCACGCGCGCGTGAGCGGGAGGCTTCGAGCGGGAACTCAAACGGATATTGAGGTCCAGATGCAAGACCTATTCAAACAGCTTCTGCGGATCGTTGTCGGCAGGTATGTCGACGCACAGCTTGATCTGTTGAAAATTTATGCCGCGAAGCAGTATGTCAAGACGGTCGACTCCATTCGGAAGATCGTCATCATCCTCGCCGTCAGGATGTTCGTGATTGTCCTGCTGGCGGGGGGATTGATCCTGCTGCCGCTCTCGCTGCTGCTCTTCATGCCCTGGAGCGAGCTCACGCGGGCGATTGTCGGAATCTCTTTCGCGGCGGCATACATCATCGTGCCGCTGATCATCCTCAAACTCACGCATTCGGAGAAGACCTGGATGAAGCTGACACGCGCGAATGAGGTGGTCAGGAAGGTGACGAAGTAAAGATCCGTCGTCGGACCGATCGCCGTTTGCAAGCGAATGCTTCCAAGAACAAGGCAGTGGGCTAACCGCTCACTGCCCTTTTCATTTTACCCCCTGCCGGTCGGCCGGCTATCGCGCTGCGAGTGCAACCCTGCCATCCGGCTCACCCTTCGATTCAAAAAACCACTTGCCGTCACTCCCAGTTTGTTACTTCTTCGATTCCATACAATTTGGACCACTGCAATGGAGATGATCTGCCGGGGCAGGCGTATCGTCCCCGTACCGGTGCAGCGGTCACACATCAAAATGATTACTCATAGTTTCCACTAACTCTGGAGAATGCAATGCCGCGCTCAACCAAGCCGAAGAAGGCTGCAAGCAAATCAGCGAAATCGAAAACGCCTAAATCAAAGTCATCCCGATCTGCTACAGGCAAGCGCGCGCCTGCAAAGAAATCGAAAAGCCCACGACCAACCACAACCGCCGCAGGGTCGATCTCGTCGCTGCTTCAGGAAGATCGCCTTTTCGCACCCTCACAGGAATTCAGCCAGAGTGCACACGTCGGTTCGATGAGCAAACTGAAGGCGCTCCAGAAGAAGGCGGCAAAGGACCCGGTAGCTTTCTGGGAAGAGCAAGCCCGGCAACTGCACTGGTTCAAGCCGTGGAAGGAAACGCTCAAGTGGAAGCATCCTCACGCCAAGTGGTTCGTCGGGGGAAAACTCAACGCATCCTACAACTGCCTCGACCGTCACATGAACACCTGGCGCCGCAACAAGGCTGCTCTGATCTGGGAGAGCGAACAGGGTGACACCAGAACCCTCACTTACCAGGCGCTGCTGTCACAGGTCTGCAAATTCGCCACCGTCCTCAAATCACTTGGTATCAAGAAGGGTGATGTCGTCGCTATCTACATGGGCATGGTGCCGGAGGCGGTCATCGCCATGCTCGCCTGCGCACGCATCGGCGCCACTCATAACGTGGTGTTCGGCGGTTTCTCCGCGGAGGCGCTGCAGGAGAGAATCAACGATTCGAAGGCGAAGGCTGTTGTAACACAGGACGGCGCCTACAGACGCGGTCAGGTGATCCGGTTGAAGGATGCCGTCGACGATGCACTCAAGAACACGCCGACAGTCGAGAACGTCATCGTCTATCGTCGCTCAGGGATTGAAGTACAGATGCAGGTTGGCCGCGACCATTGGTGGCACGAGCGGATGGAAATTCCATCCCAGCCCTGCAAGGCGGAGCCGCTTGATAGTGAGCACCCGCTTTACATCCTCTATACTTCAGGATCGACAGCCAAACCTAAGGGTATCCTGCACACCACGGGCGGGTATATGACGCAGGTCGCCTACACCACCAAACTCGTGTTCGACCTCCGCGACGAGGACCTCTATTTCTGCATGGCGGATATCGGCTGGGTGACCGGGCACAGCTATGTCGTCTATGGGCCGCTCGCCAACGGGGCATCGGTCTTCATCTATGAAGGTGCGCCCAACTACCCTGCCCCTGATCGTCCATGGGAGCTGATCGAAAAACACAGAGTCAATATTTTCTATACTGCACCGACGGCGATTCGCGGGTTCATGCGGTCGGGAGAACAGCACCCGGCAAAGCATGATCTCTCCTCCCTGCGGCTGCTCGGCTCGGTCGGCGAACCGATCAACCCCGAGGCATGGATGTGGTACTACACCCTGATCGGCAACCGCAACTGCCCGATCGTCGATACCTGGTGGCAGACCGAAACCGGTTCGATCATGGTTTCCCCCGTACCGGGAGCCACTCCACTCAAACCGGGCTCATGCACCATGCCACTCCCCGGCGTCATGGCCGACGTCGTACGCAAGGATGGATCGAGTTGTACCGCCAACGAGGGTGGCCTGCTGGTGATCAAGCACCCGTGGCCTTCAATGCTGCGGACGATCTATGGCGACGATAAGCGCTTCAAAGAGACTTACTGGAAAGAATTCCCACCGACCAAGGACCGTCCCGGTTACTATCTGGCGGGCGACGGAGCGCGCAAGGATGAGGATGGTTACTTCTGGGTGATGGGACGCATCGATGATGTGGTAAATATCAGCGGTCATCGCCTCGGAACGGCCGAAGTCGAGAGCGCGCTCGTTTCTCACAAAACCGTCGCAGAGGCCGCCGTGGTTGCGCGTCCCGATGAGTTGAAGGGTGCAGCGCTCGTGGCATTCGTTACCCTGAAGGCAAATGTAGAGACGGACCAACCATTTCTGGATGAGCTCAAGCGGACGCTACGTGAACATGTCATGAAGGAGATCGGGCATATCGCCAAGATCGATGAAATCAGGTTCGCCGACGCTCTGCCCAAGACGCGTTCGGGCAAAATCATGCGCCGCCTGCTGCGTGAAATCGCGCATGGCGAAAACATCACCGGCGATACGACGACTCTGGAGGATTTTTCGATCCTCGAGAAACTGCGCGAGGACGAGGAATAGTCAAGCCGCTCCGGTGAGTCCGGCAACACGACGACCTGAGTGGGGTTAATCTGTGCGGAAATTCAGCCCGATCGGCGCCAGCAGTCGTTTCTCGTGGTAAACATCGAAGTAGAGACGAATCGGCTCGCTCAGACCGTCGTAGTCAATCTGAAAAACATCGAGCACGCCTCGGCCCGACCCCATCTTTCCGGGACTGGCTGAAAACGGACAGCAGGTGCCGACCCGCGAGAAAGCGATCGGCTGCCGATTGGGATCAAGCAGCGCGTTGAGATAACGAAAGACCCGCAGATCGCCATCAGGAAAGCCACCGCCGATTTTGATCGGATTCTCATAGCTGTAGCCATAAGTCGGGTCATCCGATACCATCTCAAGCTGCAAGCATGGTCCGCTGCCGGAGTGTTGATAGAGCACTTGCGCCACAGAGAGCATCTCCGGTTCGGCACTCGATGTATCCTGCGGTACCGGCTCCGGGCGGGCTTGTTTTACTTCAGGGCGAGGGGCACAAGCAGTGAACAGCAGCACCGCCAGGAATGCAGCAATCGCTGGATAGAACGGAGCACGCAACCAGCCGATATCTAGTTTTTTCATTCTCATTTTCCTCATCCTCTCTTCATCCTCTACTCCCCCGCTCTCCCCTGAGCCTGCCATTTCCCATACTATCCCATTTTACTCAGTCCAACACAAAAGACGATGAAATATTCCATTCTGTGAAATTACTCATTGAAGCCTGCCGCAATTCCACGGAAATCTCTCTTTGAGATACGAACCAACCACTCAATCCGATCACGAAAGGTGGAGTTTTTCTGTTGACCATTCGCCTACATTCTGCTTAATTCTCCTGCTAACCGAGCATCGGCAAAGATCGGCCTCTTCGCGTGGCCGCCAAATACGAACCAAGGATTCCTGATATATGTTTCGACTCACCAGCCCTCACAGCGGCGGGCGCTACAATTGGCGGTTGGTTCCGGGCAGTTACGTCACGGGCCGCGATCCGCAGGTCGACCTGGTCGTGAATGACTCCACCGTTTCGCGTCGCCATGCTCGAATCGTTGTAGTGGATGAAAAAACCGTGCGGCTCACCGACCTGGGAAGCCTCAACGGCACCCAATTGAATGATACCAAGGTAACCGACACGGTCGAGGTCAAAGCCGGAGACACCATTTCCTTCGGGAATGTCGGATTCGTCCTGTTGCACGAAGAACTCTCACCCACCAAGCCGGCCTCCACGCCGCCCGTTTCGATCATCGAGCCGCCCGGCGAACACACATCAATCTCCGCAATCCCGCTGGAAGAGGCGCTCAGAGCGCCGATGCAGCAGGATGCATCAAGCCAGAACGTGTTCAAAGCCATCTCTGATATGGCAAAGATGCTGATCCTGCCGCAATCGCTCGATGAGATGTTCGATCAGGCCCTCAACCTGCTGCAGCAAATCGTGACACTCGAGCGCTGCGCCATCCTGATGACAAAGGACGGCACAACCAATGTCGAACTGATGTGCTACCGCGCCAACAAAGGCAACGGTTCGGGCGAAGAGAGCTTCACTATGTCCTCGACGATTCTCAATGAAGTTCTCAGCAAGAAAAACGCCGTCTTCTTCAGCGATCTGATCTCCGACGACCGCTTCTCCCACCAGGAATCGATCGTTGTGCAGGGGATCCACTCGGCTATGGTGGTGCCGATGACCGATGAGGATCGCGTGATCGGTATCCTCTATATCGACAGCACCGATCCGGCGCATCGCTACAACGAGGACAGCCTCAAGGTGGCCGCAACCTTCGGGAACATCCTGGCGGCCAAGATCACCAACCATCACCTGCTGAAGGAACGTCAGGAAAAGCAACAACTCGAATCTGAACTCTCTATCGCTTCACAGATCCAGTCCGGACTGATGCCGAAGGAACTGCCCCAACTCGAGGGCTACCAGTTCCACGCTTACCAGATGCAATGCAAAATGGTCGGCGGTGATCTTTATGATGTCGCCAGGCTGAATGACGGCCGCATCCTCTTCCTTCTGGCCGATGTCTCCGGGAAAGGGATGGGAGCCGCACTGCTGGCGTCGAATATCCTTTCGGCGATCAGAATCCTGCGCGGCAATCAGGATTTCAACGTCCTCGACGCCGTCAAAAGAATTTCGTCACAGCTGCACCACTCCAGCCGTTCGGGTGACTTTGCCACGGTCTTTGCCGGTGTGCTCGACCCTGCCGCGAATACGATCAGATTCGTCAATGCCGGACATAACCCGCCATTGCTGGTGAAGCGGGATGGATCGCTCAAGCATCTCGACCCAACCGGCATTCCGATCGGTATCTTTGAGGATTTCGACTGGCAGGAAGAAACGATCGAACTGGCCCCCGATGACAAGCTGATCGTCTTCACCGACGGCATAACGGAAGCCACCGATTCCCGTGGCGAACTCTACGATGATGACCGCATGGAGGCATTCGTCACCAACAACTGTACACTCGCACTCGACGACCTCAGCAGCAGACTACTCTCGGACGTCAACAGGTTTGTCGGCGATGCCCCCCGCTCTGATGATATGACAATGATCCTGCTGGCACGCAACAGCTAGCCGGCGCAGCCTCGTCGCCTAGCCGTCGCTCGAAGCGGAGGTGGCGGTCTCGCTCAAGAACTTGATGCTAAGGGGATAGTTGAATACCTCACCCGCATTCGCCTTTACGCCGGCAATCACAACCAGGATCAGCATCGCCAGTGCCAAGGCGGGCAACAGGAATAGTCCTATCACGAAGATGATCAGAATCGCGGCGATTACCAGGTAGATGGTCCAGCTGATCTGGAAATTGAGCGATCTGCGGCCATGCAAATCTACTTCCACCGACTCATCCTTTTTGATCAGCCAGACGATCAGCGGTCCCATCACGTTGCCGAAGGGGAATATGAACCCGAGCAAGCCGGCCAGGTGACAGAGCATCGACCAGGTCCTGGTATCTCTCTCATTTAACTGTGGCATTGTCTAACTTCCTTTCACGTTCCGGGCTTCCCGGCGCAGGGACAACCCGTCGTGCAAGCCGGCCGGCAACTGATCTCGCCAGCCTGAGTTTTACTGTTCGATCTACACACTATTGTTTCTAAACGGAGGGGGCAACCCCGGATCGAATGAAAAAGGCGGTAGACGACCTGTGCGCCTACCGCCTGAGACATTGCGTGTTGCTCTTGAGGGTGCTTCCGGCTAGTCCTCAATCATCTCTACATTTGCCCGCGGAATGACCACCTCGCTGGTGTCATCCTCAAACTTCACCTTCAGCACGCGCGCCATCGACTCCGAATCGAGTTTCTGCAGCGGTGAGGGCAGTTCCGTCACCTTGCCGATCTTTCCGAAGTAAGGTGCGCGGATGACGCGGATGTAGGAGCCGATCTCCAGACCGATGTCGTGCGACTGCTTGGCGGCCGTGCCGCTGCGGATATCGTCAGCCATGGGAATGATGACCTCGGGGCGAATCACGCCGGCGCGAATCTGCGTGGCGCCATTGATACACGCCATCTTTCCCTCGTTCGCCTTGAGCAGATCGAACGTCTTCTTGGCCATCATAATCTCACCGAATCCCTCGGTGACCACCAGCGTCACACCCAGTTCCTCGGAACCGGTAATGGCGACACCGATATCGTAGCCGAGGAAGTCGCGTAAATCTTTGTCGGAGAATCCACCCACAACGATGCCTGCCGCTCCAACGGCGATCGCCTTCTTGACAGCTTCCGCATTCACGAATGATCCGCCGACGATCACCTTGCCCTTGCACGACTCATCAATCAGCTCAGGTGTCAGTTTGGTGTCACGATCCGGAACGACAATCTTCAGCTCGCCATGCGTCTCGCCGCCGATACCGAAAATACCCTGGACGAATGAACCCCAGGTGCGTACCACGACGCCCTCCTCCGGGATTACCTCAACCACCTCGGCATCGAGGTAGGCTTTTACCTCCACCGGGATCGGCTCACCGCGAAGCAGCACCTGACCGGTAACGCTCGAAATCGTCTCGACCGTTCCGGAAAGCTTCGCTTTTACTTCCGACTTGAACAGACCGAAGAACGACTTGCTCTGACCGATCACCTCATCCTTGGTGATCGCCTCACCTTCCTTCTTCAGCATGTAGGTGTTGATCTCGTCCGGAAGGATACCCAGTATGTTGGCGACGTTCATCGTCTCCACCGGTCCGGGCAGCAGCGTCCGTGCGACGACATCATCCGGCTTGACTTTGTCGCCCACTTTCACCAGTACATCGCCCTTGAGCGGCAGGATGCGTCGCTTGCTGATCAACTCTTTGCTGGAAACCTTTAAACCAGGTGTATATGTGTGTGCCATTTACTCCTCACCCACGTTTCGGTCAATACCCCACGACCCGGCTGCAGTACACCGGAAAAGACCCGGAACGCAGCACGATACGTTTTTATAGCGAACCTGAATGAACAATGAACCAACTCTAGTCACGCGTCAGCGCTTCCTTCGGATAGATATCCAATTCCGTCATCCACTCGATCAGCTTGCTGACTCGCTTGCTGTCATCGGTCGGGACGGTAAACGGCCTGCCGCGACCATCGAGGATGACACCCACGACGCCGCCGGAGATGCTGCGCTCGACCGGCTTGCCGGGACCCTCACCCAGGTCGAGCTTGCCGGCTGGATCGAGTTTCGCGTTCACCTTGAGCGGCAGATTTGTCTTTTCGTCAAAGCCAAGCTTGAAGAGCTTCATCTCACCATACATCAGCTTGCCTTCTTCCTTGCGACCGTCCGGGAATTCGAGTTTGTAACTCATCATCTCCTTGCCCTCCTTCGACTCACCGGCCGGGGCGACACAGGTACCGAGATGGATGAGGCAGTCCTTGTTGAACACTTCGGTCGCCGCCTGCGGCTGCACGGTGGAGAGCACACCAAGCTGTGGCATCATGAAGATCGAGTCCACGGCGAGGCGCGTGATCCCCTCCGGCAGGAAGGCATCTATCATCATCAGGGCTGACTGCTGACGGCGCGGCGCGTGCGAAAGCACACCGCCCGAACCGATCAGCATATCGAGCGTCATCATATTGACCAGCGTCTCGCCCGACGATTTCTGTTCGAATGCATCCGCAATCGTGCGCTGTTGCTGCACTCCCTTCAACACGGTGGCAAAGCTCTTGTGCTGCAGGAACGCCAGTCTCAGTGCCTCTTTGGCGATAGCCTGCTCGAACACCAGCTCCTGCATCGACTGCGGAATGGTGGTCGGGCGAATCATCTTGTTCTTGACACGGTTGCGCAGGTCACGCTCGTCCATATGGAACGGCACCCAGCGCATGACATTATCGAGCCCGGCTTCGGCAAACACGTTCGACACCGAGTAGCTCATGCCTAAGTTGGCCGACACGGTGCGGTTAAACACGCCCTGGAACACCGAAAACACGTCCGTGGTCGCGCCGCCGATATCGACACCAACCACTTCGATATTCTCCATCTCCGAAATCGTCTTGATGATCAAGCCGACGGCGCCGGGAGTTGGCATGATCGGCGCATCGGTCCACGACATCAGCTTCTTATAGCCGGGAGCCTGAGCCATCACGTGTTCCAAGAACAAATCGTGGATCGCTTCACGTGCGGGCAGGAGATTCTCGCGCTCCAGCACCGGGCGGAGATTATCTACAGTCTTTAAATCAACTTTATCGGCGAGGGTCTCGCTCACGGCCCCGCGTGCGTCCTTGTTGCCTGCGTAAATGACCGGCAGTTGGTAGGATGACCCCAATCGCGGGCGCGGGTCTGCCGCCGAGATCAGTTCCGCGATCTCAACCACGTGTGTCGTGGTGCCGCCATCGATACCGCCTGAAAGGAGGATCATATCGGGGCGAAGATGGCGAATGCGTTCGATCTGCTGATACGGCTGCCGCTTGTCGTTTGAGGCGATCACATCCATCACGATCGCACCGGCACCAAGTGCCGCTCGCTCGGCCGATTCAGCCGTCATCGAGCGCACCACTCCGGCGACCATCATCTGCAAACCACCACCTGCCGAGGAGGTGGAAATATAAACGTCGGTTCCAACCTTCTCACCAGACCGGGAGCGCGGGGTGATGATCCTGTTGTTCTCATCGAGCAGCTTGCGTCCGGAGAGTTCCTCGACCTCCTGAACCGCATTGAGAACCCCCATCGTCACATCCTCAAACGGCGCTTCGACCGTCGTCGGTGCTTCACCGCGCACCATCAGACGATACTGGCCGTCCGTTTTTTCAATCAGGATGGCCTTGGTAGTTGTTGAACCACAATCTGTTGCGAGAATAATCTCAATATCTTCCGGTTTCATCGTTGTCTTGGATTCACCTGGGAAATCAGCTTTAGTATCAGCCATACAGCTTCTATCCTCTATTGTTTGCGGTTACCATCGCTCTCACCATCGGATCGTACCAGGTCACGAAAACCGGGCCAAGTCGGTAATTGAGAGACAACGATTATAACATTCCCCCTACTCCTTGTCAACGCCATCCTGAGAGGTGCCTGACAAACTCCAGATGCCTTATAAAAAGCGCTTGACAGCGCCATTTAGGTGCTTACTTTACGAGTGGTAGGTCAGAGGTCTTCTCTACAACCAAGTAACGAACAAGTAACGAAATTCAAATTTTGACAGCTGTAATCTTCCGACGCGGAGACTGCTACCGCACGTGTACCATCCAGCTATCAAAAGCAAGCTACATAA
The DNA here is from genome assembly GCA_040235515.1 of Candidatus Zixiibacteriota bacterium. Classification (GTDB taxonomy): domain Bacteria; phylum Zixibacteria; class MSB-5A5; order CAIYYT01; family CAIYYT01; genus JBECKX01. Next base: position 12,052 of record JBECKX010000102.1, read on the forward strand.
GCTGAAGTGAAAACCTTAACTTGCAGGAGGTTGTGCCTATGAGTTGATGCCGTCTGAAGTCCTCCAGACGGAAAAACTTGGGAGGAGTCTAATTTTACTGCACTTTAACCTAATGGAAAGGTGAGACCATGTACCGATGTAGAATGACTCTGAGGGTTCTCATCACCCTCACTGCAGTTCTCGCACTTTGCACATCGATGGCGTTCGCCAAAGATGCCGCACCTGAGAAGGTCTCGATCCAGCCTATCCTGACTGGACCGAACTATGACCTTAAAGCTGAATTAGGTGGCGACCAGGGTGCCAACCAGGGCTCATTCAGTGATGAAGCCTCCAAGGTCGCTCTGGAGCGTCGTGACAGCCAGCCGCCGCGCTCACGCTCGTATTCTTCAGTCTATCTGTCTGAAGACTTCGAGGGTACCGTTCCTCCGGGCGGTTGGGGCTCTGTCGTAACGAACGCGAGCTTCACCTGGAAGATCCAGACTGTTGGTTCCCCGTGGTCAGGCTCCCAGTGCGCCGACGTTGAATATGATCCGGCGCTCACGCCGCAGGATGAGTGGATGATCTCTCCTGTTATGGATCTCAGTTCGGCTACCTCCGACCTCCGCCTCGACTTCTACTGGAATGCCTCCTACTACTGGGCGGTTGATCCGTTTGATAACTATGATCTCGAAGTCTACGTCTCCACAGACGGTGGCACCACCTTCCCGGATCTGATCTGGAGTGAGGATGCCTATGGACTTTTCTCCAACTTCATTTGGTATAACACTGTCGTCGACCTGAGCGCCTACGCCGGCCAGTCCAGCGTCGCCATCGGCTTCCGCTATGTCGGTTCCGACGGTGCCCAGGCCTCTCTCGACCTCGTCGTCGTGACTGACGATCCTCCGCCGCTGGGCCGTTGCTGCTTCGCCGGTGGTTCCTCATGCTCCGACGAGACCGAAGCTGACTGTATTACCATGGGCGGCGAGAGCTGGGACGAAGGTCTCACTTGCGCCTCCGATCCCTGCCCGGTCGCAGCTCAGGGTGACAACTGCTCTGACCCGCTGTTGATCAGCCTCCCGGCCGAGATTCCGTATCTCGACAAGGATCAGACCACCTGCGGTCGTACCGATGACTATGACAACACCTGTCTCGGTTCATACGACGGTGGCGAGGACATCATCTACAAGATCAGCGTTGCCTCTGAAGTTACCGTTGATATTACCCTTGATCCGCAAGGAACTACCTATACAGGTTTTGCTATTGATGATGCAGCCTGCCCGCTTGATATCGGAACCAGTGACTGTATCGCCAAATCCACCAGCTCCGCCGGTGGCGCCCACAGCATTACGGGCCTCACCCTGAGCCCTGGTGACTACTTCCTTATGGTCGATACCTGGCCGTCACCGGATTGTATTCCGTTGTTCGACCTGACGATCGACGAAGCCGCTCCGCCGACTCCTGGTGACGACTGCTCGGCTCCGTTCGAGCTGACCCTCGGCTCAGCCGACATGCCGCACACCGAAGCCGGTCTCTACAACTGCGGCCGTGGCAACAGCTACGATGCCACCTGTCTTGGCAGCTATGATGGCGGCGAAGACTTCGTAATGGAACTTACCCTGACCGAGCCGCTTGTCCTTGACATCACTCTCGATCCCAAGGGCACGACCTGGTCCGGTATGGCTATCGACGACGTTTGTCCGCTCGATGGCTCCGGCGCCTGTCTCGGCGTCGTGACCAGCTCCGCTGGTACCCCGAAGTCGATCTATGGACTCTCGCTGGCCGCCGGTACCTACTACATCATGGTAGATACCTGGCCGTCACCGGCTTGTATCCCCGACTTCGACCTGCTCTTTGATGCCGCGGCTCCTCCGCCGGCGAACGATGATTGCGCCAACGCCTCGCCGATCGGCGACGTTACCAATCTTCCGTTCCAGACTCTCTCAGCTACGATCGATGGTCCGTTGTCCTGCAACGAAGCACCGAACGTCTGGTTTGAGTACACTGCCCCGATCACCGGTGCAGCGACCATTAGCCTCTGCGGTTCGAGCTACGATACCAAGATGGCAGTCTTTGATGAGTGCGGTGGTACCGAGCTTGCCTGTAACGACGACTATTGCAGTCTTCAGTCGCAGGTTTCAATCCCGGTCACGATGGGCGAGACCTACCTCGTTGAAGTTGGTGGTTACACCAATTCCAGCGGCGTCCACAGTACCGGTGAAGGCGTGTTGACGATCTTCTCGTTCGTGCCTCCGCCGAATGACCTTTGCGAAGATGTTACCCCGGTCACCCTGACCGCCGGTGTGCCTGTCAACTTCACAGGCGACAACACCTTTGCGACCAACCAGTGTTCGCTGCTCGCCTCAGACGGCGAAACCTGGCATGCATTCGAAGTGACCGAGTGTTCTGATGTCACGATCGACTACTGCGGCACCAGCCCGTCATGGGGCAATGCCTGGATCGTTCTGACAACCGGTTGCCCGTGCGCAGCCCTCGTCTATTACAATGACTTCAACGTCACTGATTGCGGCGACGGTAACGTCACGATCAACTTCAAGAACCTCGCTCCGGGTGTCTACTACTATCCTGTCCTTAAGGATCCGGATTACGGCGCCGTCGGCGTGTACAACATCAACGTTGTTTCATCGCCTTCAACTTCCTACTGCGAAGCTGATGGTGGCGGCGACGAGCACATCTCGAATGTCGATTTCGTTACGATTAGCAACGCTTCAGGTAGCGACGGCTATGCCGACTACACTGATCAGTCAACCGCTATCGTGAAGGGTGAAGCTTATCCGCTCACCGTTGACAACGGTAATGGCTATGGCTCAGACCAGTGCGCCGCCTGGATCGACTGGAACCAGGATCTCTGCTTCGACGCCAGCGAACAAGTCGGCTACGCCACCGGCGTGGGCCCGTACGCGTTCAGCGTGGTTGCGCCTCCGTCCGCCCTCGAGGGTGAGACCGTCATGCGCATCCGCATTACCTACACCGGCGCTGTCGCATCCTGCGGATCGACCACCTACGGCGAAGTCGAAGACTACACTGTTGAAGTCTTCAACAATGAGCCGACCTGTACGATCGATCCTGATCCGATGTTCCTCTACTACCTGTTCTCAGTTGTTCCGGTGACCTGCGACTTCAACTTCGGTATGTTTGACGGTGGATACACCGCTGCCGACGTTGACCTCTCGTCCGTCACCTGTAACGGCCTGCCGCTCTCCACGCCAGTCGTGGTTTCCGGCCCCGGTTTCGTAGGCGATCACGTCTACGCTACTCTCCCGGCCACATCCTTCCTTGCCACCTACGGCACCGCTATCGTCGGTAGCGCTACCGTTTCGATGACAATCGAAGGAAGCTTCATGGATGCGACGCCGTTCAGTATCACTGACAGCTTCGTGCTCCATGGCAAGATGCCTGGACCGGTCAACCGTTACATCGAACCGTGGACCGGTGGTGAAACCGTCTACCTGCCGGGTGACTTTGATCTCTCGGGTAACATCTCGATCGGTGACGCCGTTGCCATCATTAACTACATCTTTGGTGGCGGCCCGTCTCCTGAAAACGCTCTGATCGGTGACACCGATTGCTCAGAGAGCGTCTCGATCGGTGATGCGGTTTACCTGATCAACTTCATCTTCGGTGGTGGCGCGGCACCTTGTGTTTCGCAATAACTGAAGATAGTGATGGCAGACTCCGCAAGGAGTCTGCTGTCTCGCTCTAGTTAGCAATTCGGGAGTCTGCCCTTCCCTGAGCAGACTCCCGAATTTATGTAACCGACAAATAACAACACGTTTTTGCACCGGAATCGATGCACAATCCCAATAGCCGTCTTCATCTAAAATTTCCCCATACGAAGAGACTTTGGAATCTTGCTGCTCCCTTCCGAGTCTGTCTGCTCAGAAGTCGTATCAGAAGCTTCTGGTTGCGTCCTGCCGGTGTACAGGTTAAGATACAGGTTAGGATAATTCAGGTCGCCTCGTGGATCGCCGCGGCTCAATGATTCAAGAATGCCGGCACTCCACACTACCGTTCTTAACCAAACCTTTGGGAGTATTTACAAAATGTCACGACTCTATCGTAACGCTCGTTCCATGACAGGAGGGCAGCGAATTCATGGCGCTTGCGAGCGGCGGATCCCGCTGGTGCTGGCACTGGCGGCGATGTTGCTGTTTGTCTGCTTCGGCCAGTCGTTTGCGCAGTTGAGTGATGGTGGTCAGCCGAAGAGCTTCACCAAGTCACTCAGATCCGATGTGCAAACGGTCAAGATGCCGACTGTGGATGTGCAAGCCCTGATTGCCGAAGACCTCGCCGAGCAGAGCAAAGATTTGCCTTACCGCTTCGGAGCACCCTTCGATGTCAATTATTCACTCGAAAACTCTGGCACCTGGGAAAACCTCGATGATGGTGGCCGCCTCTGGCGACTCAACATCTATTCCGCGGGTGCGTACTCGATAAACCTCATCTACTCCGAGTACAAACTGCCTGAAGGCGCCCAGTTGTTCGTCTACAATCGTGAACACGATATGGTGATCGGTGCCTTTACGTCACGCAATAACAAAGATCACGGCAAAATGGCCACCGGTCTTGTTAAAGGTGACTTCATTACGCTCGAATACTATGAACCGGCCGACGTTGTCTATGAAGGCAAACTCACCGTCTCTCGCGTCGTCCACGCTTACAAGAATCTCTTTGACAGAGACGTTGCCAAGGACGTGCTCGATTTTGGCGAATCGGGTTCGTGCAACAATAACGTCATCTGCCCGGTCGGCGATGACTGGCGCCAGCAGATTCGCTCGGTGGCCATGATCACCACCGGCGGAGGCTTCCGTCTCTGCACCGGTTCAATGGTCAACAATGTCCGCCAGGATCAGACACCTTACTTCCTGACAGCCAACCACTGTCTCGGTGGCTCTGACACCTGGATCTTTATGTTCAATTATGAGAGCCCTGTCTGCACCCCGAACCAGGATGGTCCGACTTTCATGACCGTACAGGGTTCGACGCTGCTGGCTAACAGCTCAAACTCAGACTTTGCCCTGTTAGAGTTGGACGAAACACCGCCCGACTCCTTCAATATCTTCTATAACGGCTGGAACGCCGTGAATGCCCCCGGCAACTCAGCCTGCGGTATCCATCACCCCTCCGGTGACGTGAAGAAGATCTCATTTGACTACGACCCGTATACATCAACTGCCTATCTCCAGGAAACGGTTAGTGCGAGTGCCACGCATTGGCGCATCACCCAGTGGGATGATGGCACAACCGAACCCGGGTCATCCGGCTCGCCTCTCTTCGACGAGAATCATCGCGTAATCGGCCAGCTGCACGGTGGCTTCGCCTCCTGTTCGAGCTTGACCTCTGACTGGTACGGCAAGTTCGCGATGTCGTGGAATTCAGGTTCGACACCCTCAACCCGCTTGAAGGACTGGCTCGACCCCGACAACACCGGCGTGTTGGTTCTCGACGGCTACGACCCCTTCGCCGGCGCTGTCATCAGCCATACACCTCTGGGCGACACCAAGGATTCTGTCAACCCGTATGAAGTTGTCGCTACGATCACTTCCGACACGACGCTCGTTGCAGACTCACTCTTCCTCTACTGGAGAACGGCTGTCGTCTGGAACCAGGAAATCCTCCAGCCGACGGCAAATCAGGATGAGTACAATGGTTTCATCCCGGCTCAGTCACCCGGAACCAGTATCGACTACTATCTCGAAGCCCATTCGGAGGGCGGTGATGCCGATACTACCGACATCTACTCGTTCCGCGTGATCGACTATGCCGTGCTCCTGAATCCGACCTCCGTGTCGAATTCGGGCGCCGTTGCCGACTCGATCTACTATGACTTCAGCGTCACCAACGATGGTGTCCTGAACGATGAGTACGGCCTCAGCATCGCCGGTGACCTCTGGCCTACCGAGATTATGGATGCCAGCGGCACCTCAGTTGTCACCACGACCGGCACCCTGCTGCCGGATGAGACCTTCAATTTCAAGGTCCGCGTAATCGTGCCGACCAGCAACTATGGCGACACGGACATCAGTGTCCTGACCGCTCAGTCGCTGGCGGATAACAATATCTCAGAGACAGCCCAGATTCAGACGATCTCAGCCGGTCAGCCGGTAAGTCTGCCGTTCGTCGATACTTTCCCGCTGACGGGGTTCAACGCCGCCAACTGGATCATCACGACCGGCACGACAATCGATGATGTCGGTCTGGGTGAGCCAAGTGCTCCATACTCGGCTCGTTTCAACGGTTCACCCAGTGGCGGTGATTCACTCGTATCGCAGGCCATCGATCTTGAAGTGGTCTCCGGAGTGAATCTCTCCTACTACTTCGAGCAGACCGGTGGCGGCGAATCGCCTGATGCCGGTGATGACCTGATCATCGAGTACTTCAACGATCAGGGCCAGTGGGTTGAATTGAATCGTCATTCCGGCGACGATCCCGATATGAGCCAGTATCAGCTGGTGAGCATGGGCCTTCCGGCGGATGCCTACCACTCGGCGTTCCGCCTGCGGTTCCGTAACATCGGTACCAGCGGTACCAACGACGACTGGTTCGTGGATGACGTCCGCGTCGACTTCGGCCCCGAGATCGCCACCAACCCGGGTAGCTTTGATGTCACCCTCGACCAGGATGACTCAACTTCCGGTGAACTGGTGATCGAGAACAACGGCCAGGGCGGATTGACCTATACCCTTACCTTTATTCCTGAACTGAACAAGAGCAGTATGTCATCGCTCTTCCAGCAGTTGCAGGAAGCGGGCCAGGTTGCTCCGGCGACTTACCAGTACGCTGAAGATGGTCAGCCACAGCCCGACTTCAACCTGCCGAAGGGTGTCGAGGACACTTTCCGCGGCCCTGAGGTGGACAAGAACGCGGGCGGCCCCGACGGCTACGGATATTTCTGGATCGACTCGGATGAAGCTGGCGGGCCTACCTACAACTGGATCGACATCAGCACCACCGGAACCGATATAACCTCGGGTCTCACCGATGACAACTTCATCGGTCCATACCCGATCGGATTCGGATTCCCGTACTACGACCAGACCTACACCGAGTTCTACGTCGGCTCCAACGGTATCATCGGCTTCGGCCCGACCACCAACCTCGATGAGTACAACAACACTCCGATGCCTGATGCCGGCGATCCGAATAACTTCATCGCCTGGTGCTGGGATGATCTGAATATTCTTGATTCAGATAACCCCGGTGGCAAGGTGCTGTATGAAGTCGTTGGCGGCGAGTTGGTGATCTCGTTCGTCAACTACCCCGAATACGAATCAGCCGCCAATCCGGGTGACGTGATCACTGCCCAGGTGATCCTCCGCCCGAACGGTGGAATCAAGATTCAGTACGCGTCGATGGGTGCAGGATTCGATCTGCTCGGAAACACGATCGGAATAGAGAATGCCGATGCCTCGATTGGATTGCAGGTATCGCAGAACTCCAACTACATCCACCCCGGACTGGCGATCGAGTTCATCAAGCCGACTCAGTGGCTCAAGTTCGCCTCTGCGGCGGGCGAAGTGCCTGCAGGCGAGGCTGACACGATCAGTCTGATGTTCAGCAGCGCCGAGGTCGACACCGGCGTTCACAATGCGAACCTGATCATCAAGTCCAACGATCCGCGCCCCGGATACTCATCCCTGGCGTTGCCGGCACAGTTGACAGTACTGCCACCGCCTCCGCCGTGGGTCTGCGGTGATGCGGATGGCAACGATGCCGTCGCCATCTCTGATGCAGTCTATATCATCCAGTTCATCTTCGGCGGTGGTCCTTCACCAGACCCGCTGGAGTCAGCTGATGCGGATTGCAGTGGAGCGGTCGCGATCGCTGACGCGGTTTATATCATCAACTTCATCTTCGGAGGCGGCCCCGCGCCATGCGCCAGTTGCCCGTAGCGGCAGCTTTCGCACCCGAAGATGGTTGCTTAGAACACTGTTCGGCCTGTTGAGTTGGCGGCACGCCGCGAACCAGCCGGCCGAATAGTCCGATAGAGTCAAGCCCCCGCTGGACTCCCTGCCACAGGCAGAGATGTTCGCGGGGGCTATTTTTATGATCGCTTTGGTTCGTGCAGGAGCTGGCTCGAAGAGCTTCTTCCTCTCTGCAGATCAGGGGAAAGAACGAACGCCGGGGTGGGGCAAAAAGGAAGCGCCCCGAAATTCACCGGGGCGCTTGTTGATTCTAATGCTGAGTGATCGACTATCTAAAATCTACCTGCACACTACTTCTCAACTCCGCGACGACGGCGCCAGGCGCCGAGGCCGAGTGCACCAAGGCCAAACAACGCGAACGTGGTCGGCTCAGGGACCGGCTTAAGATCCATCAGGAAATCGGAAGCAGCGTGGTGATCATTGCGATTACCGATCACACCGAACGGGGTTGTGTGCTCGTAGTTGACCCAACCCGAGGCACCGAAGTTGCCGTTTTTGCCGTTGCCGCCGAAACCAATACGGAAAGGCATGTTGCTCTCCATGTGACCCCAGAGATTGATGTAGTCGTTGGCGTTGGCCTTGTTGACCAATTCAGGGGTGGTCGACGGGTCGAGTGTGAAGTACTTCCAATCAGCGTGGTAATCGGCTATGGCGCCAAGTTGAACCGGATTGGTGATCAAATTGAACTTGGTATCGAGCCACCAGGAACTGGCGTAGATACCGGGACCATTCGTGTTGTTGAACTCAACCAGGTTGGCGGTTCCGTGGAGTCGGGCAGTGCCATCATCGTAGAGATCGAAGTAAACATCCTCGAAATCCCAGGTGACCTCGTGGCTCCAGTTGCCATCCATCGAGCCATCAAGGCGCAGCCCGTATGGCGGCGGATTTTGGTCGCCGGCAATTCCGCAGGCGAGCCACTGGGCAACCAATGCCGCATCCGCGTGTGAGGCGACGAACATTATCGCTACCAGGGCGATAGCGAATAAGCTCTTCGTTCCGTTCATGCATCCGTCCTTTCCCGTTCAGGTAAGTAAAATGAGGTGAGTATGGTTCTTTTCTAAAGCTGTTTAAAGCAATAACCATGCCTGCGGAGGAGGGCAATGCGCGGGCAGCAGTGCGGCTAAGGCGACAGGTTCGAGGGAGTTAGAAGTGTATAAATTAGATGCATTAACCCCATTTTATCGACATCACGGAGAGTGTAAGGAATCCCGTACAATCCGTCCGCCTGCTTTACATTCTCTGCAAGCTGTTGCGGAGCTCAAAGCGCCCAGCGCTCAGCCGTGAAGAGCGGCTGCCGGGACAAAAATCAGCCTAAATATTGCTGTCGGCCCAGGTAATCAGCCGGAATTCATGTGCACGCACCAGGTCGCGCTGATTGGGAAGAATCCTGACGGAGTACCCCAGGCGACCACTCTGGCGCATCGGTGCTTCGCAACTGTACACGACAATCGAGGATTGCGGCTTGTCAACCGGCGTCATCTCAAACGCATGCGCATCGGCGATTTCGCCCCGCTGCGAGAGTCGGCCCACATACAACTCAACCCGAATATCCTCCGGTTGGACCTCACCCACGAAGACTTTCGCCTCAACCGACACATTCTGGTCCACTTTGATCGTCCCGTTGGTGTGGCTCTTCACTTCGATGATCCGCAGATCAGACCAGTTCTCCACCAGCTTCTTGTGCCACTCCGTGATACGCTTCAGCTTATCGAAGCCATTCTCCTGCAACTGCACGTACTGCCGGTGAGCCTCAAGATAGAACTTCTCCGTGTACTGCTCAACCATGCGGTTCGAGTTGAACATCGGGCTGAGGGTCCGGATCGAGGCCTTCATTTTCTCGAGCCAGTGGCGCGGAATGCCATCCTCACGGCGATCGTAGAACGCGGGGGCGACTTCCTTTTCAAGCAGGTCGTAGAGCGCGTTTGCCTCTACTTCATCCTGATAGTCATGGTTGTCATATTCTTCGCCGGAGCCGATAGCCCAGCCAACTTCCGAGTTGTAGCCTTCACACCACCAGCCATCCAGCACGCTTAAATTGAGGCCGCCGTTGAAGACCACCTTCATCCCGGATGTACCTGATGCCTCGAGCGGCCTGCGCGGCGTGTTCAGCCACACATCCACACCCTGCACCAGATACCGGGCGGTTGAAATATCATAGTTTTCGATGAAAACGATCTTGTCACGCAGTTCCGGATCACGAACCGCGTGGATGATCGACTTGATCAGCTCTTTGCCCAGGTTGTCGCGCGGATGCGCCTTACCGGCAAAGATGATTTGGATCGGGCGGTCCTTCTTGTTAATGATCTCCTTCAACCTGCGGATGTCGCGGAAAAGGAGGTTGCCACGCTTGTATGCCGCGAACCTTCTGGCAAAACCGATGGTCAGATACTCCGGGTTGAGCACTTCGGAGATGCTCTTGATCTCTCCCGGAGTTGCGCCGCGCCGCTCATATTGAGCTTTCAGCGAACGGCGCACATAGGCGATCATTTTCTCACGGCGAGTCTCGTGCGCCTTCCACAGTTCGTTGTCCAGGATGTCATCGACATTGTCCCAAACACTGTGGTTGGCAGGTTCTTTCATCCACTCAAGACCGAGGTAGCGGTTGTAGAGCTGCACCAGGTCGGTGGCGATCCAGGAGCGAGCATGTACACCGTTGGTCACATACTCGATCGGGATTTCATCATTCGGAACATCGGGCCACGACATCTGCCACATCTTCCGCGAAACCTGCGAATGCAACTCGCTCACGCCGTTGATGAAGGATGAGAAACTCATGGCCAGGTACGCCATGTTGAATTCGCCGGAAGCGGACTGAGAATTCTGGTGACCCATCGCGAAAAACTCCGCAGGACTCAAACCCAACGCCGAGTAGTGCGGACGCAGGTATCGGTCTACTAGTTCCCTCGGAAACCTGTCGATCCCGGCGGGCACCGGCGTGTGGGTCGTGAAAACCGTGCTCTGCTTGGCGAGCATAGCGGCTTCACGAAACGACAGGTTGTCCTCCTGCATCCGGCGACGCACTCGCGCCAGACCCAGGAATGCAGAATGCCCTTCGTTCATATGGTACACCAGCGGTGAAAGCCCAAGCGCCTCGAGTGCTCGAACCCCGCCGATTCCAAGGATCAATTCCTGCTTGATGCGCATCTCCTGATCACCGCCATACAACTCACTGGTGATCTCGCGATCAGAGGCTTCATTCTGAAGTAGATTGGTGTCTAGCAAGTAGAGCGGAACACGACCCACCTGCAGCTTCCAGATGCGAGCGATTACGTCGCGGTTGGGGAATTCAACCGAAATCGTGAGCGGCGCACCATTCTCATCCTTGATCTCTTCTAACGGCAGCAGAGAAAAATCAAGTTCAGGATAATACTCCTGCTGCCAGCCGTCAGGATTCAAGTACTGCTGAAAATACCCACGCTGGTAAAGCAGGCCGACCCCGACAAGCGGAATCCCCAGATCGCTGGCTGATTTGAGATGATCACCGGCAAGGATTCCGAGGCCGCCGGAGTAAATCGGCAAACACTCGGTGATACCGAATTCCGCCGAAAAGTATGCGATCTGCGGCGAATCGGTTTTGAGATGCTTTTCGGAGAACCAGGTCTCGCTCTGGAGGTAGATCTCAAGATCGCGGTGGACATGATCCAGTTGCGCCAGAAACGAAGAATCGCGTTTCAGCTTGTTCAGGCGCTCCTGTGAGATCAGCGCCAGGACTTTCGTTGGGTTATGACCCGACTCCTCCCATAACTTCGTGTCTATGCGACGGAAAAGATCGATCGCTTCAAGGTTCCAGCTCCAATGCAGGTTGGAGGCTATCACCCGCAATTTCTCCAGTCCCTCGGGGAGGATCGGTTCGACCTGAATATACCTAAGCGCTTTAACCATCTGACTTCCTTGTCGTACAGCCCCCTGCTTGAACAATAATACTCACCTAACGAAGATGCCCTGCCATACACCCTGTATCGGCGACATCTCCAGTTTTATTACTGTCTGCCGCATCGTGATACGCTGAATTCGGGCAGGGAGTATAACCTCAATTTCCTACTCCTGAACTCCTGCGGTCCGATTCTCGGGCCAACAGAGGAACCAGAGCAGCCAATCTAAGGCGCCGGGGCGACATTGCAAGCTCCTTTTGCTACTCCTCCCGCATTCAGGTGGTATTCTGAAGGGAATCCGTCAGCTATTCACCATTCCACGGCCGATCAAATTAGACAATGGCTATCTGTTCTCTCTCCTAATATGGAAAAAGGAACCCACAGAGCCTATCTTTGTTGCAAACTAGTATCAGAGCGCGTATAAGTTGTAGATTCGATGAGAGGAAATGAATGAAGCTACCAAGAACGTTAGGCGAACTCAAGAAGTCAGGTTACCGCAGTCGCTCCACCAAGGATGAACTGCGCGAGAATCTGATCAAGAAAATAGAGGCGGGAGAAAACCGCTGGCCCGGAATTATCGGCTACGAGCGTACCGTAATACCCCAACTGGAAAACGCCGTTCTGTCACGGCACGACATGATCCTGCTCGGCCTGCGCGGCCAGGGCAAAACCAGAATCCTGCGGCAGCTGGTCAACCTGTGTGACGAATTCCTGCCATGCATCAAAGGTAGTCCACTCAACGAAGACCCGTTCCATCCAATCACGCAGGGTTCAAAACAGCTAATCGAAGAGCATGGGGATGACGTCGAGATCGACTGGATACCGCGCGAGGAGCGCTATCATGAGAAACTCGCGACTCCCGATGTCTCAGTCGCCGACCTGATCGGTGATCTTGACCCGATCAAGGCGGTCAGGGAGAAGCTCGACCTCTCCAATGAGGAAGTGATCAGCTGGGGGATTATCCCTCGTACCAACCGCGGCATCTTCGCAATCAATGAGTTGCCCGATCTGCAACCTCGTATCCAGGTAGCCCTGCTCAATATCCTCGAGGAAAACGATTTCCAGATTCGTGGGTTTCCGATCAGGGTTCCGCTCGACATGATGCTCGCCTTTACCGCCAACCCGGAGGATTATACCAATCGCGGTAACATCATCACTCCGTTGAAGGATCGCATTGCATCACAAATCAACACCCACTACCCGACCAATCTCGAATCGTCCAAGCGCATCACGGCTCAGGAAGCATGGACCGACCGCGGTTCCACGGTTGAAGTCCCCGAGTTGATTCGTGACGTCATCGAAAACGTTGCGTTCGTGGCGCGTGAGAGTGAACATGTCGACCAAACCTCCGGCGTCTCGGCACGGCTGGCGATCTCTGCCTACGAAAACCTGATCTCGAATATCGAACGGCGGGCCGCCATCAATCGCGATACCAAACCCTATCCTCGCGTCAGCGACCTTTATGCCGCCATTTCATCGATCGTCGGCAAGGTCGAACTGGTCTACGAGGGCGAACTGGAAGGCCCCAATAAGATCGCTGTGAATCTCATCGGTGAAGCCACCAGGAAAGTGTTCGATACACTGTTCCCGCAACCGCGTAAGATCAAGCCGAATGCCGATCAGCGCCCTCAGGATGATGTCTACGAAGCTGTGACCGATTTCTTCTCGACCGGCAAGCAACTCGAACTCTCCGATGAACAGTCACAGAAGGATTATCGTGCCGCGCTCGACCAGATCGTCGGCCTCAAGGAGATCGTGAAAAAGTACTATAAACCGGCTAACGAAAACGAGCAATACCTCGCGATGGAATTCGTTATCGAAGGACTGCACCAGCATAACGTCGTGGCCAAAGAATCACCCGATAACAAATTCATCTATGTCGACATGCTGGAGAAGATGCTGCGTGACTAGTCGAGGCAACGTCCAACCGGTCAATCACCATACATGATGGTAACTCTGGGTCTATGAGATTTCTATATTCACAGTGGGATGACTCGCTGCTCGACCAACTCAAGCAGATGCGCGATCTGATGTCGATCTTTAATCGCATCCTGCTTCAGGTCAACGGTGATGTCGAGATGGCGCTGCAGATCATGGAGCAGCTCAAGAAGCTCGGATACCTGCCGGCAGGCTCCAACCTGGATGAGTTCAAGCGTGAGATGCAGAAACAGAGGATCATCACGATGGATCAATCAGGTCAGCAGAAGCTCACCCGCAAGGGTGAACGCGGCTTGCGGCAGGACTCGTTTGATCGCATCTTCGAGCAACTACGCTCTTCCCGGGGCGGAAATCACCCGATCCCCAAGGATGGCGGCAGTTCGCTCGAGATTCTCCCCGAGCGACGCAAGTTCAATTTCGGCGACAACCTCCGCAACATCGATTTCCGCACCTCTCTGCTGAATAACATCTCCCGGACCGCATCCCTCGGAATGAACATGTCGGAAGAGGACCTCGAAGTATTCGACACCGAGCAGGTCACCAGTTGCTCTACGGTGCTGCTGATTGACATTTCCCATTCGATGATCCTGTACGGAGAGGATAGAATCACCCCGGCCAAGCAGGTTGCGCTGGCTTTCACCGAGATGATCCTGACGAAATTTCCGAAGGATACGCTCAACATTGTACTGTTCGGCGATTTTGCCCGGGAAGTACAAATCAAGGACCTCCCTTATGTCGGCGTGGGACCTTATCACACCAACACCAAAGCTGGTCTGCAACTGGCGCGCAAGATTCTGCTGCGCAGGAAGAGTGCCAACAAGCAGATCTTCATGATCACCGACGGTAAACCATCGATGGTCACACGCAAGGATGGGTCGCTGTACAAGAACCCCTTCGGGCTGGACCCGATCGTGGTGAACCGCACGCTTGATGAAGCCATCATCTGTCGCAAGAAGCGTATTCCAATCACCACCTTCATGATCACCGACGATCCCTATCTGCAGCGCTTTGTACAGAAGCTGACCGAACTCAATCGCGGCCGCGCCTATTTCTCCAACGCCAACAATCTGGGGGATTACGTTTTCTGGGATTTTCTGAAGAATCGGCGCAAGGCGGGTTAGGCCGCAACTCAGACCATAACCGCAGTTACTTAAGCCTCGCGTTCAGCACTAAGCTAGCTAACGAAGATCTTCCCATCCCCTTCACTCGTCATCTCTCCGATCACCGCCGCGTCCGCGACTCCCGCCGCATGCAGTTGTGCAACCAGTTCGGCCGCCTCCCCCGGCGCGACTGTGATCAGCAGCCCGCCCGAAGTCTGTGCATCGGCCAGCAGGTATTTCTGGTTACGTGAGATTGAAGTATCCCACGACACCGAAGGTGAAACATATTCCAGATTGTTCTCGGTTCCCCCCGGAATCGTTCCCGCCTGGATAAAGTCAATAGCCGCAGGGATAATCGGTACGCTGTCACTCTTGATCGTCGCGTTGACCCGCGAGCCGACTGTCATCTCGCGCAAGTGGCCGAGTAGCCCAAATCCGGTCACATCGGTGCACGCCGATACGTCGAACCTCTCAAGCACTCCGGCAGCGGTTGAATTCAGCGCACTCATGATCTCGTAGGCTCGCTGCGCAATCTCCTGACCCGCAATGCGCCGCTTTAACGCGGTGCTGACGATTCCCAGCCCGATCGGTTTGGTAAGAACCAGGGCATCCCCGGCCCTCGCACTGTTGTTATGCAGAATCTTCTCAGGATGCACGATTCCCGAAACCGCCAGCCCAAACTTCGGCTCGGTGTCATCCACCGTATGACCACCGATAATCACGACCCCCGCCTCCGTTGCTTTGTCGGTTGCACCCTGAAGGATGCGCTGCAACACCGACATCGGCAGACGATTCGAGGGAAAACCAACGATGTTCAGCGCAAAGAGCGGTTTGGCTCCCATAGCATATATGTCGCTCAGCGAGTTGGCGGCAGCTATCGCACCAAACTGGTATGGGTCATCAACGATTGGCGTAAAGAAATCAACAGTCTGTACTATCGCAATGTCATCCGTTAAGCGATAAACCGCCGCATCATCCGAGGAATCGGCGCCCACCAGTACATCGGCCCGATCTACCGCCGGCAGCGATTGCAGCACTTTCTCCAGCGCCTGCGGTCGCAGTTTGCAGGCACATCCCAAACCATGAGTGTATCGCGTCAGGCGAACCTCCTCGCCATCCTCCGGCACAGTCACGGCAACTTCCCCATCACCCTCAGGGAAAAGCCTGCGCATTGTCGTGACAATGGTTCTCGCTGCCGCTTCGACCTCGGCCTCAGTCGTCATTGCCCCCACCGAAAATCGAATCGTCCCCATCGCATACTCGACCGGCACCCCCATCGCCTCCAGTACATGCGACATGATCACCTGATCCGAGTGACAAGCCGCCCCCGGCGAACAGGCTACTGTCTCCAATTCTGCCATGATCGTCTCGGCCTCAATGCCGGGAAACGAAATCGATAAGGTGTTAGGCAAGCGCTTCTCCGGATCGCCGTTGACCCGCGCCTGTGGCAGGTTCTCCACCAATTCCCGTTCCAGTTTGTCGCGCAACGATTTCAATTGCTGTGATTTTTCCATCAGATCACGACCAACGACTTCACATGCCTTCCCGAGCCCAACTATCTCCAGCACATTCTCCGTCCCCGCTCTCAGGTTGCGTTCGTGAGCCGCTCCGTAAATCAATCTTTGCAGTTCGATTCCCCGCCGGATGTAAAGCGCACCCACACCCTTGGGAGCATAAAGTTTATGCCCTGCGATCGTGATCATATCCACACCCAGCGATTCCTGATCCACCGGAATCTTTCCCACCGCCTGGGCGGAATCGGTATGGAAAACCACACCATGTTCATGCGCGATATCCGCCAACTCGCGGATCGGCTGGATAGTCCCCACTTCATTGTTGGCCTGCATTATGCTTGCGATCAGAGTCGTCGACTTCAGCGCCTTCCGAAAGTCGGCTGTGCTCACCATTCCATACTTGTCAACCGGCAGGTAGGTGACCTCGAACCCCTGCTGCTCCAGGCTGCGACATACCTCCAGTACGGCGGGATGCTCGATCTGCGAGGTCACGATGTGGTTGCCCCGCTGACGGTGCTTCTGCGCATAGCCGGCAATCGCGAAATTGTCCGACTCGCTGCCGCCTGAGGTGAAGATAATCTCATCGACCTCACACTTCAGCAGCGCAGCAACCTGTTTGCGGGCCGACTCGATCGCTTGCCTCGTCTGAAGTCCAAACCAGTGGGTGCTGGAGGGATTTCCGAAATGTTGTGTCAGGAACGGTTGCATTGCGGCAGCGACCTCCGGGTGTACCGGCGTCGTTGCATTGTAATCAAGATAGATGTATTCCACTGCCATAGCTCCAGATCCTTGTTTCCCCCGATAACGCTCCCCGGTTCTTAATGTTCTACGGGAAAGTGGTCAGCGGATGGAGATTTGTCAATAGCGGAACGAAGCGCTGCTATACCGTAACGCGCCTGGAAATGAAGCGACGATGCCAGAGCGCAAAGTTAAGCAGATTCCAGAGGCGCATCCCCTGGTTGTCACCCTGTTCATGGCGGCTGATCACCCTTTCAACGTAGGCCGAATTGAATATACCATCCAACTCCGGCAGCGATGCCTGAATCTGCGCTCGCGCATACTCTGTCACGCGCGGGCTGAGCATATTCTTCGCCGAACCACAAAATCCAAGCTTCCGGCGATCGATGATCTCATCCGGAACGATCCCGCGCACTGCTTCCTTCAGAAGATACTTCAGCGTCCCATTCTTTAACTGCAACTGCGTCGGTAAGGTCAGGGCGTATTCGACCAGTCTGTGATCAAGAAATGGCACCCGTGTTTCAATCGAATTTGCCATCGCCATTTTGTCGACACGCATCAACAATAACTCGGGAAGCCGCTGTTTGAGCTCGAGGTAGGTCATACTCCGCAGCAGATTGCGAGGATCATTGCTGCCATTCCCGCCGTAGATCGAATCGACCAACTCCGCAGTCGAATTCGTCGAGTTGAGCGAGACCATTTCGTCAGAAAGCAGCAGCCTCTTCTGATATTCCATGAACGCCATCGCGCCACCCCAGAACAGCCTCTCCTTCCCCCCGAGACGTCTGAGATGCTCCCTGGCGAGCAGGTGACCTCGTTTCTCCAGCATACCGGCAGACAGCCTGTAACCTGTCCGCCAGATTCCGCCCGGCAAAGCCTGCAATAGATTCCACGCCGGGTTCAGCTTAAGTGCCAGCCTGAACTTCGGATATCCGCAAAAGAGTTCATCCGACCCCTCACCGACCTGGATCACGGGCACGCCGGATTGGCGAGCCAGCTTGCTCACATGAAAAAGCGGCACGCAGACGGGGTCGGCCAGCGGCTCATCCTGGTGGAACGGCATCTCCTCCAGGAATTCGATGAAGTCATCATCGGTGATCTCCACCTCATGATGGTCGCAACCGTAGCGTCTGGCAACCCGTCGGGCGTGGTGAAATTCGTTGTGATCGTCATCCCCCTTGATTCCGACCGAAAACGTCTGCACCGGGCGCTCCATCAATTCAGACATCAGTGCAACGTTGGTCGTGGAATCGAGACCACCCGAGAGAAACACGCCAAACGGCACATCGGAAATCATCCGCAACTCGATCGATTCGCGCAGCAATTCACGAATCGTTGCCGTGATCTCATGCTCATCCCTGGTTGTCGTTGGACGCTGTAGATTGGCATCCCACCAGCGCGTGTAACGTCGCCTCCCGGACTGATTGATCGAGAAACTGAATCCTGCCGGAAGCTTGTAGATACCCTTGAACATCGTCGACGGCGCCGGTGCAGCAGCCAGCGTCAGATAGTGGTAGAGCGCTTCCGGGTTCAATTCCGCCGAGATTTCGGGGTGCTCCAGGATCGCCTTGATCTCCGAGGCGAATACCAGCGCCCCATTGACATCGGCGTAATAGAGTGGCTTTACCCCGATCCGGTCACGAGCCATGAACAACTCATCCCTCGACTCATCCCAGACTGCAAGCGCGAACATTCCGCGCAGCCGTTCGAGGCACTTCGGGCCCCATTCGGCGTATGCGAAAAGCAGCGTCTCTGTGTCCGACTCAGAACGGTAGCTGTAGCCGCGCTGAACCAGTTCACGCCTGACATCGCGATGATTGTAGATTTCGCCGTTGAAGACGAGGTGATACCTGCCGTCGGGGGACGACATCGGCTGCCTGCCGGCATCGGAGAGATCGATGATCGAAAGCCTTCGGTGCCCCAATCCCAGGTTCCGTTGTGGAGAGAGATAGTGCCCATCACCATCCGGACCGCGATGCGCCATCCGGTTGGTCATACGCTGCAGCAATTCCCCCTGAACCTCGGTGCTACGGGCGTAATGGAATATTCCAGCGATTCCGCACACTCTCTGGTGACCCTCCATGGTCGCGTGAAATCAGTTACTCACCGCAATTCCCATTGCAGTACAACCGCGATATTTCATTTCGAAACATGCAGGCTGTACTCCGTTCTTCGGTTTTCTCTACAATTGCTTTAGCTCGATTTCAGAGTTTGATCTCCGCCACACCATTCTGCGCGGCTGACTCTTAATTAATACCGCGTTAGTCCGACAAATATAAGCAGTTATGTTGAAACATGGATTATTTCGGTTCTCGCTGATACTCGGCGCGTTGCTCTGCTTCACCGGTCAACTTGCGGCGACTGAAGTCACCGGCAAGGTGCGGCTGCAGTCCGCGGTCAGCAAGACCAAGGGCATCAATCGCTATCCGGGGCGTCAGAGCGTCAACACGCAGGCCGATTACAACGAGAGTGCGGTGATGCAGGCAGTTGTGTTCTTAGCTGGCGGAGCGGCTTCTGTAGCTGCTGCCGATGCCCCACATGCCGAGATGAAACAGATCAACCAGGAATTCGTGCCGCACCTGCTACCGATTCTGGTTGGGACAACCGTCGACTTCCCCAACATGGATCCGGTCTTTCACAATGTCTTCTCATACTCGAAAACCAAGAAATTCGACCTCGGCCGCTATTCGAAAGGCCATTCCAAATCGGTGACCTTCGATCTGCCGGGCGTCGTCAAAGTCTTCTGTGAAATCCATTCCAGCATGCTTGCACATATCCTCGTCCTCGAACAGCCGTATTTCACGCTGACTGAACGCGATGGGAGCTTTCGCATCCCTGATGTTCCCCCCGGTGAGTATGAACTGCATATCTGGCAGGAAAACTCACCGGAACAGGTGCGTACAGTGCAGATTCCTGATCAACAGGTCTTCGTGGTTGAGGTGCAGTAATGAGACTCTCCATGAAGCTCTCGATCGGACAGAAATTTCTCGTGTATGTTGGCGGCGCGATCATCATCGGCGCAATGATCACCTTCTTCATCGTTCGAGCCGTCATCAAAACCGAATATACGCTCAACTACAGTAATGAGTTGATCACGGCCGGATACGTCTTTGACAACTACCTCGATAGCCGGCAAGCCCTGCTGCATTCAGGTGTTGACATCCTCCGCTCAGATCCCCGCTTCCTGGCGGCTATCGCGGAGGGGGATCCCGAAACGGCGCAAAATGAGGTGGCCTCTTTCCGCAAAGTTGTCAATGCCGATCTCTTCTTGGTCCTCGATACGGCGGAGACAATCCTGGCCTACGACTCGGATGTTGAATCTCCCCGGGTTCGACCCGAGGAGATCGAGGGGCTCTTCCGTGAATCGATCGCAGCAACACATTTCATCTATGTCGGTGGGTCGGTCTATCAGGTACTTGCGAGTCCCTTGAGCTACGGCCCCAACTATCCACTCGGCACAGTCGTGGTCGGATACCAACTTGATGCCAGATTGCTGCAGAAGCTCAAACGCCTGACCGCAAGCGACCTGCTGCTGCTCTGCCGCGGCAAACTGATCGCCGCGACCGATACTGAACTGGCTACCGAGTACCATCAGGGTGGATTGAACGATGTGCTCATTTCGCGCCCGCCGGGTGCAGTCGCAACCGCCAGCATGAACGGTGAAGACTTTGTTCTTCTCGACCACATCCTTTCTCCTGCCGCCGATTGCGAGATATTCCTCGCCCGCTCGCTCAGCGCCAAGCTCGACCCGGCCATTGCAAAGATTACACTCTACATAATCCTGGTCACAGCAGGTGGATTCCTCGTGCTGGTCTACTTGATCTACCGATTCACCTCCGACAACCTGACGGGAGCTGTCAACAAACTGGTGGACGCCGCTCGGAACATATCTGACGGTAAGCTCTCCGATGCCATCACACCACACAAGAACGACGAGCTCGGCTACCTCGCGGAGCGCATGGATGAAATGCGCAAGACCCTGATCTCGAATCGCGACGCCATCGCCGAAGCGCATCAGCAACGTTTGAACTCCGAACGACTTGTAACAATCGGCCAACTGGCGGCGGGCATCATTCACGACTTCAAAAGCCCGATGACTGCGATCAGTATGGCGGTAGAGGGTATTCAATACAACCTCGGGGGTGAGGATCGTCGCGACCACTATTGCCAGACCGTGAAACAGCAGGTGAAGCGGATGGTCAATATGACTCAGGATCTGCTCGACTACGCGCATGGAAACAAATCACTCAACCTCGAGCCGGTCGTGCTCTCGGAGTTCCTCGGAGAAGTGCTCCGGGACCAGCACCCTCGCTTCGAGAAAAAAGGCATCGAGCTGGCGCTGATGGTTGCGACGGAGGTTACCGCTTCGATCGATCCTGACAAGTTTCAGCGCGTGATCGACAACCTGGTGGGAAACGCCTACGAAGCACTCGCGCCCGGCAACCGAGTCGAAGTCAAGGTGCTGGTCTCCTCCGAGTCGCTCAAAATCACCGTCGCCGATAACGGACCCGGAATCCCGCCCGAGATCATCGCTGATATCTTCAAGCCATTCGTCACCAAGGGGAAGAAACGCGGAACCGGACTCGGGTTGGCGATCAGCCGCAAAGCGGTGGAAGACCACGGCGGCTCACTGAGCGTAGAATCAGAAACCGGGATGGGTGCCACCTTCACCATCCAGCTCCCCCGGAATCTGATAAAGTCAGAAACCCCGGAAATCGCGGAGAAGAATGTATGAGACTGCACCCTGTTAAGCTAAGAGCGATCCAGTTGTTGATCTGCCTTTTCCTCTTGCCGGTTTCACTGCAGGCACAATATGAGATCACCGGTCAACTCGATCTCCTGATGCGCAACACCGACGCCAACGACTACTCGAACAAGACCTTCAAGAAATTCTCAAATTTCGACTTCGTGCGTACCCGGATTTTCTTCGATGCAAAAGTTGCTGAGAACGCCACCGTCTTTTCACAGGTGCTGATAGACAACTCATCATTCCAGCTCTACGGAGCCTACCTGCGGCTTTCTGAGTTGGCCGGTCCCGGTGTGAACCTTCATGTCGGACTGATCCCCAACACCATCGGTACCTGGGGCCCCAGAACCTACTCCAATCAGAATCCGCTGATTGGTGTGCCATTGATGTACATCTACCATACGGCTCTGACGCTTTCTGACTTTCAGAGAACGCCGGAGGATCTGCTCGCCTACCGGGGAAATGGCAACGCGGCGTTCGGGCTGCCGATGATGTACGACGCCTGCTGGAATACCGGTGTCGACTTCTTCGGGTCGATCGGGATGTTTGATTGGTCACTCGCCGCGCTCAGCGGTGCAGTCTCCGCGCCGGCGATTCAACGGGAAAAGGAAATCCCGCAGTTCACCGGCAAACTGGGGCTCTATTTTTCGCCCGTCTTCAACCTCTCCTTCTCTGGATTCGCCGGGCCTTACATCGCCGAAATTCCGCTCGAATATGCCGCCGATGCACCCGACCCTGTCGACCGCTACATGAACTACGGCGGCGGAATCAGCGCCTCCTACGCAGCCGGCTACCTGCAGTTGTTCGCCGAAGCGTTCGCCTGCTACTGGGAGCACCCGTTTCTGGGCGATCTCGGTGCATACAGCGGCTACATCGACGGGAAATACAAACTGGCGCCTCAATGGTACATCGCGGCTAGAGCCGAAACGCTGCGGTTCTCCGAAGTCAATCTCGGGCCGGGTATCGGAAGAATCGACTGGGACTATCCCCTCAATAAGTTCGAGTTCGGAGTGGGACACAACGTGAACCGGGCGGTTACCATGAAACTGGTCGGCCAGATCGTTGTCTCCCCCGACGAAGACTCCCTCGATGACGAAATCGTGGCGCTCCAGATAGCTACCGAGATCTAGTATTACCCAGCAGCGAACGATTCCTGGCAAATCGCGAATTGCCCCTTACCAATCCAATCTAAGGCTTGCTCCAATTCCGATTTCCCTGTAAATTGCCGGATCAGATTTGACCGATTTGCCCTTCTCACAAGGCACCCGGTCAGCGTATCACTTGGGGTATTCAATTCAGGAACTACGCCGCAACTTGGGCGTAGTAGCAAACGTGATAAAGAAGCTACTCTAATGCTCGCTCAGAGGTAATCGTTATGTCAGATAAAGCAAAAAACAAAACTGGAAAGAAATCGCCGGACAACGCCGCGGCAAAAGTCACCAATGAGGAGTTCATCCTCAAAGTCGGTTTGGCCGAAATGCTAAAGGGCGGTGTCATCATGGATGTCACCACTGCAGAGCAGGCTAAGATAGCCGAAGATGCCGGGGCGGTGGCGGTCATGGCCCTCGAGCGCGTTCCTGCCGATATCCGCAAAGCCGGCGGCGTCGCGCGAATGGCGCCAATCGAGAAGATCGAAGAAATCAAGCAAACCGTCCAGATTCCTGTCATGGCCAAGTGCCGTATCGGTCATTTCGCCGAGGCGGAAGTCCTGCAGCAACTTGAAGTCGACTATATCGACGAATCGGAAGTACTCACCCCCGCTGACGATGAATTCCATATCGAGAAGCATCGCTTCAAAATCCCCTTCGTCTGTGGCTGCCGTAATCTGGGTGAAGCGCTGCGCCGCATCAATGAAGGCGCCGCGATGATCCGCACCAAAGGCGAAGCCGGCTCCGGGAATATCGTCGAGGCCGTGCGTCACCTGCGGATGGTCTATAGCGAGATCAACGCCCTCAAGAAGATGGACAAAGACAAACTGAAGAAGGCCGCCAAAGAGTACCGTGTACCGGTCGAACTGGTGAAGCAAACCGCCGAGCTGCAGAACCTCCCGGTTCCCAATTTCGCCGCGGGCGGTATCTCAACACCGGCGGATGCCGTACTCTGCATGAAACTGGGTGCGCAGGCTGTGTTCGTCGGCTCCGGTATCTTCAAGTCATCGCAGCCACAGCGCGTCGCCAAGGCTATCGTCATCGCTACCACCCATTGGGAGGATCCGGCCAAAGTGCTTGAAGCATCCCGCTCGCTCGGCGAGCCGATGGAAGGACTCGATGTTGCCAGGATGCCGAAAGAAGAGTTGCTGCAGTACCGCTAAGCCGCTCTGCGAGCCTTGCGATCGAGCTACCCCTAGGATATCAGACTCGAGAGTATCAGACTACCGTGAAGAAACACCCGGTCATAGGAGTATTGGCGTTTCAGGGTGACTTCGCCAAACACCACGAGGCCTTCGAACGCCTCGGCTGCGAGGTCAAGCTCGTCAAATCAGCCGACCAGCTCGCCGAGGTTGACTGCCTGGTCATTCCGGGCGGGGAATCCTCAGTCATCGATCGCTTCATCAAATCGCAATCGATGCGTGAACCGATCCGCGAATTCTGTAAGTCTAAACCAGTCTGGGGAAGCTGTGCCGGAATGATTCTGCTGGCAAGCAAGGTCACCAATGATGACCGACTCGCCCCGCTCGGTCTGATCGACATCGAAGTCGAGCGCAATGCCTATGGCCGCCAGATTGAATCATTCGTTGCCCCGGGAGAATTCAGTGTCAATGGATCACCTGAGCAGCTGCCGATGGTCTTTATCAGGGCGCCCAAGGTAGTTTCGGTTGGGGAAGGTGTGGAAGTCCTCGGCACCTGTCGCGATGTGGCAGTCATTGTTAAGCAGGGTAACGCTGTTGCGACCTCGTTTCATCCCGAGCTGACGCAGTCTTCGCGCTTCCAGCAATATATCCTCTCCCTCGTCGGGAGTTGAGGACGGCAACGCGATCGAACTGCGGGACAAGGGTTGAGTGATTTCACAATTATAGCGTTGGCTGTCGGCCTGGCGATGGACGCCTTCGCCGTCGCCATCGCGGTCGGGGCCACTCTCCCCCAGATAACCTTTCGCCACTACTTCCGCCTCTCATTTCATTTCGGGCTCTTCCAGTTCCTCATGCCTGTCATCGGCTGGTTCTTAGGTAGCCAGGTCACGCAGGAGTTTGCCAACTACGATCACTGGCTGGCATTCGCCCTGCTCTCCAGCATTGGCGTAAAGATGCTCCATGACACGGCCACCCACCGCGATGAATCGACCGCCCGTGGGGAGCTGCAGGCATCCGTCAAAGACCCCACCCGCAAATGGTCCCTCATCTCTCTTTCGATTGCCACCAGCCTCGACGCTCTCGCTGTCGGCTTGAGCGTGGCTCTGCTCGAAGTTGAGATAATCTACCCCAGCGTAGTCATTGGACTGGTCGCCCTCCTCTTCACCTTGATCGGAATGCGCTTTGGCGCGCAGTTGGGTCGGTGGATAGGTAAAGCCGCAGGCTATTGCGGTGGAGTGATCCTGATCGTGCTGGGGTTGAAGATTCTGATCAGCGAGCTGCTGGCGTAGTCACAAGTTAGGAATCCTCCCGCGCTACAGCGAGCACGCTGCCGAACCGCCATCGACTAAGTGCACAATAATGTAACCTGCGTTGGCAATAGGCACACTACCACTGCAGTCAGCACCGGCAGCACCGCCCCGAGGAACGTAGGCCCGGCCCCTGAGTCGAATCAACTCCATTGAGTTCTTAACCATGAGTCCACGTCAGCTTCATCGGGTCGAAGAGACAAGACTTGAAGATGCAGACATTCAAATCAAGAGTCATTCGACTCCGAGATCTCGTGTGCTTTCGACGCAACACCCAAAACCAATTGCGCCCGCTGAGATAAATGATTATTTCACAACAGTCTAACCGGTGTTTCGTATACCAAACCTGCACCTAACCGCTGGAGATAGAGTATGCCACGTAAGAAAAAGACCCCGGGCGCTACCAAGCGCAGCGCAAGAAGCACAAAGCGCACTACCAAGCGCAACATAACTGCCGAAGATTTGCTGAGACTCAAGTTTGTCGACGGAATCGCAATGTCGCCGAACGAGAATCAGATCGCCATCAACGTCCGGGTAGTCGCTGAGAACCGGAAGAAGTACTTCTCCCACATCTGGATGGTCAACACCGATGGGACCAACCTGCGCCAGTTCACGAATGGCGAAGTCACCGACGGCGTACCTGTATTCTCTCCCGATGGTGAGCTGTTGGCCTTCACCTCCAAGCGCAATGACAAGAAGGGTATCTACCTGATGCCAAGTAACGGCGGCGAACCGAAGTTGCTCATTGAAGGTGACGGCAGCTACTCCAACCTGAGCTTCTCACCCGACGGCAAGTCGCTCCTCTACGTTTTCAGGAAAAATGACGAAGTCCCCAGGGATGAGAAGGGAAACAAGGAAGAACCGGTGTTCCGCCACATCACCCGGCTCTTCTACAAACTCGACAATCTGGGGTTTCTGCCGCAGGATGAGGGTCAGATCTATACCTGCGATGTCGAAACCGGCAAGGAAGTCAAAGTATCCAGCGGCACGCGAGGGAAGATGCAACCGGTCTGGTCGCCCGATGGCAAGCAGATCGCCTATCTGTGCAACATTCAGCGGAATCCTGATATCGATGTAGACCTGATCGACCTGTTCGTCATTCCTGCCAAGGGCGGTAAAGCACGGCGTATCGATACGCCCAGGGGTCCCAAGATGATGCCCCGCTTTTCTCCCAATGGAAAAGAAATCGCCTACATCGGGCATGACGACCCCAACGATGCCTGGGGCGTCAAGAATATGCATGTCTGGAAGGTGCCGGTGCGTGGTGGCAAGGCGGTCAATCTCACCGCCAACCTCGATCGCCAGTGTCTTGATCTCACCATCTCAGATACCGTCGAGGCGCACGACGGTGGCTTGCTGCACTGGTCACACGACGGCAAGACCATCTTCTTTGTCGTCTCCGATGCCGGCGCTACCCACATCTACAAGATGAGTTCCAACGGTCGTAACCGACAGAAAGTGGTCGGCGGAAAACTCCACGTGATGGGAGCTGCTCTGAACGGTAAAACGAACAGCATCGCAGCCGTGGTCACGAACACAACGACACCGGCCGAGGTATACATCACTTCAACTGCCGCCGGTGGCAGGCTACAGCAAGTTACCCGGTTCAACAGCTGGTTGCAGAAGGAAGTCCATCTCGTCAAGCCGGAGGAACTGATTCTGGAGAGCACCGAGAATTACCCGGTGCATGCCTGGATCATGAAGCCCCCGGGGTTCAGGAGTGGCAAGAAATACCCCTCCATCCTGCAGGTCCATGGCGGCCCGCGCGTGCAGTATGGCTTCAGCTTCTTCCATGAGATGCAGTACCTGGCGGCGCAGGGTTATGTCGTCTTCTATTCGAATCCGCGCGGTGGTCAGGGCTACGGCGAGAAGCACGCCGCTCCGATCGTCGCAGCATGGGGAACCTACGACTACGATGACTGCATGGCGTTCGCCGACTACATGGAAACCCTGCCCTACATCGATAAGAAGAGAATGGGCGTCACCGGCGGTAGCTACGGCGGTTTCATGACCAACTGGATCGTGGGGCACACCCACCGCTTCAAGGCAGGCGTGACCCAACGTTCCTGTGTCAACTTCGAGTCCATGTATGGGTCATCCGACATCGGTGTACTCCTCCCCCGCGAGATCGGGAACACACCCTACAACAATCAAACCGGCTACAGGAAACAGTCTCCTCTCACCTACGTGAAGAACATCAAGACCCCGCTTCTGATCATCCACTCAGAGCAGGATTTGCGCTGCCCGATCGAGCAGGCCGAACAGTTGTTCATGTCACTGAAAATGATGGGGAGAACTACGGAGTTTGTGCGTTTCCCGCAGGAGCCGCACGGTCTGTCACGTTGCGGACGACCCGACCGCAGGCTCGCCCGACTTGACTGGATTCGTAAATGGTTTGATCGCTACCTCAAGGGTAAGAGGAAGTAATGGGCGCAGGAGCCGCAGGTGGAGCTGCGGCCGCACACGCCGCGCGTGAAGCCGCCAAACGAGCTAGAAAACTACATTGGGAGATAATCAACATGCAAGAACCTGTTACCTGCCCGGTCTGTGACCGCGGCAAACTGCTCCCTCTACTGAGCAGCAGCAGCACCAACTGGGTCTGCAGTCAGCCTGACTGCGACTACATCATCCATCAGCACGGCTCCGACAACACCAAAGTCTGGAAGGGTCGCGCCGATCGCGAGAACAAACAGTCGCCGAGTTCCTGGCTCAATACGCCATAATCCCGACGAGGCTGCTCGTCCGACATCACAATTCTCCCGTTTCGTGCTGGAGCAATCTGTCGTTTCGTCACTGCTTCACTCGAGTACTGCTGTTTCATAGGCCGCTGTTTCAATTTGGAAGCCTTCTCGCACGCTATTGATGCGCCCTGCCGATAGCTGTTGCATCGGGTCTCAATCCGCTGACTGACACCCGTCGCCACCGTTCGCATCCAATTCTCAAACAAAGTCAGAAGCCCGGTTAAGAAATCTCTACGCGTTCCGATATGAAAACTATCGGCACACTCGCCGTGTTTCAAAATTCGAAAGGCAGAGATGCAAAGTCAGATGGAACATGAAACAGCTGTGGCAGAGACCAAAGTCAGTGCTGCAGGAATCAACACCGAAGAACTCTCGCTTCAGCTGGGAAAAGTCGCAGCAAAGCTGACTCCCAAGGCGTTTCGCAAACAGTTTGGGCGACGCTATCATACTTTGCTCGCGGCTACCGGTATCGACTGGGAAATCAGCGGTGACGCAGTCGGAGCCGAACGCAAGTCAAGCGATGGCGGAACCTTGTCGATCAGGCTTGAATTCCCGAAGGGCCGGAAGTATCTCTTGCTTTCGCGCGCACTCACGGGGCTGACTGATTCGATCGTTGGCAAAGTGGTGGATGACCTTTGCTGCCTCGTCAACGATTGGTCCCTTGCCGTTTCCTCGGACCACACCGCTTCATCGGAGCCAGAATCCAATGGTAGCGACCGCGGCGAAACCGAACTTTCGCCGAGAGTTATCTCATCGAGCAATCATATCCCCGATTTCACACCATCGCGACTGGCACACAAACTCCGTAACTACCTGACCCCGATCATTTCCGGAGCAGGGCAGATACAGGAAACCGCCAGGATCGAAGGGCAGGATGATCAAGCCTCGATGGCACAGATCGTGGTACTCGGTGCTCGACACCAGGATCAGTTGCTCAACCGCTTCATGCTCGCCTATGGACCGGTTGAAATCCGTCGCGGCGAGATCAACCTCGTGGATCTTCTTCATTCGATCCTGAGCGCCTACCGCTCGCGTGGTCATCGCTCCCTCGAGATTGGCACGCTGCCGGAGGAAATACTCTGCTATCAAGATGACACAATCGTGCGCAATATCTATTGCGAACTCATAGATAACGCCCTCGACGCCGCCGGCGATACACCGATTGCCATCAGCCTGACACACGACGAGGATTCGACTTCGTTGCAGGTCGTCAGTCCGGGCAATTCGACGGTGGCCGAAATCGAGGGGCAGTTCTTCAGCGCATTCTACAGCCGCAAGGGTGGGCATGATGGGCTAGGACTTCCAATCGCTCGCAGGCTTGCACGTGAGTTGGGTGGCGATGTACGCTGCTCCACCGCGGAGGATGCCATCTGCTTCGAAGTCATAATTCCACGGAATCTCAATAATTTCTGATTGAGTTGAGTGAAAGGATTAAGTAATGGCCGCAATACTTATAGTAGACGACGATCGTAACCTCTGCAACGCCCTCAAGGTCTTGCTGAGCCGCAGTGGCTACGATACCGACTGCGCCATGTCGATCGAAGAGGCCACCAATCGCCTGCAGAGTCGCTTCTACGATGTCGTGGTAACTGACCTGCGCATCGCGGAGGACTCCGGCCTCGATGTCATTGAGATGGCGAAGCGTTACACGCCGGATGTCGAGGTGATCGTTCTCACAGGCTACGGAACCGTCGATTCGGCGGTGGCCGCCATCAAGAAGGGCGCCTTCGATTACATGACCAAGCCGTTCAACGAAGAAGAACTGAGAGTACAGGTGCGCAAAGCTCTCGAGCAGCGGCAGTTGAAAACCGAACTCCAATACCTCAGACGCGCCTTCAAAGAACAGTTTAATTTCGAAAACATCGTCGGGCAGTCGGAGGCGATCAAGTCGCTCATCGACGTTGTCAAGCAGGTAGCGCCGCAGGAAATCAACGTCCTGATCACGGGTGACTCCGGGACCGGCAAAGAACTCTTCGCCAAGGCGATCCATAACAACTCGGCACGCAAGAACCACAAGTTCGTCGCGATCAATTGTTCGGCGATGCCCGACCTGCTCCTGGAATCCGAATTATTCGGACACGTGAAGGGTGCCTTCACCTCCGCAACCACCAACAAGAAAGGGTTGTTTGAGGATGCCGAAGGCGGCACCGTTTTCCTTGATGAAGTCGGTGACACCTCACCGGCGCTCCAGGCCAAACTATTGCGCGTGTTGCAGGAGGGCGAAATTCGTCCCGTCGGCTCCAATGATACACTTAAAGCGAATGTCCGCATTATCGCCGCCACCAACCGCCGCCTCGAGCAACTGGTTGCCAAAGGTAAATTCCGCGAAGATCTCTATTATCGCCTCAATGTCGTACCGATCTCGATTCCGCCGCTCACCGAGCGTCGCGAAGATATCGTCCCCCTGGCTCAGCACTTCCTGATCAGGTATTGCCGTCACTTCAACAAGAGCGAGAAGCGCTTTACCGAATCGGCCTGCGATAAGCTGATCCAGCACGATTGGCCCGGCAACGTCCGTGAACTCGAGAATACGATCAAGCGCGCCGTGGCGCTCTCGATCAGCGATACGATCGATGTGGATAACCTCTTCCTGATGAGACCGCTGGCACGCGACTTCGAGGTCGAAGCACGTCCGAGCGGGATTAAGGCGATTCGCAACACCAAGTCGATGGAAGATATCCAGCGCGAACATATCGTCCGCAGCCTGCGAGAGAATAACTGGAATTACTCGCTGACGGCTAATAAGCTCGGGATCGGCCGCACCACCCTCTGGCGTAAAGTGAAGAAATTCAATATCGCCAAGGAGAAATAGGTCCGTCGCAAAATCGAAAACCGACTACCTGCTTGTTTCATATTGGACTTGAACGGCCGGCAAGTTGACTCAAGCACCGTTGGATTTCTCCCCGACGGTGCTTTTTTTTAGGGCGAGATGATCGGTTACAATCCAAACCTATTTTTGATCCATTTTTCTACCCCCCGCGTGGGAACCATCAGAAAGCCCTGTTGTTTCTTAAGATTGACAAACGGTTTCTGGTTAATTAGATAGCAACCAAGATGTTTGGTAAGTCTTCCAGAAACCAGAAGAAGCACGACTTCGAAAGCGAGGCTATGGTTCATACCGAGGCCTTGTATCGAACCGCGCTGCGAATGACGAAAAATGAAGTCGACGCGGAGGACCTGGTACAGGAGACGTTGTTAAAGGCTTATCGAAGCTTCGATCGATTCGAAAAAGGCACCAACGCCAAAGCGTGGTTGTTCAAGATAATGACCAACACCTTTATCAACAACTACCGCGCCAAACAGAAAGAATCAACTTCGATCTCCTACGACGATGTCGACGACAGTTACCTCCACAGCCAACTTCGTGATAAACCGTCCGAAACCGGTAACCCGGAACGGGACTTCTTCAATAAGATTCTTGACCGCGACGTGGTTGAGGCGATTGAAAAGCTCCCCGCTGAGTTCAGGATGGTGGTGGTGCTCGCCTTCAACGAAGGCTTCGCCTATCAGGAGATCGCGGACATCCTCGGTATCCAGGTAGGAACCGTCAAATCAAGGCTGCACCGGGGTCGTAAAATGTTGCAGAAACTTCTCTGGGAATATGCTAACGATGGAAATTCTAAGGAAAGAGCCGAACAGTGAATTGTCGTGAAGTACTAGCTCGCTTGTATGAATATCTCGACACTGAGCTTGACGAGAATGACCGCAAGAGCGTCGACACCCATCTTGAGTTCTGCACCGACTGCCTCAAAAAGTATGAACTGGAAGAAGAATTCAACAAAGTCGTAAAATCAAAATCAGCCAGCCATGCTGACGTCGCCAGCCTCAAGAGCCGTGTGCTCAACGAAATCGACAAAATCGATCGCGGTGGCGGCAGCAGTGGCGCGGGCACGCGTAGCGTCCTGTTCCTGCTCGCCCCGCTGGCGGCAGCGATTGTCATCACCCTGTTGGCGATCCAGCCCTGGTCACCCAACACCAAGGGCAAAAACCTTGAACGCTTCGGTCCACTCGCAGCCGAGCACAGCAAGTGCCTGAGTGAACTGAAAGAGTTCAAGATCGAGTCTTCCGATCCGCAGGAAGTCTACGCCGTCATGAAGGAAGTCGGTGTGCTTCCCGAGCAGCTCTTCACCAGCCACCAGGGCGAGATCGATATGCTCAAGGGTGGTGTGGCTCACACAACCTACGGCACCGGCCCGCATCTCGACTACCAACTCAAGAATGGCAATGTTTCACTGATCGTACTCCCGAAAGGCCATATCGACAAGAGCGGACTCGACCGTGTCGAGAACAACGGCACCGAGTTCTACTTCGGCTCATGTCCGAAGTATCAGTATGTGGTCTGGGAATGGGATAATCAGGACTATGTCGCCATCAGCGAGATGGAAGAAGAAAAGTTGATGGACTTCATCACGACTTTCTGAAGTCTCAGCCGCAATACGATCATCACTGCGTCCGCACGGTGTACTCAGAACCCGGACGCCTCCAAACCATAATAGCCAATCACCAACGCCGACAGGCAAACCGCAATCGCTAAGAAAATCGTGCACCCCATTGTCTTACCCCTGTTTAGTTGTTTCTTACCCCTGTTTAGTTGTTTTGAACTGGACAGATACGTATCGTGCTTGATAGCCCCGCCGGCGGGTTGATCACCTCTACGAAATCGTAGGTGTCAAGATCCAGCTTTAGAATGGGCCCGTCCTGGGAGCCATCACCACCATTCATCAGAAACGCGTACTTGCCGTCCGGTGTGAAAGTCATGTCGCTGGGATCCAATTCGAAGGTATCCCTTGCGGCTCCGAAATCACGCCCGTCAAACAGTTTCCGCATCGCTAGTTTGTTCAAATCGAGTTCCCAGACGGAACTGGGATTTCCCAGACCAAACACATCTCTCACCGGTTCCACGAAGAAAACCCGAACGCCATCCGGATGAACGAACGGCCCTATGTAAGCCGGGACCGACTCGAACAGTACCTCCATTGTCTCTGCATCGCGAACCTGAATCACCGAACCGGAACAGCAAGGATAATCACCCGCGTAGATAATCAGCTCGGTTCCATCCGCCGAATACGCCACGGCTCCGACACTGATCGCTCCCCCCTCTTTGTATTCAAGCGCCACAGAACGCGCGGTGATCTTGTCTGAGCTGAAGTCGAGGAATAACAGACTGTCGATAGCCTCGTTTCCGATGACCGCGATCTCCCTCAGCGGGTGCATCGCCCCGATAGACCAGGAATTCTCCCGGGACTCTTCATAAACCACCTCCAATCCCGGCAGGCTGATCAGCTTCAATACCCCCCCATCGGACAGCAGCAAATACCTGTCATCGTGCGACACCGACAGCCAGTTCCCCCCCACGCCATCCAGCAGCGCCAGGGTATCCCCCGAAGCGTAATCGGTCACCCATGTCGCAGCAGTGTATGCCCGCTGTACCGTGTAGTAAGCATAGCGCCCGTCGTGCGAGAAGCGTACGTCCCGATATGGGTAGTGGCCGTAGTAGGCTGAATCCAGCAACTCCCCGGTCATTGTGCTGTAGGTATAGACTGAGGAGTTGTAGAAACCACCTCCAAAGCTGTAGAGCAGGTGGTAGTCCTTTTCTGCTATCTCGGTGCCCGGGCAGTTTGGACAGTCATCCTTACTGCACCCGTTCACCACAAACAGCGTGAGCATGATCCCTACCAGATAGACTGATCCCTTTGATTTCAATGTACTCCGCCTTTCTCAGGTTTTCACCTGGCATGATTGCACCCCTTCCCATGCGCTCATCAAGTAAGAGGGATTCGCGATGTTGCTTCAACGCATGGCGATTCAGCCGGGCCTGCAGTGGGAACTGATATGCAATAACATGAACATGTAAAATCTTGTCAGCTGATATCTGCTCAGTCCCGGCGATCCAGTTCTGTCACCACAAATTCAACTTCGTATTCCACTTCAATCTCTTTATAATGGCACAATGAAACGGCTTCTGATTGCAGTCGGCGCGGCGCTGGCGCTGCTCATATTGTCATCGGGGTGCGGCACCAATGGCGAACCGCACAAATCATCACTGCTACCAGACTCCCCCATCGATTGGCGCAGCTGGATCGAAGCTGCCTTTGCGGAAGCCAGGTCTGCCGACAAGCTGGTCTTCCTCTATCTTGACCCCTTCTGGTGCGAACCATGTGTGAGGATGAAGGAGAAAACCTTTACCGACCCGCGCATTGTTGAGCTGCTCTCCGACAATTTCATCACTATCTACTCCAACAGCGAACGCGACCCGAGCCTCTACGAGCGCTACCAGCTCGGAACATTTCCTTCCTGCCTTATCCTGACTCCGGATGCCGGTATGCTGGGGGGCAGCAACGCTCTTCCGCCCGACTCGTTGTTGGTGTTGTTGAATCGCATCCTCGATATCAAGAAGTCACGCCCCGAAGTGCTCTCAGAACAATCGAATCGTCTCGAACAGGACTACCGCGAAACAGTCGCCCGAATCGTTCCCGGCCGACCGTCGGAAGATATCATCAACAACACCGAGCGGGCTATCTTGAGTCTCTATGACTCGACCTTCTACGGATTCGGTGATCAGCCGAAGTACCCACTGCCGGAAGCGCTCCGATTCATGCTGGCGGCAGTCACTCCGGAGGATCTTGCGTTTGAGTCGCAACTCACCAATACACTCAATGCTCAACTGTCACTCTACGATACCGTGTGGGGCGGCTTCGGAAGGTCGGCTCGCACGGCTGACTGGCTCGATATCAGCTATGAGAAACTGCTTGATCTCAACACCGATCTCGCGTTGCTCTACTTCGATGCCTCCTGGATCATGAACGATTCCAGTTACGCCGAGATCGCAGCAGGCACCCTTGATTACATCTGGAATTTCCTCCGCCCGCAGGCACGCTGGGGGTATTACAACAGCCAGCGGGGATTCCTGCGCGACACGACCGGGATGGAACCGATCAGCCCGGCTGCTTACTTTGCGCTCTCCGGAGAGGAGAGACTGCAGTATGGTACACCCGCCATTGACACGCTCGTGTACGCGGGCACTACCGCCAAAGCCGTATCCGCCTTCCTCCGTGTCGGCCGTGCCCTCAAACAAACCGAGTGGCAGGACTATGCACTGGCGACCCTCGACTCGCTGATCGCCACGTCGATCGCGCGCAACGGCGCGGTGCGCCATCAACTGATCCCTGCAGCCGACCTTCCGGCGGGATTGCTTCCCGATCAGACGGCTGTTGCCGCCGCGCTCATCGATGCCTACGAAACAACCGGTGAGCGCAACTACCTGACCGCAGCCGAACTGGTAGCATCCTTCATTATCAATTCGCTGGAGGATCGTCAGTTGGGGGGCCTGCGTTATGAAGCGGGGATCAAGAACGCCGTCGGGCGCGAACAGGTGCAGATCAAACCATACATTCCCAACTCTGAGGCGGTCTGGTTGTTCACGCGGCTTTACTACCTGACAGCAAACTCGAACTACCAGCGACCGGCCGAATCAACGCTGCGCTACGTAGTGTCCCTACCCGTCAATCGTGAGGATATCAGGCTGCCCTATCTGGCCAGCGCCTACATGAACCTGACTCGCTTCCCCACTCTGATAGTAATGGAGGGCGAGCGGAATGACTCGTACCAGGGACTACTCGATGAATTGTGGCAGAACTACTACCCCCGTGAGGTCGTCGTCCATCTGGGGCCTGCTGACGGCCAGCAGACCCACGGACTGCTCACCTTTCCCAAATCGGTGCGTCCCCTGATGTTTGCCTGCGGTTATGACACCCTCTCCACCTCGATCTTCGAGCCGGAGAACGTGCACCCTCAAATCAGCCGCTTCCTGCGCAGATACCAGATATCGCGCTAGCCCACGCCAAAGCTTATTTGTCTACCAGCGGTTTCAGCGACGCCGGAAACTCGCTGGCGTAGGCATACCCGGTCCGCAACGTCTGCGCCCTGGTTGACGCATCTGCACGACGATACTGCGCCGCCATCTTGGGATTGTACTCGATTCGCGGCGTCACGAAAATTCTGAACATCAAAGTCTGAAAACCGACCTGTGCCTGCGCCTGCAGTATCGGGTTGCTGAAATCTTCATTGATCTGTCGAATGCGCCAGCTCAGTTGCTCCGGCGCATCTGTTTCACGATCGATCTGCGGACGTGGAAGATCCTCGTTGGGCTGGAAATAGCCGATGTAGAACGGCTCAAAATTGAAATACCAATCGACCGGGTACGTGTTCGTCCCCACCACGGCGTTGTCAAAATCGGCCCCGGCCCACAATGGCCGGTTCGGCACAAACACCTGATTCGGCTCATCGAATGACGCGTCAAAACTGACCAGCTGAATCTCAGTGTTCGCTTCGCAGAACAGGAATGAAATCGAATCAACGAACACGCCTCCGACACCCTCAGGAAGCCTGAACTCCTTGAGCCAGTAGTAATCGAATACATCGACCTGCCAGCAAGCGTCAGCGCCTTCATCGTCAGCGATCACCCATGCGCTGCCACTGAGTATGTATACCTCAACGCTGTCCCGCGTCTGGTTCCCGGCGGTCGGGGTGTTGATGTAGACGACCGCACGATGCACACCCACACCAACCAATTCTGAACGATCCGCCGTCAGCATGATTGTGGCGTCACCCTCCCCCGATTGCGCGGAAAGCGTCAGCCAGTCTCCCTGGTCGGCGGAGGAACGCTTGGCGGTGCCGGTACGATAATCCAGT
>JBECKX010000131.1:0-9064 GCA_040235515.1 Candidatus Zixiibacteriota bacterium
ATTCCTCGGCGGAATCGAGATCGATCATCACAAGGGACTTGCAGGACATTCCGATGCCGACGTGCTGCTGCACGCACTCTGCGATGCCATGTTGGGTGCTGTCGCTAAGGGTGACATCGGACACCACTTCCCCCCCAGCGACAATCAATACAAGGGTATCTCTTCGCTGGAGTTGCTCAAGCGGGTTGACCGGCTGCTGCAGGAGGATGACTGGGCGGTTGTCAACGCCGACATGACAGTGATCTGCGAAGAACCGAAGCTCGCTCCCTATGTTGACCGGATGCGGGCTAAGATCGCGGATACCCTGATGCTCCAACCGGAGCAGATTTCGATCAAAGCCACTACCAGTGAGAAACTCGGTTATACCGGCCGGGGTGAGGGGATTGCGGCGATGGCGGTAGTATTGGTGGAAAAGTAGCACGCAGGAGCGACCATGGAGTACTTCTTCGCGCGCACCGATGAAATCCTCAATATGATCTCCAGCCACAGCCCGCTCTGGATCTACGGTTTTGTCGTGGCAGTGATGATTCTGGAAAACTTCTTCCCACCGATTCCCGGTGATCTCTCGGTGTTTATCTGTGGGGTCTATGCCGCCGGGGGGAATATCTCCTGGTCAGCGGTCTTCGCCCTCTCCGTCGTCGGAACGCTGATTTCAGTGATGGCAATCTACTACATCAGTCGACAGACCGGACGACAGATCCTGCTCAGCCGGCGCATGCGTTGGCTCGGTATCAAGAAACTCGACAAAGTCGAGCATTGGTTCCAGCGCTGGGGGGATAAGGCAATTCTGGCATCCCGCTGGCTGACCGGCGTGCGCGCGCTGCTTGCGGTCATGGCAGGGATCGGCAGGCTCAACGCCGGGAAAATGTTTTTCTACAGCCTGATCTCCACCCTGACATTCAATTTCACTCTGCTGTTTCTCGCACTGAGACTCAGGCAGGACTGGTCGAAAATCGAAGGCATCCTCGCAGCCTACAACACGATTATTCTTGTCGCTCTGCTTGTGATCGCATCTATTATTCTCTCACGCATCGTCTGGAAACGGAAACATAGCAGCAACTGAAGAACTAAAGATGAATATTGTAGTCCTGGCAGGGGGGGAATCAAGCGAACGGGAGGTCTCACTCAATTCCAGCCGCGCCGTCGCAAACGCACTACAACAGACGGGGATTGCCGTTGAACTCATCGATACCCGCGACGGAAGCAACCTTCTGGCCAATCCCGCAGACAGCTCCGAGGCAAGAGCGCTCATCAATTTCCAGGCAAGTATCCCCCGGCCGATACGGGACGCCGACTGCGTCTTCATCGGACTACACGGTGGGATAGGTGAGAATGGCAAGATCCAGGCTCTACTCGAACTCTGCAACGTGCCCTATACCGGCTCCGGTGTACTGGCCTCAGCGCTGGCGATGGATAAACAGCGCACCAAGCTGATTGTCGCGCAGCAGGGCGTACCGATAGTGCCGACACTGTTCTTCGGACGCCTGGCGGAAGCTCTCGACTTTGATAAGCAACAGTCCGAATCACTCCCTCTCCCGGTCGTAGTCAAACCGAACGCCGAGGGTTCTACCGTAGGCCTGACCATCGTGAGGGAGTCCGCGGAATTGGGTGAGGCGATCAAGCTTGCCGCCAGACATGATGACTGCATACTGATAGAGCCATACATCCCCGGTCGCGAACTCACCGTGAGCCTGCTGGATGGCAAAGCACTTCCGGTGATCGAGATTGTGCCGAAATCTGGTTTCTACGACTACCACTCCAAGTATACTACCGGCGCCACGGAGTATATCTGCCCGGCGCAGATTCCTGAATCGGCCACGGCTGACATTCAACGCTTTTCCGAAATCTGTTACAACGCCGTTGGCTGCGCAGGCTACGCTCGCGCTGACTTTCGGCTGGATCCAAACGACAACCTCTATTTCCTCGAGCTGAACACCCTCCCCGGAATGACCTCAACCTCGCTTGTCCCGAAGGCTGCGCGGGCAGCAGGAATCGATTTTCCGGATCTGATCAAGCGTATCGTTGAACTGGGAATCCGCCGCCACCAGCTAGCTCAAGCCGCACGCTGATCCTGACTTCGCTCACGTCTCCATCCAGCGCCTGCCACCACGCATTCTGCCTTGCCAACGAACCGCCATTTGGCTATTCTGTCTTTCTTTAGAGTCATCGCGTAGCAAGCCAAGCCACGCACCAATTTTCGTCGTTAATGGAGGCAAACCACCATGGATAAGAGTGAAAGCCTGCTAGCTGAACTTACCGACGCCTACGGCCCTCCCGGTCACGAAGGCGAAATCACGAAGATCTTCGAGAAGCATGTGAAGGACTACGCAGATGTCCAGTACGACAAGATGGGTTCGATCATCGCCGCCAGGAAGGGCACTGCGGACAATCCGAGGGTGATGGTGGCGGGCCATTGCGATGAAATCGGCTTTATGGTCTCTGAGATCACCAAGAGCGGCTTTATCAAATTCATCCCGCTTGGCGGCTGGTGGGGGCATGTGGCTCTCGCTCAGCGTGTAATGGTGCTCGGCAAGAAGGGTCCAATCCCCGGCGTAATCGGCTCAACCCCTCCGCATATTCTCGAGCCGGAAGCCCGCAAGAAGGTGCTCGATGTGACGGATATGTACATCGACTGCGGCGTCCGTGGCAAGTATGATATCACCAGCAAACTCGGTATCCGGGTGGGCGACGTGATCGTCCCGGACTCGAAGTTCACCGTAATGGCCAACAAAGAGATGTACATGGCCAAGGCGATCGATAATCGCTACGGCTGCGCGGTGGCAATCGAGGTCATGTGGAAACTCGCGAAAGCGAAACACCCCAATACACTCTATAGCGTCGGCACAGTCCAGGAAGAGGTTGGTCTTCGCGGCGCCGGTACGGCTGCCTGGCAGATCGATCCCGATCTGGCGATCATCGTCGATACCGGAATCGCACGCGATACGCCCGGAATCAGCGGCGAACCTGTCGAGAAGCTTGGCGAGGGTGTCTCCATCCTGACGCTTGATGGCAGCATGATTCCGAATACCCGCTTCAAGAATTGGGTGCTCGACACCGCCGACAAGTTGAAGATCAAGTATCACCTGACGACAATGCGGATGGGTGGTACCGATGGCGGTAGAATCCACATGGCTCGCACAGGTGTGCCGGCAATCGTGATCGGTGCGCCGGTTCGTTACATTCATGGCCATAATGCGATCATCTGTCGGAAGGACTATGATACCTCCATCAAGTTGATTACGGAGCTTGTTAAGAAACTCGACGCCAAAACCGTCAAGTCATTCACCCAGAACTAAGTTGTCTGTGATTCGTGGCGTATCCTCACAGACGGTAACGGATACTGTGGATCTAAGATTCTAATATGGTACCTCATTTCTTCAATACGATGACTCGCAGGGTCGAGGAGTTCAAGCCGATCGTCCCGGGCGAAGTCCGCATGTATACCTGCGGACCGACCGTTTATAACCACGCCCATATCGGCAACTTCAGAGCCTATATGTTCGAGGATCTGTTGCGGCGTTACCTTAAGTACCGCGGTTTCAAGGTCACTCAAGTGATGAACCTGACTGACATCGATGACAAGACGATCAAGGGTTCGATCGAACAGGGCGTCTCTCTCGACGACTACACGCGGAAGTACAAGGATGGTTTCTTCGACGATATCGATGCCCTGCGCATCGAGCGGGCTGAATACTATCCCGAGGCGACGACTCACA
This sequence comes from Candidatus Zixiibacteriota bacterium, assembly GCA_040235515.1. GTDB lineage: Bacteria > Zixibacteria > MSB-5A5 > CAIYYT01 > CAIYYT01 > JBECKX01. Next base: position 3,717 of record JBECKX010000131.1, read on the forward strand.
TCGAAGAAATGGTCGCAATGGTAAAGGTGCTGCTGGAGAAGGGTGTCGCGTATCGCGCCGGCAACGATATCTATTTCTCGATCGCCCGGTTCAAGGATTATGGGCAGCTCTCGCACATGGATCTCGAACAGTTGCAGGCGGGGGCATCCCAGCGCGTTGCTTCCGATGAGTACGAAAAGGAGCAGGCTTGCGACTTCGCGCTCTGGAAGGGTTGGGATGAGGGAGATGGTGATGTCTTCTGGGAAACCGAGCTCGGGAAAGGTCGACCGGGATGGCACCTCGAATGCTCGGCGATGTCGATGAAGTATCTCGGCAAGCACTTCGATATCCATACCGGTGGCGTGGACAACATCTTTCCGCATCACGAGAATGAGATCGCACAGTCGGTCTGCACGACTGGGGAGAAGTTCGTCAACTACTGGATGCATAACGCCCACCTGATCGTTGATGGCAAGAAGATGTCAAAATCGCTCGGCAACTTCTTCACCGTGCGCGAATTGCTCGACAAAGGCTATCCGGCGGTTGCGATCAGGTATCTGTTGCTTTCAACGCACTACCGCGCACAGTTGAATTTCACGATGGATGGCATCGAGGGAGCAAAGAGCGCGATACAGCGCCTGCGCGATTTCTACGACAATGTCAAACTCTCGGCCAAAGATGGTCCTGAGAATGGCCAGCTCAACCATTTAGTCGAACGGGTCAAGACCGGCTTCGTGGAAGCACTCGATGATGACCTCAATATCTCCCCCGCACTGGCGGCGATTTTCGATTTCGTGCGCGATGTCAACCGTCATATCGATGAGAAGGGTATCTCACCCGACGACGCTCAGATCGTGCTCGATACGATGGATGGCTTCGACTCGGTGCTGGCCGTAATCAAACAGGATGATGTCTCCCTCGATAAAGGGGTCGAGCAGCTAATCGAAGACCGCAAGAATGCCCGCAAGAATCGTGACTTCGCCAGGGCGGACGAAATCCGTGCAAAGCTGGATGAGATGGGCATAGTGCTCGAGGATACTCCGCAAGGGACGATCTGGAAGAAGAAGCTGTAGAGCCACCGTCACTCCTCACGTCATCGAACGCGCCACAGCGGGCCGGATATTCCTTATTGACATTTCCGGTCAACAATTACAGATTACCAAACCTATTTTGGCACGTCATTCAGGCCGGTGTAGCTCAGCTGGTAGAGCAGCTGATTTGTAATCAGCAGGTCATGGGTTCGAGTCCCTTCACCGGCTTTATCTCTTCAGTATCGTAACAAGCACAGCTTTCTTCTTCGCAGCGTACGCCCCGGTGAGCGCCAGCTTGCACCCCCCCCCCCCTTTCCAAAACGAAACATCCTCAGCTCAGAAATTTCGATCGGCGGATGCAAAACTTTTTCAGATTCTGCCGAAAGAAATATTACCAATTTTATCTTGATAGAGATCACGTGAACCAAACACCGATTCATCTGCAGTCGGAATTCGAGTGAGCCGGCGATGATTCACCGCTGAAGCCGGTAAAGGGAGCTGTCATGAAGAAGCATATCTGGAATCGCCGTTGTGAAGCAGATTCAGCAATAGCGAAGCGGCGAGGAGTTGGTCGTTCCATCTCGATTCTTGTTGGCGCATTGCCGCTGATGTTTGCCGCAATCATCGTCTGCGGCGGAGGGCAAGCCTGGGCGGGATCAGCAACCGATTCAGGATACGATCCGGCAGCGCTGAAAGAACTCTCGGTGGAAGAACTGATGAACATCGAGATCACGCTTGTTTCGCGGTTGCCACAGAGACTCTCAGAGGCCCCCGCGGCCGTGCAGGTGATTACCGGAGATGAAATCAGACGATCAGGTGCATCCTCGCTGGTCGATGCGCTCGCGCTTTTCCCCAATCTTGGTGTTCAGCAACTCAACTCTTACGCGCGCCTCGTTAGTGCACGCGGCTTCACCTCATTCTTCTCGAACAAGCTGTTGGTGATGATAGATGGCAGATCAGTTTATACGCCGGTCTATGCAGGCGTTTACTGGGATGCACAAAACGTGGTGCTCGAAGATATCGATCGGATCGAGGTCATCAGCGGTCCCGGCGGAGCGCTGTGGGGTGCCAACGCGGTTAACGGTATCATCAATATAATAACCAAGGATTCGGAAGCCAGTCAGGGTGTGTATGCTTCTGCCACAGCAGGTAGCTTCCGCGAGAAATCGGGCGTAGTCAGATTTGGTGACAATGTCGGAGAGAAGACTTCCTATCGCATCTTCGCTCAGAGAGACAAGCTCGACAACACCTATGTTGGTGAAACGGAGAATCTGGATGCATGGATCGTTAATCATGGCGGATTCAGGATTGATCACCACGCGAGCCCTGTCGATGAAATCTCCGTTCATGCGCATGCTTACAGCGGCAACCAGTACAACATGGCCAATGACCGATCCGAAATCGATGGACAGAGTATCATCGGACGCTGGGAGCACGAATTCTCGCCGAGTTCAGCGCTTCAGGCGCATGTCTACTTCGACAGAACCTGGAGAGATGATCTGGTAAGCACTGTCCGCGACGAATTGCATACGATAGACTTCGATGCCCAGCATTCACTCATGCTCGGCGAGAGACACCGTATCCTCTGGGGGGCAGGTTATCGCTTTACAAGAGATGCCATCTCGGATGACGCTGTCTTTAGCTTCCTCCCCTCCACCAGGGACATGAGTCTCTACAGTTTCTTCCTGCAGGACGAAATCGCCGCCATTAGTGATGTTTTCGCCCTTACGCTGGGGAGCAAGATCGAACACAACGTATACTCAGGTTTCGAAGTCCAGCCCGGTATCAGGATGGCGCTGAAGCCCGGCGAGTCACATTTCCTCTGGGGCGCCATTTCGCGGGCGGTCCGGTCGCCCAGCCGGATCGACGTTGACTACTATGTGCCGGCGACGCCACCATTTGCAATTGCTGGCGGGCCTGACTTCAAGTCGGAAGTCCTGAATGCCTACGAGGTCGGATATCGGACGAACCCCTCGACCGGCCTGTCAGTCTCTGTCTCAACCTTCTACAACACTTACGATGACATTTTCAGTCTTGAGCCGGCCAATATGGAAGGTGCTCTGCCCTATACATTCCAGAACGGCGTGGCCGGAGAGTCCTGGGGTGCTGAAGTTTCCGGCATGCTCCAGCTCCTGAGCTGGTGCAAGATCAGGGGCGGCTATACCTACTTCGAAAAGCGACTCTGGGGCAAACCTGGTCACAACGTCTCCCAGGCTCTGCTCGATGGACAGGGTAATGACCCGACGCATCAGGCCGTGCTGCAATATATCAGCAATCTCCCGGCGAATCTGCAGTTCGATCTGGTGGGCCGATACGTGGATGCGTTGCCCTCACCATTCGTACCGAGCTACATTACGCTTGATGCCAGACTTGGCTGGAGCTATCAGAGATTTGAAGTCGCCATAGTCGGTAAGAATCTTGCCGAAGAACGGCACGTCGAGGTGGGCTCGGCCGAAATCCCTCGAAGTGTCTACGTCTCATTAGCCTTTAGAGAATGATCGGACAACGATTGTCCGGGCTCACAATCTGAATTATGGGTGCTATGAAACCATTGCGGTTACTGCTGTTCATCGGGCTCGAAACTGTCCTCCTGCTCGTATCGGGACTCCATGCCAGGTCGAGCGATGAATACGCCCTGAAGGCAGCATTCGTGTTCAACTTCACTCGCTTCATCGAGTGGCCGCAGACCGCACCCGACAGCACCGCGACTCCCTTCGTAATTGCCGTTCTGGGCGATGATCCTTTCGAACAGTTTCTGGAACAAACCGTGACGGGCGAATCGGTCAACGACCACCCGATCGAGATCCACCACTACCGGCACGCCGATGAGCTGGGAAAATGCCATATCCTCTTCATCTCATCTTCAGAAGAATCGCGATTGGATTCTATCCTGAGGGTGGTGGGCGACAGAAGCATACTCACCGTGTCAGCCCTGAGCAACAGCGCCGCCAACGGGGTAATGATTGGGCTGGTGAAGAACAAGCATAAGATCAAACTGCAGATCAATCTTGATGCCGTGAACAGAGCGCGACTGGAGATCAGTTCCAAGTTGCTCAAACTAGCGGAGATCATCTAAAATGACTGGGCTGGGAAATATGTCGGCGGGGCGTGCCTCGATTCAGCGCAAGCTGATGCTGATCATCGTCTCCATCTCGGGGAGTGTGTTGCTGCTTAGCTGTATCGCATTCCTGACCTACGAATTCTATTCCTATAAACGTGATACGATTCAGCGGCTCTCCTCACTCGCGCAGATTGTCGCCACCAATTGTACCGCCGCTATGGCATTCGAGGATACGGATGACGCCAGTGAAGTGCTGATCTCACTCTCGACCGAAGAAAACGTTACAGCCGCCATACTGTACGATCTTGAGGGAAGGGTTTTTGCCAGCTATCCAGCCAACATCAATCTGGACAGCCTGCCGCCTGTAGCATCTCGAGCCGACAACGAATTCTGGATTCAGGACGACAGAGTACACGGCGTGAAGAGAGTCTCTCAGGGAACCCAGGAGCTTGGCACTCTCTACCTGTCGTGTGACCTTGGCTCATTCTACAACCAGCTTCAGATGTCCGCACTCCAGTCCGCTGTCGTGTTTATGATCGCGATGATCATAGCCTATCTATTGTCTCGCAGGCTGCAACGCCAGGTGTCGACTCCGATTCTGGCATTGGTCAATACAGTTGCGGAAGTGTCCCGGAGCAAGGATTTCTCGATTCGAGCTAGTGCGTTGTCGAACGATGAACTCGGCGTATTGACGAATGCGTTCAATCAGATGCTGGGTGAGATTCAGCTCCGCGATTCGGAACTGCGTGAAAGTGAAGAGCGGTTTCGTTTGATGGTATCCAACGTCGTTGATTATTCGATCATCATGCTCGACCAGGAGGGCCACATCATAACCTGGAATATCGGCGCTGAGAAAATCGAGGGCTATAAGGCGGAGGAGATACTTGGTCAGCATTTCTCGAAATTGCGTTGCCACGATCTGCAGTCATCCGCCGATGGAGCCAACGTTCTTCAGCTTGCTGTCGCCGAGGGACGGCATGTGTTCGAGGGATGGCGCCAGCGGCCCGACGACACGGAATTCTTCGCACACATCGTGCTGACGCCCGTCCACGACGAGAATGGCGTGTTGCGAGGCTTCTGTATGGTGACAAGGGATATCACCGAGAGGATTGTGCACGAGGAGAAGATCCGCAAGGTCAACGCCGACCTCGAACGACGAGTGGAGGAGCGCACCGTCGAACTGAAAGCCACAAACCTGGAACTGGAGGCGTTCTGTTACTCGGTCTCGCACGACCTGAGAGCACCTCTGCGCAGTATTCATGGATTCAGTCAGGCAC
>JBECKX010000201.1:0-4828 GCA_040235515.1 Candidatus Zixiibacteriota bacterium
TGGCAGAGTTGGTGCCGACGTGGATGGGATAGCTTGCTCCGCCATCCGTGCCGTCGCGGTTGAAGGCGAAGCGGCCATGGTTGGTGCCGTCGAAGATTCCAACAATTCGCTGTGCGCCACCCCAGTCGCCGTCATTTCCGAAGATCAGGGAGTATGAAGATGGGGCGCCCAGATTGTCTGTTATTGAGCAGCCAGAGCCTCCCAGAATGACACTACTGGTGCCAAAATTCTGGTTGGCTGAACCGCCTACTACAGAAGAATATGAGTCATTAACCTGATTAAAAGCGCCGCCAACTACCGATGAAGCCTCACCGCTACACTGGTTGTTGTTGCCGCCGAGGACCGTGCCGTAATCAGAAGTGCACTGGTTTTGGACTCCTCCGCCCACAAATGCGGATGTCCCGGCAACATAGTTTGAACTCCCCCCTCCAACAGTGGAGTAGCTTCCGGGAACGTCATTGCCTGTACCTCCAGCAATTGTAGCCGCAAATGCTGAGACGTGATTGTTTATTCCCCCGCCAATCGTCGAGTACGATTCAGAAGCAACGTTCTGGTAGCCTCCTCCGATGATCGTGTGAGAACCTGTTGCTTCGTTTTCCGCTCCACCGCCAACGTGAGCGCGAGTAGCTGAAGTCACATTGGCTCGACCGCCAGTAACTGAACTGAAGTCCCCGGTTGCCGAGTTGCTTGCTCCGAATGCCACGCTGGCACTATCGCCGAGCGAATTGCCCCAACCGACGCTGAGACCATTGCCAATCTGCAAAACTCCCGACACTGTTCCGCCACTGCTGCCGTCAATTGATTCAACTCGCTGCGCATAAGGCGCCGATAAGAACTGCTGGCGCGGTGAGGTTTCCGGTCCACCGTTGATGCTAAACGCTAGATAGAGTTCATCATGCTGGAACAAGTCGTCGGGGAACGGCGAGACTCCCCCAAGGTTCAGGTGAAAAAGTCCGACTTCAATTGCCACCGCGAAATAACTCTCCGTCCAGAGCGCTGTACCGCCAGCGGGAACACCATAGATTCTGACTTCAAGATTATAACTCCCGGTCAGGGGATCGCCGTTAGAGTCAGCCAGTCGACCCTGGTAGCTCATGAGTTGAGGGGCGGAATAGAGGAGAGAGGAGCCGGCCAACACAACTAGTGTCACAGCGATACCAATTGCAGAAAGCTGGATACGAGATTTCTTCATTTTGAAAGTCCTCGAAGTAGAGTGATATCATCTATATTGAGCTCACAAGAATGTCTCTTGAATTTCATCACGATTCCTCTCCTTCAGCGAATACTCAGTTGTTAGATGCTTGTTGTTCCTTGATCGCAGCTTCAAGGTCCTGCAGACGTTGCTCAAACTGTGCTTCAAGTCGGGCAGTCTCTTCCTTGACGCGCTCGGATACGATAGCGTCGATCTCGCTTGTGTTCGCAGTTGCGCCGACAGAGCGCGGGCCGTACCAGGTCGGAAAGTAAATCAGGCTTAGCTGTGCATTGAGAACACTGGGCGCCAGGACACCCTCATTCTTGGCGAGGAAGTTAATTACCTCTTCACCTTCTTCCACCTCGAAGACTCGGTGCACAGTGACAATTCTCTCTTCCTGACCAGCGGAACCGGCTGATTGATGCCTGACCGTGTACTTGTATCCGAACTCGATCGTGCCTGTAAAGGTGCTCAGGCCGAAATCGACATCGCCCCAGAATCCGTCCACGTTGTTGAAATAAAGATGGGCCGTTCCGATCGCCAGCACGTAGCCGGACGTGGGACAGTCGATTGACTGAGAAGCGAGCACTTCGGGAGACGATGTATTGTCGGGAAGTGCAGTGTTGTCGGTCACAGTTTCCTCGGAGATTCCCGCCTCGTGCGCGGTCTCCGCGGCGTTGATCGTGCCGACAGGTAGCATCACGGCCGAGTCACCCTCCACGCCGGTGTCGAAGAGCATAGTGGTGTTGTCGTCAAGGATCCACATTCGCGGTGAGTTGGAGCCGGAGAAGTTGCCGTCTACCTGAAAGCCGGGTAGCCCGGCATCATCGCGCGCGATGTTCAGAAAGCCTCCGCCACCGGTGCTTGCATCATGCGAAGCATAGATGGCTTGATTGTGTGATGGATCATAGAGCCTGAGCTCCGCGCCACCGGCTATCGAGTGCGGCTGAAGTTCAGCAATGGGGTTGCTTGATCCGTCCCGGAAAAGTTGCAGGACTCCGTCAACTGATGGAGAGCCAACCCCGAGGAAATTCGTAAATGCGGAATCGGTGGAAGCGAGGTTACCCTGGACGAGAAGGTCACTCGTGATCGTGCCACCTGCGGCATCATCCACCGTGGCCACTCGATAGGCGTAGGCAGTGCTGACGATGCGTTGTCGCGGTACCAACTCCGGTTGTTGATTGATGGCGATACCGAGGTAAGCTTTGTTTCCGTCGAATACCGTCACCGGCAATGGATTTGTCGTGCCAAGCAGAACGTTAAACAGACCGTTGCTGATGGTTACGGTTTGCGTCTCTTTCCAGAGCTGGATGCCGCCGACATTCTCCGAGTTGATAGTGAAGGTCAGATCAAACTGACCATCCAGTGGGTCACCCAGGTCGTCTGTCAGTCGACCCTGATAGTTGAGCAATTCGGGCGGTGCAGCAACAGCCGCCGTGAAAAGAAGCAGGGCAGCAGCAGCGGTCAGGTACAATGCCTGTTTTGCGTGTGTCACAGAATTATCTCCCTTTACTGTGTAAGATTTCTTTCAACGTCATCTAGGCGTTGAAGCATGGTAGTGAGTTTGTCCTTCAGTTCACTGATCTCGCTCTGCTGTTCCTTGATCGCCCCGATCAGCAGCGGAGTCAGCCGACTGTAGTCTATCACATAATAACCATCCGGCCGCTGCTTGACAACCTCTGGCGCAATTTCCAGCACTTCCTGTGCAATCAGTCCAATCTGAGGATCGGGGGTAAAGCCCTCGTCCGGGAATTCATTGACCCGCCATTCGTAGTTGACCGGCCTGAGCGAGTTGATTCTGGCGAGTGAACCAGACAGGGGGGTGACGTTAGTCTTGAAACGACTATCGGAACAAGCGCCGATCGTGCCGGTGTAGCAGATGTTGCTCGCACGCAGATCACCTCCGACTTTCAGCCTATAGGCGGCTTCAGGATTGATGCCCATGCCAATGTTGTGATTTGCTTCATCGATTCGAATCTCGGCCCAGTTGTCATAGCCGATAATCAGTCTGCCGGTGTTAAGGTACCACATGCCCGCCTTGCCTACTCCATCCACGGCGCAGATATAACTGGAACCCAGGCCTGCCGGTGAATCGAGGCAAATCGCTGTGTATTGTCCCGGAGTAGTGTTCTTGAAGCGCGCGACAACATCTGAGTCACCGCTGAATGCTCCCGTGCTCTTGCCGGCGCCATTTATGTACAGGTCGCCTTTCACTTCGAGCTTGTAACCGGCTGGGTTGGTTGGACCGATGACTGTGTTTCCGGTTCCGGGATCCATTATCAAGCGTGTGTTTCCAGCCTGGCTTATCAGAAAACGATCGCTTACGGGAACGGCGGTGAGCTCCCAGCGCGGAGATCCGTCTCTGGCGAAATAGAGTGAAGCGTAAGAGTCATTGTCCGAATCAATCGAAATCGCACTCCGTGGAAGCAAACCCTGCGGCACTGTATTAAGAAAGCGCGCGACAACTCCCGGAGAGGCGGCCAATCCTCCCACGCTCGTCCCCGGACCCTCAACGGTCAACGGGTTAGTGGGAGCCGAGCCGGTCAGCGCCAGGCTGCCATCGGAGGTGACACGCAACGCAGGTGGGTTTGCGCTGATATCGGCGGTATTGCCGAAGGTGAACCACAGTTCGTTTGAGAGGTTGCCGGTTTGACGAATCAGACCCCATTTGTTGTTAAGCAATGCACCTTCAACTTCTGAGAGCGAAATTCCGGAACCGAAGTCGCCGACCAAGTCGCTGTATAGCCCGAGGGTTGCATCGTTTGCCTCAACGACGACCTTGTCGAGGCCTACGTCGGCCTGCTCCAGGAATATCGGGTTCCCGACAACATGCAGCGGCGCCAGAATGTTGGGGAGTTGAGGATTGATTGCGCCAATTTTCACGTCACCGGAGATTCTGCCACCCTCCGAACCATCCACGGTACCGGTACGAAATGAGTATGGTTGCGTCGCCAACGGCAGTCGCGGTGTTTGTGGAGGTTCAGATTCAATCTGTACTTCCAGGTAACGGAGCGCTGAATTGAAGACATCGTGGGTGAGCGGATTTATTTTACCGAGCTGAGTTGAGAAGAATCCATCCTTGGCGATGACATCGAGTTGAGTCTCACTCCAAATGCTGGAGCCACCGACTTCGGCGTCATAGATATAGAATGTTACCTCATGGGTGCCGGTAAGGGGAGTACCCGAGCCATCTGTTAACCGACCTTGATAGTTCATTTCCGATGGAACCAGGGCTAGTGCCGTCCCGGCGGCAATCACGAGTGATGCAAAGACCGCGAGCCCGATGACGTGCAGCGGTGACCTACTTTTCAGCATGTGTAGATGTCTCCTCAGATCTGATATTGAGATTGTTGTTTTGAAGTATCAGCCTCATCTCGGCGAGTGCAGACTTAAGCTCACCGATCTTTGAATCCTGCTGTTCTACCTGCGCACTCAGTTGCTTTACTGCCTCCACCAGCAGGGGAGTAAGCTTGCCGTAGTCGACCGAGTAGTAGCCGTCCCGTCCCTGCGACACGACCTCCGGCATGATCTCGAGCAGCTCCTGGGCGACGAACCCCACTTGCTCACGGTCGGTGAATTCCTGATCCGGGTAGTCTGCCGTGTTCCAGTGGTACTTGACACCATTCAGCTTCGTTA
>JBECKX010000177.1:0-3724 GCA_040235515.1 Candidatus Zixiibacteriota bacterium
GTTATGACCTGGTCCGGAGGTTCCGGCGAGAGCGCAGGCGATGCGCTCCAATCCTCCGTGAGGTAACATACGAGCGCTAATTTGCCGCGTCAAGAAATTCGACTACATGGGGCCACCATTGATGGATTATTGCCGGCGCGCCGTACCAGCTAAGCGACAGGACCTTCTCATGGTAAACCCCGGGGAGCTTCAACCCGATAGTTCCTTCCGGTAGCATGGCAGCTGCCGGAATAAGCAGATCACCACGGTCCTCACCTCTGCCGGTGTGCCAGCGGTACGCCTGGTAGGCATAGCGCTCCGCCAGTTTTCCACGCAGGTCACCCTTCACCGCGTCGCCGTACACCGCGAGGTAACGACCGCCGGTGCCGGTAGGGATGCTGTGCTGCAGCAACTCCTTGTATTTCAACACACGCTCGACGCGCCGGCTGTCGATCGGACTGCCCAGTCCGATGACCGCCCCGATGATCTCATGCGCGTCATGTCTGATCCCATTGATCTCGGCATGCTCCGAGAGCAGCTTGCCAATCACACCACCCAGGCTGTGGCCCAGGATCAGTACCCGGCTGCCGCTGCTTTCGGCTCGCTCCAGAATTAGTGAGGTGAGTTTGTTGAGGAGCCTGTTCCAGCCGTCAAGACGAAACAGTTTCGCCCAGTCGAGTGGGTAAAGTGGCGCTATCGGAATATCCGCCACGGCTGTACCGCTCAGTTCGGCGACCGTGTCACGCATCTCTTCGTAGCGGTTTGGCCACGACATCATTCCCCCGACTATAACAATCGTGTACTTCATTGTTGGGCGGGTGGTGGGCTACTTGCTCTTGCGGAAGAAATAGAACGGCTGCATGAGTCCCCCCGGTTTCGACCACGGCTGGTGCTTGGTGTCGAATTCGCGTGCCATGCGAACATCCTCAACCGAGTAGAACGCTTCGGGAACTTCCTTCTTGACGGTTTCCAGTACGGTGCTGAGCTGTTTACGCTTTATGATTGAAAACAACACCTGCACCGGCCCCTGTGCTCCGCTGGCGTCGATCTCGGTGACGCGGATTCCCAGGTTCCGCAACTTGTGTGAGAGTTGCATGTTACTGAGCGGCACCACAATCCGCACGATACACATGCCATAGGTGAGGCGGCGCTCGATCGACATCCCGACGTAGGTGCCCGCAGCGAAACCGCCGGCATAAGAGATATAGCTGATCCAGCCGTTCAGGTTTTGCAATACCTGTCCGATCGCGATCAACCAGATGAGCACTTCGAAAAAGCCGAGCAGGGAAGCATAACCGCGCATCCCGCGGCTGACCACCATGATGCGCAATGTCCCGATTGATACATCCAGGATGCGCGCGAAAAAGATCAGCAGCGGCACAACCTCAGCGGGCAGGCTGGCCCAGTTTGGCAGGTAGGAACTATCCATAGTGCATTGTCGTCAGGGTTGGCGGCGGATTCCCTGCACTAAGCGCCACGCCTGGGGACGATGCAGATGAACTCAAAATCGGAATCATTCGGGTTCCTGAATTGGTGGAGTGCGTTCGGCGGCACGAATGCGAAGTCACCCTGGCGAACTTCCCGCGATTCACCCTCGATCATCAGGACGCCCTTCCCCCGGGTGATGTAGTTGACGTGCTCATAGTCGTGCTGGTGTTGCGGAGTATTGCCGCCCGGTTCGATTCGGAAGAGGCGCAGGACATTATCCTGCCAACCCTCATCGGGGCCGATGACATTTACTTTAGATGCCTTCAGGACCCCAGCCATCCTCACTTCACTCAGTTTTAGACTCTCCTGATTTATCACTGCCATTGATGGCCTCCAGTCAATCGTTACTACTCGGACACGTAGGTCAGTTCCGACCAGGTTCAAGGATAACAATTTGGTCTGGTTGAGGCAACTCTCGCCTTGAGCCGCAGCAGGCGCAGGAGTCGCCCCCCGAATTGGCTCTGGAGTGGTGGGAGGTACAACAAAGCGATTGACAAACTTGACACATGGGTATATATTATCCGCTTGATGGTCACTTGATTGATCGTTGCAGAAACCTTGATGCTCGTGGAGTATTGAGTGCCCGCGCAACGGCTTGCGGAACAAGCGATTCCAGCCAGAGTGCGGTTTCAAAAATTGAATAGTGCAGTCGGGAGAGAAACTCTCTCCTATTCACCGGATGTGTGCGACGATGCCGGAGTCGTGCATGTCTTTTTTTTTGGCTTAATTTCACTCATGACCATTCGGACCGGCAAGAAAGGAAACTCTATGTCTACGCGTGTGTCGTCACTCGTGGTGGCACTCGCAGTCATGTTCCTGATCGGCTGTAGCGAAATGCCGACCACAGAACTTGAATCTGCCGAACAGGCCCTCCTCGCCGCCAGAACCGCCGAGGCGGAGCAATACGCGCCTGCCATCTACCAGCAGGCAATTGACTCGCTGAATGCAGCCAAGGACGAAATTGCCCGGCAGTCGGGCAGGTTTGCCCTGCTGCGCAGCTATGGCAATTCCAAATTGATGCTGGAATCTGCCATGAGACTTGCCTCCCAGGCATCCACCGAAGCGGTTGCCGAGAAGGAGGAGATGAGGGCCGAGACCCAGCGCCAGCTTGAGAGCGCGAGTCTGCTCCTCACCTCAGTACAGCAGGAGTTCAGCAGCGCACCGACAGGTAAAGGTACCAAAGCTGATCTTGAGCTGATCAAATCTGATATCGCAGCAGCGGAACAGATGATCATTGAAGCGAAAACGAGCTTTGAGGAAGGCAGTTTTGTCGTTGCCCAAACGAAGCTTTCGGCCGCCACGGATCGACTCGACCAGCTGATGACTGAAATATTGGCCGCCAAGAAGCGCAAATCAACAAACCCCAGAGCCTAGACCGCTTGTGGGTCTAAGGCACCAGCTCGTGACGGTCCGTCTTGATCGTCGCGAATTTGGTCTGATAAGCCACGTTTGACTTCAGACCAAGCGAACCCGGGCCACCCGATCAGCGGGTCGGGTGGCCTCCCGCCTGACAACGTCATCCCGCCTTCAACCGAATTACTGCTTGCTCTCGGCGGACTGTACCGCTTGTTTGAGGTCGTTAGATACTACTCCTTGACGGTGAGTGCCGTGGTTGTTAAAGCTAAGAACCAACGCGGAACCCTCAGCCGCATCTATAATTTGATAGTCGGCGAGGACCACGCCCGCGTCTGCAAAGATATCCCGGAGGATGCCTGCGACGAACAGCCGGGAAACTTCGTCACTCTCCTGATCTCGAATACACTCTCCAAAATCGGTGACGGGCTTGCGGACACGAAGCTGGTGATCCCATGGATCCTGACATCGCTCGGTGCGCCACTTTTCCTGACCGGATTGACGGTTCCGATCAGGGAAGCGGGTGCGCTGATTCCACAGTTGTTCATCGCGGCCTACATCCGACCGTTCCAGATTCGCAAATGGTTCTGGAGTGCGGGGAGCGTCATGCAGGCGTTCTCGGTGCTCGGCATGGCCGTCGTGACGGCTCTTCTCGCCGGCGCAACGGCAGGGTGGATCATCATCGGTTTGCTCGCAATTTTCAGCCTGGCGCGCGGTGTATCTTCAGTGGCATCAAAGGATGTCACCGGGAAAACAATCTCCAGGGGCAGGAGGGGCACGCTATCCGGGTATGCCGCCCTCGGTGCCGGTGTCGTTACCGTCTCGGTGGGGGCGTACGCCAAACTGGTCCATCAAGGGGAACTGGGGGATGAGTTCTTTTACGGCGTACTGATCGGCGCAGGTG
>JBECKX010000188.1:0-18429 GCA_040235515.1 Candidatus Zixiibacteriota bacterium
ATCCTCGACTGTGACTTCGAGTTTTGCCTTCAACCGCTCCCTCAATCTTGCGGCGCGCTCCCGCAGCAGGTTCAACGGGAGCGAGATCATCTGCCAGAGCGGAAGCAGTTCCTCTTCTTCGCTGCGCAGGTAGGCGAACGCGGCCTCTTCCAGCACCGCCAATGTTAGCTTGTCCAGGCGCAGCGTTCGATAAAGCGGGTTCTTGTGCAGCCGAAGCACCAGCTTGCTGCCGCCGAGAATTATACCGGCTTGTGATGCCCCCAGTAGTTTGTCACCAGAGAAGCACACCAGGTCGCAGCCGGACCTGAGCGCCGTTGTGATATTGGGCTCACTCTCCATGCCATACTTCTCGGTCTGATGATATGACCCTGATCCCAGGTCATACACGGAGATCAGGTTGTGTTCCTCAGCCAGCTTCGCCAGCTCCCGCGCGTCAACCTCCTCGACAAATCCGCTGATTTTGAAGTTCGACTGATGCACCTTCAGGATCATAGCTGTCTTGCCTGATATGGCATCACGGTAGTCAGCAAGGGTGACTTTGTTGGTAGTGCCGACTTCCACCATCTTCGCCCCCGCGCGCTTGATGATTTCGGGCACGCGGAAGCCGCCACCGATTTGCACCAGTTCGGAGCGCGAAATGATCACTTCCTTGCGGTTGGCGAGTGTATTGAGGATGAGGAACAGAGCTGCTGCGTTGTTGTTGACCGGCAACGCCGCCTCTGAGCCGGTGAGCAACGCCAGCAGTTCCGAGAGAAAGCTGCCCCGCTTGCCGCGTTTGCCACTCTTCAGGTCAAACTCGAGGGTGCAGTAACCCTTGACGCGCTCGAAGACTCGCTTGAGCAATTCCTCTCCGAATGGGGCTCGTCCGAGGTTGGTGTGGATCAGGACACCGGTACCGTTGATCACGCGAGTGATCCTGCGGCGTTCGAAATCGACTAATTGCGACTCGAATGACTTAACGATGCTCTCACCGGTCAAGCCCTCGTCGCCATCCTTGATTGCAGCACGCACCGATTCCAGAAACGAGCGCGCGAGCGCAGTGACAATCGTCGGCGAGAGAGACTCGCGGAGGTGGCTCAGTGATTTGTCATTGACCAGTTCATCAACGGAAGGAAGATTTCGCAGCTTTTCGTTGGCCATAGTTGTCCTGATTGAATCTCGATTGAAAATTGGCGGAAGGGGTAGGAGTCGAACCCACCGCAGACGAAGAACGCCTGCCAACGGAGTTGAAGTCCGCGGGAGCCACCGGGCCCCATCCTCTTCCGCACTCTAACAATTCCGGCAAGCGCCAAGTTGTCGCAGGCTGCGAGTCGACTCGAGCCACTAACGTTCAGCCCGCAGAGTCTGGCGCAAAACTCAGGCGGAAGTAATTGTAATGGAGTGCCGGGGCAAAGTCAAGCAACGCTCAGATCGAGTAGCCATTTAAATCGAGTGGAGAGTCAACGCTCACGATTTCCTTCTGGATGTAGCCCTCCGCATATGCAACACGCAGTTTCATGCCGAGGACGCTATCGCGAGCACGCACGAACTCGAACAGATCCACGCCTGGCACGAACACCTTATTGCCGCGTCCTTCCACCGGAAATTGCGACTTGTAGCAGCGGATCGCGGCAAGCTTGCGCTCGAATTGAGCAGATATATCTATCGCGACATTCGGTTCCACCAGCCCGTAGTAGATCGCATAGAGGATCTTACGCGGTCGATGCGGTTCACCATCCAGCTTTGCACGCTTCAGCCCGGCATAGAAGCAGGCATCATACCCCACCTGAGAGCAAACCCGATGATCGGGATGCCTCTGTTCCCAGTGCGGGAGGATCACAAGCTCCGGTCGATGATCGCGTATCTTCTGAGCGATCGCAGCGCGGGTCTGATGATCGTGGGTCAAGTAGGCATCAGGGAGTCCGAGGTTCTCACGTTGCGTCACACCGAGAACTGCAGCCGCCGCCGCGGCCTCCTCTGCGCGGAGAGCAGCATCACCCTGCGAACCCATCTCCCCTGCAGTCATCTCCAGCATCACGACCTTCTTGCCGCCATCGGTGAGTTTCGCGATCAGGCCGCCTGAAGTTATTTCGAGGTCGTCCCTGTGCGCCGCGATCGCCAGGCAGGCGGCGTCATACTTGTTTGATTGGTTTCCACTAGCCGACAATTTCGCGCACCTTTCCCGAGACTACCTGCAGATAATAATCCTCGTAGTGCGGCACCAGTTGTTCCACGGAGAACTTCTTCACGGCGGTCGCTCTCGCTGCGGCCTTCATTGCGTTAAGACGCTGCTCGTTCGAGAGCAGCTCGATCGCCGCCTGAGACATCGCGTCGACATCGCCAACCTTACGCAGGAATCCATCCTCACCATCCGTGATCAACTCCGGCAAACCACCCGCAGCACTGGCAATTACCGGCACGCCGCATGACATGGCTTCCAGAGCAGCAAGTCCGAATGATTCGGTTTCTGATGGCAGCAGGAACAAGTCAGCAGCAGGGAGGATCGCCTCGATCGAATTTTGACTGCCAAGCAGATGCACTTCGTCGCGTAGATCGTGATCGGTGATGTAGTCTTCAACCATCGTCATATCGGGACCATCCCCGATCAGCACCAGCCTGGCCGCGACTCGCTCTCTGACCCGGAGGAAAATATCGAGTACATCCTTCACCCGCTTAACGGGCCTGAAATTCGAAGCATGCATGATAATCTTCTCATCCGGCTTGGCGAAGCTGCTCCGGTTGCACCTGGTCGGCACGGGCTTGAACTCTTCAGTGTCTACGAAGTTGGGGATAACTTCGATATGCCGCTTGATGTCGAAGACATCGTAGGTTTGCTGTTTGATCGACTGCGACACGGCGGTCAAACCATCGGAGGCTTCCAGTGCGAAACGGGTAATCTCGTGAAATGATCGTTCGCTGCCAACAAGGGTGACATCGGTGCCGTGCAGCGTCGTCACCACCTTGATCCTGCAATCACGCGCTATCTGTTTGGCCAGGAACGCTGCGGTTGCGTGTGGAATCGCGTAGTGTACGTGCAACAGGTCGAGCTTCCAGCGGCAGACCACATCCGCCATCTTCGCCGCCAGTGACAAGGTGTATGGCGGGTATTTGAAGAGCGGGTAGGATGAAATCTCCACCTGGTGGAAAAAGACATTCTCTCGGAACTGGTCGAGTCGGAACGGGAGCTGATAAGAGATAAAGTGAACCTGGTGCCCCCTGGCAGCGAGTGCCATCCCCAACTCGGTTGCGACGATTCCTGAACCGCCTACTACCGGATAACATGTAATACCTATTTTCATCGTCGGCCCTCAAATCAGAGTTTCAGAACAGGTAGCCGGCAAGCGGGCTACTGCAGGTCAACCAGATGGTGCACCTTGCTGTTGCAGTCGACGGAATCATAGATCTCCCGAACGACTCCGAAACCATACTTAGCTATATAATGGTTGAGGCTGAACAAACGTTCCTGCAGTTTTCCATTCGGGAATAGATGAAATCCGATTCGCTCGATCTGGCTGCGCACGATCTCGTTTTTCTTGCGATGGGCCTGGAACACCTTCTCCTCGAATTTCTGGATTTCATTGTCGATTCGCGCCGACATCCGTTCCGCATTCGTCAGCAGTCCATGATCTTCCCTATCAAGCCGCGCTCTGATCTCTTCGAGACGCGACTTCACCTCCGCGCGCAGATCGGCGAACTGCTCGGTGAATATTGCAGGGAATGACTCTTCCAGCAGCCTTGTGGCAAGCTGTCCATGATCCCCCAGGAAGTCCTCGAACCGAAGGCTGTACTTGTCGAGCAGCCGCCGCACTTTCGACTCGATCAGCGTTGCCGAAAAACGCGGGTAAATGATCGGAGCTTCCACCGAGAACAGCTCGAACAGGTTCTTGATCTGGCTGAAGTAGGCGGCTTCCGCCGGTCCGGAGAAGTAGACCAGCGTTGGGAACAACTGACTCTGCACGATCGCTCTCAAGAACACATTGGGTGAGAACAGCTCCGGTGAGGCCTCGAGCCGTGCTTCCAATTCGGTCTGAGAGATGAATTTCTCATCGATTCGGAAGCCACCGTCGGCAAAGTACACCCTGGTGCGTTCGCCATTGTAGTAAAAGAGATTCGCGTAGTCGCCCGGCTTGGCAACCTGAAGGTGGTACCCCATCTCCTCCAACCGTTTGTTGGCTCTCTCTACGAGTGCAGCCCCTTCCTCTCGAATCTGTAATTCGCGCCGGAAGATCGGTTTGGATAACTCTCTAAACTCCGGCGCACTTGGATCGATCAGGACCAGTCCGGTATCGCGAAACAGGTATGCCAGGTACTTCCCGAATGCCGTCACGATGGACTCTCCGGGCTGATAGCAGTCGCGCAGAACCTGCATCAACTCCGGCCGGTATTCCGTGTCGGGCAGATGACTCTCATACTCGTCGAGAAGAACCAGAACACCCTCATCCAGCTTCACACTCGCCATCGGCTTGCCCGTCACGCTCGCCTGCGGTTTGTAGCTGAGTTCCACCAGTTGCTCCGAGTCACTCTGCAGTGTGACGTTCGCTACTTCAGCAAAATCGGCATCGTCCGCAGCCAGCCAGAAGATCGGCACCACGTTGCCGGGGACCTTGCGACAATCAGTGTCGGCCAGTTTCACCGCCAGCGCGGCTTTGTAGAAGGTAAACAGTGGACCGCCGAACATAGTCACCTGTTGTCCGGTGAAGACAGCGGTGGTGTCGTTGTTTTTCAGTTTCTGGATATTCTGGAGCGTGCGTTCCCCTGCGCCGAATTGTTTGTTCTGACGCGTAAGAACCGAGACGATCGCATCACGGTCGAATGTGCGACCAGACAGTTTCCCCTGCAACTGAATCAGGTCGGCATCGGAATTGAAGTCATAGTGGAAGTACTCTGCGGTCTTCCCTGCCAGGAAATCGAGAAAGAGCCTGCGACTTCCGGGGATATCGTCAAAACTAACCGTTCGTGTCGTTGGTGTCACTTGAGGCGTCTTCTGACCTGTGTTCGTCAACCGAGTTCCCTTCACCTGAGTCAATGCTGCTCACCTTGCTCTTGCCCGTGAGTTTGCGGGTGATATCCTCCAGCAAGGTATATACGACTGGTACGACAATTAGCGTCAGTCCGGTTGACGTTGTCAAGCCACCAATCACGGCGCGGGCGATGCCGGCTCGAAGTTCTGCACCGGGACCGATTCCGAGCGCCAGCGGAAAGACACCGAAGATCATTGACAGGGTAGTCATCATGATCGGCCGGAATCTGATTCCACCTGCCTGAATCAGGGCGTCTCGGCGATTGAGGCCCCGCGCGCGCTCCTGTTTGGCAAAGTCGATCATCAGAATCGCGTTCTTGGTCACCAGCCCCATCAACATGATAATACCGATCAGTGAAATGATCGAAATCGATGATCCGAAGAAGAGCAGTCCCAGGAAAGCGCCGAGCAGTGACATCGGGAGCGAAAGCATGATTGAGAACGGATCGGTGATACTTTCAAACTGCGACGCCAACACGAGGAAGATCAGCACGATGGCGAGGAAGAGCGCGTCCATCAGGTATCCGAATGACTCCGCCTGGATTTCAGCTTCACCACTGGCATAGATACGATATCCGGGCGGCGTCGGAATCAGACTGGCCCTGGCAAAGGCCGCGTCGCGAACATCACCGGCAAAGTAGCCGGCAGCGTTGACTGCGGTTACTTTGATCGTTTTCTGGCGATCATAGCGCGTGATCTCGGAATAGGCGCTCGCTTCCTTGAAGCTGGCCACGTAACTGAGCGGGAACTGGTGGCCGAATTTCTCGTCGATCTCCTTGGAGGATGGAATCAGAATTCGCGCCAGATCGGAGAGATCGTTTCGATCACTCTCCCGCAGGCGTAGTCTGACATCAGATTCCTTGTCGCCATCCCGGAATCGAAACGGCACCACACCATTGACCAGGTAGCGCATCGCGAGTGAGAGTTGCTGCACATTCAAGCCCAGATCGGCGATCTTCTCCCGGTCCAGCGTCACCTGCAACTCAGGCTTGCCACTGCCGAGGGAGTTGTCAACCTCGACGGCGCCCGGTGTGGCACGCACAGAATCCTCCACGGCGTGAGCGAGCGCGACCAGGCGTTCGAGCTTCTCGCCGGAGATTGAGATCTCCACCGGCAACCCGCCACCCTCGGACTGCTCCGAAGTCATCACCAGCTTCAGGCCGGGATAATCTGCAAACTCGGCACGGAGGGCATCCATAATCTCGAATGAAGACCTTTCGCGCTCGGAGAGTTCCTTGAGACGAACCGTAATCTGACCCTGATTGACCGGGAGATTGGATGACCCGATTGTCAGGTATTGATCTTCAAGCTCCGGCAGTTGCCCGATCACCCTCTCCAGCCCACTGGCCAGGCTGGCGGTCTGGCTGAGGTTGGTGCCGGGTGCGGCCTTGAATTGAATGAAGAATTGACCCTGGTCGTACGCGGGCACGAACTCGAACCCGATCAACGGAACCAGGAAGAAACTTCCGATAAATGTCACCAGTGAAACGACCAGCACCAGGGCGCGATGCTTCAGGGAGAACCCGATAGCCCGCTCCACGAATACTCGCAAGCGATCGAAGAAGTCGTTCCAGGCGTTAGTGATTTTGTAAATGGGGTTTCTGGTACCCTCGTGGTGCACATTCTCTTTGGTAAGCCAGCGCGAGGAGAGCATCGGTGTCAGCCAAAAGGCGATGAACATTGAAAACGCCACCGCCGCGGCAACGGTGATACCGAACGAGTAGAAGAACTGCCCCACGATACCCTTCATAAACGCTACCGGCACGAAGACCACCAGGATTGTCAGAGTCGTCGCCAGCACGGCCAGAGCGATTTCGGCAGTACCGTCGAGCGCTGCCTGCCGCGGTCCTTTCTTCATCGCGAAGTGTCTGTAGATATTCTCGATGACAACGATGGCGTCATCGATCAGCAAGCCAACCGCCAAAGAGAGCGCGAGCAGGGTCATGAAGTTGAGGCTGAAATTCAGAGCGCCCATGACCGTGAAGGTTGCCACGATCGAGGTTGGAATGGCGATCGCCGAGATAATCGTCGGCCGCACGTCGGCGAGGAAAAGGAAGATCACCAGCACCGCCAACAAACCGCCATAGATCATGTTGATAATGACGTCGTTGACCGATTCCTCGGTGAATACCGAATTGTCGATGACGACGGAGATTTCTGTGCCGGCGGGAACCTCCTGGCGCAATTCCTCCAACGCCGCTTTGACGCTATGGGCGACTTCAACGACATTCGCTCCCGATTGCTTGATCACATTCAGACCCACCGCGCGTTCGCCATTCAGGCGGGAGTAGGACGTCAGCTCCTCGGTAGTGTCGATAATCGAGGCAATATCGCGCAGGCGCACCTGCGTGTTGCCATTATCCTTGATAACATAATCTTCCAGCTCTCGAATCGAAGTGATCTTGCCGAGGGTCTTGATCGATATATCCTGTCCATGCCGCTTGAGATTGCCGGCGGGAATCTCCAGGCTCGCCGCAGCGAGCTTCTCCTGAACTTCAAAGATCGAGAGATTTTGTGCTTCGAGCGAAGTCAGGTCGAGCTCCACCAGAATCTCGCGTTCCTCACCTCCGACCAATTCGACATTTCCAACGCCCTGGATATTCTCGATCCGCTTCTTGACCTTTTCACGGGCGGTGAGAGTCAACTCGCGAATCGACATATCTCCACCGATAACGATCGACATGATCGGCTGCGCCGTTGGATCGAATTTCTGAACGATCAGGTCTTCAATACCGTTCGGGAGCTGTGGCTGTACACCTGCAATTTTGTCGCGCACATCCTGCGCAGCGATGTTCTCATCCACCTCGAGTTCGAATTCGACCACGACAAAAGCCAACCCCTCGCGCGCGGTGGAACTGATATGTTTCACGCCACTCACCGGGTTGACGGCATCCTCGATTTCCTTGACGACCTCTGTTTCCATCGTTTCCGGCGAAGCTCCGGGATAGGTGGCGGTGATGGTGATGATCGGGAAATCGATTTCCGGGAAGAGTTCCACGCCGAGGTCGCGATAGGCAAACCCGCCCAGCACGAGCAAGGCAAGAATCACCATTGTGGCAAAGACCGGTCTGTTTACGGCAACGCGGGAGAGAATCATGGTTCGCCCTGCCCCTTACTTCTCTGAACGAATGATGGGATAGCCGTCGGAAAGGAACGCCTGACCGAGCTGCACAACTTCTTCGCCCGCGGCAACACCGGAGACTATCTCGGCGTTCACATCGTTCTGGATACCGACGGTGACTGTTCTGCTGTAAGCGGTGTCGTTCTCGACGACAAACACCGAGTAGATCCCCTCCTCGGAGAGGAGCGCCCGCTGCGGAATCGTAACCACGCCCGGTTTCTCATCCACGATGAAACTTGCCTTGGCGAAGGTGCCGGGCTGCAGGAGCTTTGCCTTGTTCGGAATTGAAATCTCGATATCGAACGTGCGGGTCTCCGGATCAGCGGCACTGGCTATCTTCGAGACCGCACAGGGGTAAACCGCCGTGTCGAGCGAAACCGTGAGTTCTCCCGGCATGCCGAGTCTGAATTTGTCCACCAGGTTCTGTGGCACCCCAAAAACCATCCGCAGGGTGTCGGTACGCGCAACCCGCGCGATCACCTTGCCGAGTTTCGGCACATCACCCACCTCGACGTTCAATTCCACCAGGCGGCCACTGATCGGAGAAGTTATCTCCACCTGTTCGCGAGCGTTCTGGAAGTCAGCGCGAGCGACTTCGAACCGACTTGAGGCATCATCGAACTCAGATTCCGAAATAGCCTTCTGCTCGTATAGGTTTTTCATCTTATTGAAGTTCTTGCGGGCATTCTCGAAGGTCGCCTGAGCCTGGAAGTAGCGCGAACTGCTACCACCCTTGTTCAGGTAGACGACAACATCGCCTTCCTTCACTCGATCGCCAATCGCAAAGGGTAATTTCTCTACCGACTCCGCGACGCGCGCATGCAGGTCAGCCTGGCTTACGCCGATCAGCCCTCCGGCGAATTCGCGCACGACATGAATGGAGCCGGACTCAGCCCGGGTTGTTTTCACCGGTATAGTCGGCAGCGGAGTTGCGCTCTGTTCTTCCTTGCTGCAACTCCAGAGCAACGTCGTGAGCAGCAGCACGCCTGCGATCGCAGCCTTCTCCGCTATGGTGCGGAATTTCATCTCTCTATCCTCCGACTTGTCATCATCTATCCCAATCTCAATTGGTGCTCTCTGAAAGTAATTCTGTGAAATCATCCACCCCCGTCACGTTCAGAAGACGATACACCGCCAGAGCGGCGTCGTGACCCGCCTGCACATAATTGTTTCTGGCCTGTGTCAGCGCCGACTCGGCTGAGAGTATCTCCAGTTGAGTACCGACTCCGTTGCTGTAGCGCAACTGCGCGATACGCAACCCCTCCTCTGCTTCAGCAATCGTCGTTTCCTGCGCCTGCAGGCGCTCGCCCGCCTCCTGATACAGGAACAGGGCCTCTCGCACATCCGCTTCCACTTCATCGGTCAACTGCTGGAACACCAACTCGGCGTTGTTGTGATCCACCTTAGCCTTCCGGACTTCAGCCTTATTGCGGAAGCCATCGAAAATCGGCCAGGAAAAGATGATGCCCGCCGACCAGCTTTCGGACCAGAGGTTGCTCTCACCCAGGTCGAAGTTATCAGCCTGGTATTGCCAACCATACTGTGACTGAAGATCAAGCTTGAATGCGTTGTCGGCGTCGATCACTCCGATCGCCCGTCTGGTAATCTCCCGCAAGACATCCTGTTGTTGCAGCTCAGCCCGATTTTCCATCGCCAAACCGATGAGCCGCGACAGTTCCAGCGGGTACTGCATTAGTGATTCATCGAAGTCGTAACTCAACTCGAGTGAATCACTGAGGTTGACATTGATCAGGTTTTTCAGGCGATTGGCCGCCACGCGCGCTTGATTTTGCGCCTGTGTCAATTGCGGCTGCAGATTGGAGACCTCCACCCTGGCCCGCAACAACTCAAACTCCGACTTGACCCCCTGCTCCTCCATCTTCTTCACCATCTCGTAATTCAGCTTTGCAGCCTCCAGCGCGTCACGGTAAACATCAACCAGATTCTGAGCGAGGATCGCTGCGAGGTAGGCCTGCCTCACACCGAAACTGATATCGGAGCCTGCCTGCTCCACGCCGTACCGCGTGTATTCCCGGTAGAGCCGGGCAATCTTGATTGCCGCCACCACCTTGCCGCCATGCCAGAGCGACTGTGTCACGCTGACACCGACGTCGATCTGGTTGTCGGTGCCGAGTTTGAAACGCATTCCCTCGAATACCGCGGTCGGTATAACCAGGTTGCGGTTATAGGCAGACGTCAAGCTGATCTGCGGAAGAGCCTCGGATGTCGCCGATTGCACTTCTGCTTCCGCCTTACTCAGTTGCGAGCGTGCGAGCAGATAATCTTCATTGCGTTGAAGAGCCATTTCCACCGCCTGATCGATCGTCAGCGCCTGCAACGAGTCGCAGCAAAGAATCGGTATCAGAGCGAAAACCAGCAGCGCGGCCACAACCAACCGCCGCGCGCGACAGTTATAGATTTGCATTGTATTCGTCACGTTTGGGATCATCGGTCACCAATTCATCGTTTGCAGTCGAAATGTTTACCGGTAAGCACTCCATGCATCAGCAGTTGCACGGTATTGCGGATATCCTTCTTCACCGTATTCCGTTTCCCGTAGAGTTTCCGTTCAACGATCACTCCCGCCATCGCGAGGTAGCAGTAGGCCATGAAGCTGGGGTTCAGGTCGACCAGGAGCCCTTCCTTAATCGCATCCCTGATCCGGCCCACCATCTTCGCTATATGCGTGTAGTGTCCTTCGATCGTCTCTTCATCCAGCGACAGCTTTATCTCCGGCCGCTCGATCATCAGGATCCGGTAACATTCGGGGTTGTCGATAAAGAAATCCACATACAAAGTCAATTCCTTTGTCAGCAGTTCTTCGAGCGCCTCCCCGATATCCTCGGTCTGTTCCACGAATTGATCCATCACCCGCATCTGCTCGTCGAGGCGAGAATAGCAGTGGTCGATCACGCTCACGAAGAGCTTTTCCTTGGACTCGAAGTGGCGATAAATGGTCCCTTTGCCGATGCCTGCGGAATCAGCGATTTTGTCGACATCGCAGGTTTCATAGCCGTGGCGGGCGAACATGGTAATGGCGGCGTCGAGAATCATCTCCCGCCGCTGTTCCGGAGGAAGAATCTCTCGTTTCTTCCTGTTGTAGTCAGTCTTGCCGAACCCACGTCTCATAACTGACATTAGACGGACTGGTCAGTCCGTTTGTTGCGCCTTTTTTGTGGTCCTGGGATTAATTTTTCGTTAGAGGGGTTCTAAATCCAGTCGCGGCGGCGGAAAAAGATCAGCAGGGCCACAATCACGACGACTATCAGCCCGATGGCGAAGGGATAGCCATATTTCCAGTCGAGTTCCGGCATCCGCTGGAAATTCATTCCGTAGAAACCGACGATGAAGGTCGCCGGCAGGAACAGCGCCGAGAGCACGGTCAAGAACTTGATGACGTCGTTGGTTTTGGAGGAGATGATTGAGAAGTAGAGATCCATCGCGGAATTGACCGAATCCCGCTGGTTATCCGCCGTCGAAAGCATCACGTGCAGGTGGTCCATGATATCGGAGAAATAGATCGCCGCCTTCGGCGTGATGACGTCGAATTGTTCCTTGCTGAATTTCGAGACCACCTCTGACTGCGGCAGCAGGACTCGCCGGATAATCGAGAGATCCCGTCTGATCCGGAACATCCTGCGCAGGATATCCTCGTCCGGGTCCTCGAACACCTCCTTTTCGATGATATCAACCTCCCGCTCCAGCAGGTTGAGACCGCTGAAGTAGGCATCCACGATATAGTCGACGATGGTGTGAAAGAGGAAGTCGGCGCCGCGTGAAATCAGCCTGCTGTCGCGGTTCAGCCGCTTCAGCACATTCTCCAGCGAACGCACCTCGTGAAAATGAACCGTCACTACGGCGTTCTTCGAGAGAAACAAGCCGATCCCCTTCACCGAGATATCCTCCTCCTCGAGCGGGGGACCGAGGACCTGTACGATGCTGAAGATATAGTTGTCGTAGTCGTCAACCTTGGGATGCGACATCTCCGAGAGCACATCCTCGATCGCCAGCGGATGGAATTTGAAATCAGATGTCAGGACGTATGATTCTTCGTCGGTGGGAGCGGAGAGATCGACCCATAAGACAGAGTCAGGACGCTCAATCATTTTTTTGAAGTCCTGTACCCCCTCGCCGTAGACGAGGCCTTCGTCATGTGTAAAGTAGTGATATCGAATCATTTTTCGCTCGATTCCGGCGAATGTGCTTTACGACTGTCTCTCGGTTGGAGTTATGCAATCACTCCCGGATGGATCACCGATTGCTACGGCATTCGAATCGCCAGATTACTCCGTGGTGGTGTAAGGTGGCTGCCCCCAATGCTAATGTCAAGCTTAATGTCGGTTGTGACTCGCCGTGAAAGCTGTTGCAGTTGAGACTCGCGGCGATCGTTTGCAGGTCGCTTACGCAACCGGTTCGGCTTCTTTAGCCCCTTCTTTTGCTTCGGCACGCAGTTTCTTGAAAGTTATATGATGGGTAAAGAGGAAGAAAATGCCGACGAGAAAGACCGGTACGACATCCATGAAGTGAAATGCCACACTGATCGCGAACGCCTCAGAATTCGAAGCATTAAACAGCTCCACGAGCGTCCCTTTCACGATCAACTGGAACGAACCGATATTACCCGGTGTGAGCGGTACCAGGAGGAGAAACGAGTTTACGATCACGATGACAACCCCTGCCCAGGCGGGGACATTGAGGCCGAACGCCAGTATCAGCATAACCGTCACACCAACATGGAAAAACCATATCAGTACGGAATAGAAACTCACTTCGAGAATGCGCGTGCTGCTCTTGAGCGAAGTCATTCCGCTCAGCACGGAAGCCGCCCAGTTTTTCAGATTTTCATATAGTTTCGGAAAACGCCGTTTGATCCTCGTCTTGCCGAAGTATTCCAGGGCGCGTTGGTTTCGCCAGGTGATGAACACGATCAGCAGGATCGCCCCGATCACTATCGCGGCGTAGATTTCCACGGTCCTGACCCAATCCGGAAAATCGAAAATGAAGGAGGCAAGATAGACCAGCGCGATCAGGCTGATGCCATCGAAGAGTACCTCCATCGCAACCGTCGTTGCACAGAAAGTCTTGGAGAGTCGTTCCTGGCGCGCGAGCAGGACGATTCTGGCCGCCTGACCCGTCAGAGCCGGCAGCGAGAGATTCACCATCTGCGTTACATGGAAAAGCGCAATTGTACGAACATGGGAGATCTCTTTGACGTCACGAACGAGCGCCCGCCAGCGCATCGACTTTGACCAGTTCATGGCTACCGCGGAGATGAACGCGGCTGCCAGGAATGCGAAATTTACATCTTTGGTCGCGTCCCACAGGTCGCGCAACGGTACATTGTGAATACTCGCATAGAAAAGACCAATCGCGATCGCTACCCCAATCAGCTTCTTCCAGTCAAGATTCTTAAGCAGATTCTTGATACTCCACTCCTGCCTGACGACCCGTTAACGTGAGCATTTGAAGATACTTTCTCCCCGCACGAGTGTCAATCTTTTCGGAATTCTACAAGCTGTTGAACAATAGGTGTTTACACAACGGTAAGGCAAACCTCAGATGCGTTGAACATCTGATTTGTTGACCCACCCCTTTAACTTGTTCGCGAACAAACCGAGGTAATAGTCGGAACGCTCGTCCAGGATCTCGAAGAGAAGTCCTTCATGCCCTTCGAATTGCAACTCAAAATCGGTTCCCGGCCCTGAGAGCACGTCCGTTTGTTCCACGGTGACCACGCCCTCTTCAACCAGATAGTTCACCTTCAATACCCAGATCATGGCCGTCAACGATCCGACAATGACCAGTACCAGCAGCACCGAGGGCACATTACCGAGATTGAGGAATCCCATCCGCCGCAGAGCGAGGTAGCCGAAGAAGAGCAGCAGTGCGACGAATCCAATCAGGAAGTAACTGTTGGGGCTGATGACACCGAGGTAGTCGACCACCTTGTCCTGGAACAGCGACTGCGAATTGTCCACCTTGTCCACGGCAAACAACTGTGCGAACCGAAGATTGGCCTGAATATCTTCATCCTCCGGCGAGAGGCGTTCTGCGCGTCTGAAATTGGCGATCGCCTGCCCCAGCTCACCGGCTTTGAAGTAGGCACAGCCGGCGTTATAGTAGAGGCCCGCCGAGGAGTAGCCTTTGTCGATGATTGACTGGAACTGATTCGCCGCGGCTCTGAAATTGCCCTGATCGTAAAGGTCAACCCCGGACTGGAAATCCTCGTCAATCCCGGCGAAGCTGGTTCCGGACAGCAAAAAGAGCGCCAGCATCATCAGGCATGCTTGCACAGCAACTCGTCTCACCGTTGCTTCTCCATTTCGATGATCAACTCACGCGCCTGCTCCCACAGCTTCGCCATCGTCGCGGGGTTTCCCCCTCCCGGCGCGAAGCGGCCGAAGTCGCACTGTTTGAGCAATTCAACCATCCTGTCAATCAGTCCACTGTCTGCTCTGCCCACGGAGAATTCTCTGATCTTCTCTTCCGTCAAACCGTGAGCAGAGAGATTGAATCGATCGGCGAAATACTCTATCAGCGATTTATGCGTTTCCGCATAGAATTTCTCGGCATCACCTGAATCGAGGCACTGTTTGGCATCGGACAGGCGTTTCTCCGCCATCTTGCGGGCCTGCTTCAGCCTGCGCAGCCCCCGGTCACTCGCAAGTTTCTCACGCTGACGTTGATGCTGCACGACAACGAGGTATCCAACGATCGGAATCAGATAGAGCAGAAACGCCAACGGCCTGGTGCCGAGTGGATCTGAGCGCTTGCCGTGCAATTCACCGATATCAGATTTCAGGTAACGAATATCCTTGGCTGTCAGGTCAAGCTGATTCGATTGCAGCGTCTGGAGCTGGGAAGTGAACCGATCCGAAGCCGGTGTGACCTCCACCGCCATCGGCTTGGTTTTTGCGGTCTTGTAGCTCTTTGAATCGGGATCGAAATAGGAAAACTCCACAGCCGGAAGTGAGTAGTTGCCCGCACGCTTCGGAATCAGGACATGCTCGATTGTGCGGCTTCCACCCAGCTCGTAATTGAGACGTTCCGTCTGCTCGTTATCCGAGGACTCGTAGTAACGGAAGTCGGGCAGATCAGGAAGTACCGGCGGTACGATCGATTTGACGTTGCCGACGCCGGTGATCTTCAGCGTCAGAGTGATCGGCTCATTGACCTTAACCTTATTCTTGTCGATATCCGCAGTCAGATTGAAGCGTCCGACTGTGCCGGTAAAGCTGGCCGGCTTGTTCCTTTCGGGGAGTGGCAGCGCAACGACATCAATCGGATCTGTCCGCAGCGTGACAGTCTTTGACTTGCCGAACATTGAATTGAAATTATTGAAGATACTGAACGGGTCCTGCCTGCCGCGCTCGCTGACCACCACCGCGATTGTCGCCTGCCCGATCGTGTGCTTGCCCGGAGCGGTCGGAAAGAGCGCCTTCTTGATCTCATTCACATGGTAAGCTTTGCCATTAACTGACTGGGTGTATGTGCGCTGCGGCGGCAGGTCCTCTTTCCAGAATCCGGTCCAGGTCGGCTCAGAATAGTCGGGAGTCTGGAGTGGCTGAATCGCGCGATAGAACTTGATCGTGAGCGTGATCTGCTCGTTGACATAGACCGTATCTTTATCGACCGTAGCTTCCAGAAAGAGGTCATCATCGTTGACGCGCCTGATGGCGTTGGTGCTGGGTTGATCCTGATGGGGTTGATTGCGGGCCTGACTCTGACTGGTCGGGATGACATCCACCTGGATACCCTTGGTTACGTGCTTCTCACCATCGACGACAATCGTCTGAGACGGCAACACCAGGTTACCGCTCTTGCGCGGTGAGAGCCGGAAGGAGAAATCCATGCTTTGACTCGTCTGTCCATTGATCCAGGTATAGTTCCGGGTAGTGCCCGAGCTGATGACATCCCACTCTTCCAGATTGTCGAGGTTGATCACCGGGTAGTTCAGCACTTCACCACCTATGGTGATCGTGTACTCGAGCGTTTGGTTGTCGTAGATTCGCCGCTGATCGACTGAAGCGTCAACCGTCACAGTGGCAAATGCTACGCTCGCAATGAGGACAGATAGAAATGTGCCGATAACTAGACTCCGTAACATTTTTCTCACATCCGTTTACAACGATAGCGGTATCGTGGCAGCGGTCGCGACACCGGGAATTCCGGCCGGTAAGTTACACGACTTAACGCAACGCACTACCAATCTTTCCCTTCATAATCAACCGGCTTAAAGGCACGACGCTGCACCTGCTTCTGCAGGTCCTTTTCCTGGCGTCCCAGAGCCTGCAGCAAGCGTTCAGCATCCTGCTTGCTCATTCCCTGTTGCTTCTGCATCTGACCCTGCTGCTGCTGTTGATCCTGATTCTCTTCACCCTGATCGCCCTGCTGTTGCTGGTCGCCCTGTTGTTGTTGATCCTGCTGCTGCTGGTCCTGCTGTTGATCCCCCTGCTGCTGTTGATCCTGCTGTTGTTGCTGCTGATCCTGGTTCTGCTGCTGGTCCTGATTCTGCTGCTGCTCCTGCTCGTTCTGCTGATCCTGCTGGTTCTGCTGGTTTTGGTCTTGATTCTGATCCTGCTGATCCTGGTTCTGTTGTTGCTGCTGCTGTTGCTGATTCTGCTGTTGCGCCTGCTCTTTCAGCCTCTTGCGAGCCAGCTCAAGGTTGAACTTGGCGTCATTATCCTCGGGATTGATCTCCAGCGATTTCTTGTAAGCTTCTATCGCATCAGCATACTTCTCCGCCCGAAAGAGGCTGTTGCCCATATTGTAGTAGGTATCGGACTGAAACTGTGCGTTATCGGTATTGAGGGCCTTGCCGAAGCGTTCCGCGGCTGCTTCGAAGTCAGCCTTGCGATAGAGGGCATTCCCGATATTGTAGCTGATCTCCGGAGTCCCGGGACGTTCAACATCAGCCTCCCGGTAGTTCTTCAGAGCCGTCTCGATGTCGTCGCCTTTCAACGCTTCATTCCCCTTCTTATTGAGATCGCGGTAATCGGCCCGGAGATCGGGCGCACCGATCAGGAGAAAGAGCACCACCAAGATCGGAAAGATCATCTTAAGCTGTTGCATTGCCACGCTCCTTCTGCTTGAGCCGCTTGCGTTCCGAAATCAGGACCTCCACTACGAGGAAGAGAATCGCCAGCGGCAGGATGTACTGAAACCGATCTTCATACTGAGTCATCAGTCTCTCTTCCAACTCCTTCTTCTCCATACGAGTAATATCGGAGTAGATTTCATCGAGGGCAATTTCGCCCGCCGACGCGTGATAATACTTGCCGTCGGTGGCATCGGCAGCCTGCTTGAGGGTGACCTCATCAAGCCGCGTGAGAACCAGCTCACCGTTGCGATCCTTCTTATAACCGATCATCTCACCGCGATTGTTCCTGATCGGGATCGGCTCACCATCGGGACGACCGATGCCTATAGTATATATACGCACGCCGGCCAGTTTTGCCTTCTCGACAGACTGTTCAAGCCCTTCACCGAAATCCTCGCCGTCGGTGATCACGATCATCACCTTGTGCTTGCGCTCCTGGATATTGAATGCATCGGTCGCAACGGAGATCGCCTCCGGCAGATTGGTGCCCGGCTGCGGAATCAAGTCTACGTCGATGATATCGAGGAAGAGCCGTGCCGCGGAGTAGTCGAGTGTCAACGGGCATTGAATATACGCCGCCCCCGCAAAGGCGACGATTCCGACCCGATCACCCTGGAGCCTGTCGAGCAGTCCGCGGACTTCCTGCTTGGCACGTTCAAGGCGATTGGGGCGCATATCCTCCGCCAGCATCGAGTTGGAGACATCTATTACGATTACCACATCCTGACCAATCCGCTTGACCAACTCCATGTGGGTTCCGAACTGCGGTCGCGCCATCGAAATCACCAGTATGATCAGCGCCATGAAGAAGAAAAGCGTCTTGTAACGGCGGCGCCTGGGCGAATAATCTCGGATCAGGCCCTTCAGCAGTTTTGCGTCGGCGAAAATGCCGAGCAACCGCCTCTTCTTGCGGGCGCTCCAGTAGGCAAAGATCGCCAGCACGACGATTACAAGAAACCCAATGAAATATTCCGGAGTTGCGAATCTCATAGCTTCTTAACTGGTTCCTTCATCCTGATTTCCCCGCCGGACTACGGCAGACGGCGGAATACGGTTTCACGCAGGATCATCTCAAGCCCCAGCAGTATTCCCGCCGGCCAGAGCAGAAACGGGAAGAACTGACTGAACTGCAGGTATTCTTTAACCTTGAACTTCGTCTTTTCGAGATCTGAGATCTGCTCATAGATATTCTTCAGCATCCCCTCTGAC
>JBECKX010000024.1:0-2872 GCA_040235515.1 Candidatus Zixiibacteriota bacterium
GAACAGGACAATCACGATAGAGGCGACCGGTGAGTTGAAGTAGCTGCGCAACTCACGTTTAAAGATCGTTAGTGTATTACTCATGTGTTTCCCCCCGTGTCAGTTCGCGGAAGACATCCTCGAGCGATGAAATCGACTGGTGCATCTCAAGCATCACCCAGTTATTCTCTACCACCTTGCGGAAGATCGCTTCGCGCGGATCGGCTCCGGCGGTGCAAACGACCTTACAATGGGCGGTGCCGTTGATCGCCTGAGCGGCGACATCGGCGACACCCTCGACCTCCGCGAGCGGACCGCGGACGGTATCGGGTGACTGATTGATTTCGAGGTTGATCACCATCTGCCCCGCCAGCGAGCGTTGCAATTCATCGGGTGAACCGTTGGCGACGACTTTACCGCGGTTGATGATCATGACATGATCGCAGGTTGCCTCCACCTCCGGCAGGATGTGGGTGCAGAGGATCACGGTCTTCTCGCGCCCCAGCATCTTGATCAGGTTACGAATCTCGACGATCTGGTTGGGGTCGAGGCCCACGGTCGGTTCGTCGAGCACCAGCAGTTCCGGGTCATGGATCATCGCCTGGGCGAGTCCAACGCGTTGCCGATATCCTTTCGACAACTCGCTGATCCCTTTGGCGATCACATCGCCGAGCCCGCACATATCCACCACCTTGCGGATCCGTTTGTTTGCGCCCTCCGGCGCGCCACCGCGCAATTCAAGGATGAACTGAAGGTAATCAAGTACATCCATCTCGGTATAGAGTGGCGCTGACTCGGGTAGATAGCCGATTTTCTTGCGCACCTCCATTGACTGCTCAACGACGTCAAGGCCGTCGACAGTGATCCGTCCCTCGGTGGGGGGCATGTAGCAGGTAAGAATCCTGACCGTTGTGGTTTTCCCCGCCCCGTTAGGCCCTAAGAAACCAAGGACCTGACCGGTAGGGACGGAGAATGAGATGTTGTCCACGGCGGTAGTTTCGCCGTAGCGCTTGGTCAAATTGGAAACCTCAATCACGTCTACCGATCTCCATCTTTGTTTGGATAGATTGACTCATCGAGTCTGAGCTATAAGTGATAAGTGGTTGCAAAGCAAGTCCTTTCCCAGGATGAGATCCTGATATGCCATTCCCTGTTTACACGATGACCTTGCTCCGCAGTTGAATTGATACAATTTTGTAACGGGTGGGTTCCAGGATGTTGATGATCTAGTTTTCATCGGCAGGATGCGTTAACCTCAGTGATCCCCTGTCGCTCCCCGCAGGAGTAGTGGTGCGAGTTGGTCGGTGATCGTCGTTTGTCATCCTGGCACCGGCAGCAGGCAACGAGAAAAGGTTGGCGGGATTGGCCCCGATTTTGTATTAAGGCTCATGGAACGACTCTCGCGCTTCAGACAGCACCGCATCGGCTTCGTGGGGATTGTCGCCAACGGCTTTATCACGATTCTCGCATTCACTATCTGGCGAGTACTCTTTAACAATTACAGCAAAGAAGTGTTTGACGCATCCGCTTCGGCGATCGGGATCATCCAGGCGGTTCGTGAGGTTCCCGGATTGCTGGGCTTTGGGATGGGACTGATCGCGCTGGTGGCATCCGAGATTAGAATCGCCACCCTGTCAATTGTCATCAATGGCGTCGGATTGATTATTGCAGGCATGGCAGACTCTCTCTGGATGCTTGGATTCGGGACATTCGTGATGTCTGTCGGATTTCACTATTTTATCAGTTCCAACCAATCGCTGCTGCTCCGATTCATCCGCGGTCGCGAATCGGGTCGGCTCCAGGGAGTGAGTGCGAGCTGGGAATCGGTGGCAGGTGTCGCAGGTACCGCGCTGGTATTCCTCCTGACTCTGGTTCTCGGGTATCGGGAAATACTGATCGGCTCGGGGGCGGCGATCATCGTGACGGGGGTGTTTTTGACGTTTAAGTATCGGTCGAACCGCTCAGCGGCGGAACAGCCAACCTTCAAGGTGGAGCGACACTACTGGCTTTACTATACGATCTCCTTCCTGCGCGGCTGCAGACGGCATATTTTCACCACCTTCGCGATTTACCTATTGGTGGCCAACCAGGGGTTGAACGTCGAGTACGTGGCACTACTGCTGCTGGCGACTTCCGCGATCACAATCCTCACGACCAGGCAGATCGGCAACCTCACTGAGAGTATCGGGGAGAGGCACATTTTGATCGGCAGTTCACTGGTGCTGGTGTTTGTGTTCCTGGGTTACGCCTACATCACGTCACTTTATTTGCTGCTGGGGCTCTTTGTCTTTGACCATGTGTTGTTCGGGTCGAGCGTTGCACTTCAATCATACCTCCGCAAGATTGCGCCAAAGGGTGAACTGACACAGCAACTTTCGATCGGCCTCACGATGAACCATGTGGCGGCTGTGATCATCCCGGTTGCCGGTGGAGTCATGTGGGATTTGCTGGGGTATCGAACTACATTTCTGCTGGGGGCCGCCATCGTTGCGCTCGATATGTGCTTCTCATTTCTGATCGATCCGGGCAAGGGCAAGCGTACACCACTGCTGGCGGGTAAAGAGGCGTAGAGTGAGATGAGCCGGGTGAGACGAATTGCGGTAGTTGGGGGAGGCGCCGCCGGATTCTTCGCAGCGATCGCCGCAGCTGAGTCAGGGTCGAGGGTCAGGGTGGAGATTCTGGAAGCGACCCGCCAATTGCTTTACAAAGTCGGAATTTCAGGGGGAGGACGCTGCAATGTTACCCACAATTGTTTCGACCCGGAGGAATTGACCGGCGGTTACCCGCGTGGTGCAAAGGAATTGAGTGGGTTATTCCGGCGATTCCAGGCGAGAGACACAGTGGAGTGGTTTGCCAGGCGGGGTGTCAAGTTGAAGGCTGAGGCGGATGGTCG
>JBECKX010000047.1:0-14058 GCA_040235515.1 Candidatus Zixiibacteriota bacterium
CTCCTGTTGCTGGGAGTGCCGGGCGGCAACAAGCAGGCAATCAAGATGCTCACCCTGGTGACGTCGCTGGTCACGTTCCTTTTCTCCCTTTATCTCTGGATCAACTTCGTGCCCGGCACACCGAACATGCAGTTCGAGTTCAAACAGAACTGGATTAGCGCACTCGGGGTAAGCTACCACGTCGGCATCGACGGTATCAGCCTCCTGCTGATTCTGCTCACGACGCTCCTGACCGCCATCGCAGTACTCGGAGCCTGGAACTCCGTCGAGGATCGCCTCAAAGGCTTCATGGTCTCGATCCTGATCCTCGAAACAGGTATGCTCGGCGTCTTCGTTTCGCTCGATCTCTTCCTCTTCTATATCTTCTGGGAAGTCATGCTGGTTCCGATGTACTTCCTGATCGGCATCTGGGGTGGAGTCAGGCGCATCTACGCCGCAATCAAGTTCGTGCTCTTCACCATGTTCGGCTCGCTGCTGATGCTGGTCGCGATCGTCGCGCTCGTTATCCTGAACTACAAAGCTACCGGAGCTTACAGCTTCGATCTGAATTCTTACTACGACCTCGCCCTCGCACCCGGTGTGCAGATGTGGCTCTTCGCGGCCTTTGCGCTGGCATTCCTGATTAAGGTGCCGGTCTTCCCATTCCATACCTGGCTGCCCGATGCCCACGTGCAGGCGCCCACCGCCGGCTCGGTTATCCTTGCTGGTGTGTTGCTCAAGATGGGTACCTATGGTTTCCTGCGCTACTGCATCCCGATGTTCCCGAACGCCTATGAAAGCTTTATTCCCCTGATTGCGGTGCTGGCGCTGATCGGCATCATCTACGGGGCTCTGGTGGCGATGGTGCAGAAGGACGTCAAATCACTCGTCGCCTTCTCGTCGGTGGCGCACATGGGTTTCGTGATGATCGGCATGGTCGCAATGAACCAGCAGGGCCTGGAGGGAAGTATCCTCCAGATGCTCAATCACGGTATCTCCACCGGCGCGTTGTTCCTGATCGTCGGAATGATCTATGAACGCCGGCACACCCGCATGATCTCTGATTTCGGCGGCATCTTCAAAGTAATGCCCGCCTACGCGACGATCTTCATGATCGTGACCCTTTCCTCGATCGGCCTGCCCGGCACCAACGGCTTCGTAGGGGAGTTCCTGATTCTGCTCGGTACTTTCAAGATGAACATCACCTACGCCGTGATCGCTACCTTCGGAATTGTCCTGGCAGCAGCCTATATGCTCTGGATGTTCCAGCGTGTCGTGTGGGGCAAAGTCGAGAATCCCGAGAACCAGAACCTCAAAGATATGTCTGCGCGGGAGTGGGTGGTCGTCATGCCCTTAGTGCTCCTGATCTTCTGGCTGGGCGTCTACCCCAAGCCCTTCTTCAAAGCTATGGAACCCTCCGTCCTGAATCTGATGCAGGAGGTTGAAGCTAAGAAGATCAGAATCTCGCAGGAATTCGAACTGACCGACAGCCCGGCCTGGGTTATGACTCAAACGAGGGAAGGGGCTAGATAACGATGGCAAAAATCACGATCTACACGAAAGTTGGCTGTCCCTACTGCGCTGCAGCGAAGAACTACTACGAGCAGGAGGGCATAGAATACGATGAAATCGATGTCAAACAGGATGCCGCCGCCGCCAAACGCGCAGAGCAACTCGCCAACGGAGCGCGCCGCGTACCGGTAATCGTCGAAGGCGACAAAGTCACTATCGGCTTCAGAGGAGGCTCGTGAGGATTCTAACGCAGACGGCAGGTGGTCGTCACGATTTTGAAACAGCTTCAAGAATCCGATAGAGCATAGATTTGAGATAGAAGATGATAGAAATTCCATCAGTTGACCTTGGTTTGTTGGCACCCAGCCTTACCGTTTGTATTACCGGGCTGATTGCAATGCTGCTCGTGCCGTTCCTCAAGAACGAGATGCAGGACTTTGTCGCGCACATCAGCTGGCTCGGTCTGATCATCGCGCTCTGGTTCGCCTCCAATCAAATCGGAATCAACGAAACTACCTTCGCTGGTCAGTTCCTCGCGGATGACTTCAGCCAGTTCTTCAGCCTGATCTTCCTGCTCGGTTCGATCCTGACTGTCTTTATGTCGATGGATTACCTCAAGCGCAAGAAGAACAACCATGGCGAATTCTATCCGCTCATCCTCTTTGCGACTTACGGCATGATGGTGATGGCTTCGAGTGCCAATCTGCTCGTTATCTTCCTCGGCCTGGAGATCATGTCGATCTCCCTCTACGTGCTCGCCGGCTTTGCCCGTGAATCGCTCAGGTCAACCGAGGCTTCCGTCAAGTATTTCCTGCTTGGCGCCTTTGCCACCGGCTTTACGGTCTTCGGCATCGCCTTCCTCTACGGCGTGACCGGAACCTTTGAGATCTCAGATGCCGTTCGCTATCTCCAGCAGACGGAATCTATCGATACATTGTTTTTGATCGGCGCCGGCCTCCTCATCATCGGCTTCGGTTTTAAGGTAGCCGCGGTGCCGTTCCACATGTGGGCCGCAGACGCCTACGAAGGCGCACCCTCACCGGTGACCGGATTTATGTCAGCCGGTCCCAAAGCGGCCGCTTTCGCTGCGCTGCTG
Organism: Candidatus Zixiibacteriota bacterium; assembly: GCA_040235515.1. GTDB lineage: Bacteria > Zixibacteria > MSB-5A5 > CAIYYT01 > CAIYYT01 > JBECKX01. Next base: position 2,588 of record JBECKX010000047.1, read on the forward strand.
AGAATGTTCGCCTTTGGACAGGTCGAGACGCTGCCCAATATTGAAACCCTCTTCTGGATCCTCGCCGTCGCGACGATGACCGTCGGCAACATTATGGCGCTCCGCCAGGATAACATCAAACGAATGCTGGCATTCTCCTCGATCGCCCACGCAGGCTACATCCTGATCGCACTCGTGGTGGGGAATGCTGAATCCGCATCCGCAGCAGCGCTCTATCTCCTCTGCTATGCCATGACCAATCTTGGTGCCTTCATGATCATCACGCTTGTCGACTCAAGCAGCGAGAAGGAAGTCGCCAACGTCGAAGACTATACCGGCCTCGGCCGCTCGCGGCCATTGCTGGGCATCCTCCTCACGATCTTCATGATCTCACTGGCTGGATTCCCGCCGACCGCCGGCTTCATCGGCAAGTTCATCCTCTTCAAAGCGGCAGTCTCGCAGGGCTTCTATACGATTGTCGTCATCGCGGTGATCAACAGCCTGATTTCAGTCTTCTACTATCTGCGCGTCGTCGTGCGCATGTTCATGGCCGAAGCCGATACCGAGCCTGTGAAGGTACCAAAGGTACCAGCCTTCATGACCGTAGCGCTCATCTTCGCCATCGCCGCAGTCTTCCTGCTCGGTGTCTACCCGCAGGGCTGGTTCCCGTTTGATGGCCTCGCAACGATCTTGATGCCTTAACCGAACGCAACCGGCACCAGGTTGTTGCGCCGTTGCGGTGGAACACCTGCTGCCACGACCACAGCACACTCCCCTTGACTCTAAATCTCAGTCTGAATGATTACAGGTTTCCCGGCGGGAAATGAATCGGCCCTCTATGCCTTGACTTTGCTGGGCTTGCGCTGTTTCTCGCTCGCCTGGACTTTTCTCTGTTTGACCGCGCTCTTCGATTCATTGCTCAGCTTGCCGTTACAGTTCTCGATCTTGGTAGGGTACTCCCCGGAGAAACACGCCACGCAGAAATCCTCCTTCGGGAGTGAATGCATCGAGAGCATCGCGTCGAGACTCAGGTAACCGATCGAGTCAACGCCAAACTCCTTGCCGATATCTGCAATCGAAAGGTTGGAGGCGATCAACTCCTCCTTGGTTGGCATGTCGATTCCGTAAAAGCAGGGGGAGACGATAGGGGGGGAGGATATCCGCAAATGGATCTCTTTCGCTCCGGCATCCCTGATCATCTTTACCAGCTTCTTCATCGTCGTTCCCCGCACGATCGAATCGTCAACCACCACGACACGCTTATCCTTCAACACACCCTTGACCGTGTTGAACTTCACCTTCACATCGAGATCACGAATCGTCTGCTGCGGGTCGATGAATGTACGGCCGACGTAATGATTCCGAATCAGCCCGAGTTCGAACTTGATCTGCGACTGCTCCGAGAAACCGAGCGTCGCGGTGTTAGAGGAGTCCGGCACCGAGATCACGATATCGGCCTCCACCGGATGTTGCAGGGCAAGGTAGCGCCCCAGCCGCCTGCGAATCTTGTCCACGTTCTCGCCGAAAATCTTGGAGTCGGGACGCGCAAAGTAGATGAACTCGAATATGCAGAACGCATGCTTCGCCTTCTTGAACGGCATGAACGACTTGATCCCCGCAGTGGTGATCTCTACAATCTCACCCGGCTCAACATCCCGAATATACTCGGCGCCAATGATGTCGAAGGAGCATGTCTCCGATGCCACCACCCACTTGTCATCCAGCTTGCCCAGCGCCAGTGGGCGGAATCCATGCGGGTCGCGAGCTGCGATAATCGAGTTCTCGGTGAGAAACAGCATGCAATACGCCCCCTGCACCTTCTTCAGCGCATCGGCGATAGCTTCCGGGATCGTCTCCTTCTTGCTCTTCGCGACTAAGTGAAGCACAACTTCCGTATCCGAGGTCGTCTGGAAAATCGATCCCGCTTCCTCAAGCTTCTGGCGCAGCCCCTGGTCATTCGTGAGGTTGCCATTGTGACCCACCGCCAGGCGGGATCCTTTATAGTTGATGACCAGCGGTTGAACATTCCTCAGTGTGGAAGCGCCCGCCGTCGAATATCGATTATGGCCGATTGCAATATGCCCCTTAAGGTGGGAGAGCGTCTCAGGTGATCCGAACACGTCGTTCACTTCACCCTGACCGCGACGCTCGTGGAAGCGCTCGCCGTCTGATGTCACGATACCGGCCGCTTCCTGGCCTCGGTGCTGCAAGGCATAGAGCCCGAAATAGGTCAGTTCAGCAGCCGATTCAGTACCGACAATCCCGAATAAACCACATTCACACCTGATATCTTCCGACATTCCGCCTCCGAGAAAAACCCGTAAATTAGTGCCACAGCGGCATTTGTCAACAAAAAGTATACGTCAAGTCCCTCTGCGCAGTTGCTCGGCGTAGCGGCACCGCCGACGCCACCCTCGCAATTTCCATTGCTGCTACTGCAAAATCTATGAATGTCACTGCATAGCAAGTTGTGGCAGTTGCCTCGATATGCTATATTCCCCTCGTACTGCACTTTACACCTTGCGAGCAAGTCGCTATGTTACAACATCTTAAAGCGCGCTGCGGGAGTCCTAATTCTGATCGCCCAACTCAACCGCGTCACCCGATTGCGGCATGCCATTTGCGCTAAAGAGGGCAGAGAATAACTATGAGTACGCCTGAAGACCAGAAATACAACTCTCTGCGGAAGTTTATCACCGCACCGGCAAATCCCGCTGAGGCCGTCGAACAGTTGCGCGAGGCCCTCGATGCGGCATCGGCCGCTCTCGGTGTCGAAGCAGCCGCGGTGGTATTGCTCGACGCTAAGGGTAAACCTATCCTGGAGATCAGAAGCGGGGATCAGGATCTCGGTGACCTGCTGCGGAATCTGGAACAACGCATGATCGACTCCCTCCGCAGTAAATTCGGTCTTCACAATCTCTACTCCACCCTCAATCACGATGGAGAGAAATCAGTGTTTTCCTACATGATCAAGCAAGGCAACAAGAGTCTGGGTGCTGTCTCCGGTATCTGCAATGGCAATCGCAACATCGCGCTCGAAGAAGAGTTCATTGAAGTCATCGCTGAAGCGCTTAAGAAAGTCTACGGGCAGGCTACCCAGCTCGGCGCCGCCCGCCTCGAGGCCGTCCGTGAGACTACCGCGACGCTTAATCATGAGATCAACAACCCGCTTACCGCTGTGCTGGGGAATGTTCAATTGCTGCTGATGAGGGCGGAAGAACTCCCGGAGGATGTCATCCGCCGTCTGCAATCGATAGAAGAGGGAAGCCTGCGAATCCGTGATGTCCTCAGCCGGATGCTCAGGCTCGAAGAAGCAAAGTCGACTACCTACGTCGACGATACCACGATGATCGATCTTCAGGAATCAAGCGACTCCGACGAGAGCGATTCTGAAGAGAGTGACTGAAACATCTCTCCGTTGTAACCCCGCCTCGCCACGAAATGGAAGACGATCAAGCCGATGCCGACAAAGAGGGGAATCAAGCCAAACATCACTTCAGCTCCCAGGTAACCCCTGTGATATCCCGCCTCAAGCCAGAACGCCAGTAGCAAACCCAATCCGATGCCTGCGAGGATAATCCCCGCTTTCAAACTGCCATAGCGCTCGTACTCTGCGGGAAGGTCCTTGCCCTGTTTGATCAGCTCCAGCCGCATCTGGTGCCGCATCTGGATGCGCTTGTAGATAAACAGATAAACCATGAAGGCGACCAGGGCGAAAAAGCCCAAACCGAGGATTATGCCGGTCAGCATCCCGAAGACATCGGTCAAATCTAAACGCCACATCTTTCACCTCTATATGCCAGGAGTCAAATTTCCGTTTCTCAGTTGATTTGACAGGCATCCCCGCAGATTTGTTTCAATAGATGCAACTTTTTTCCGTCGAATCCAGTCTATATGGTCATGAGCAACGCAATTGTTGACAACGATCGGGAACTGACAGAGCGCGCCAGGCTCGGTGAACGCTACGCACTGACCAAACTGACCGATACCTACAAGGATCGCGTCTTCGCTCTGATCTACCGCATAGTGGATGATGCCCCGCGCGCGGAGGAGTTGACCTACGAGGCCTTCAACCGCGCCTACCGGAATCTCGGCTCTTTTCGCGGGGATGCCAAATTCTCAAGCTGGCTCTATCGCATCGCCGTGAATGTCGCACTGGCGGAACGAGCCAGAAAACGGCTCGACCAGGTTTCCCTGACCGAAGCCGAATACCTTGCCGCCGATCACTCAACGCGACCCGACGTGGCCTACCAGAGCCTCTTCTGTTCGCAGGTTGTAGATAAAGCCCTCTCGCAGTTGCCCCCTCATTATGAGACCGCGCTCCGCCTCTTCTACCTGCGTGGGGTTGGATATGTAGAAATCGCGGAGATGATGAAAATCCCGATGGGTACCGTAAAGACCTACCTGCATCGGGGTAAACGCGCGCTCAAGGAAGTGCTGTCGGGGAAGTATAAACCGGAGGAATTGCTGTGAGCCGCTGTACCGATATGCGCTGGAAGATTCCGCAGTTCCTGAATGGTGACCTTCCCGGCGAGATGATGGAAGAAGTGCGCGAGCACCTCGACCGCTGTCCCGATTGCGCGGTCGCTCTGGCACATCCCGCCCGAGTTGAAGCCGCTACCCTGATGGAGACCTCAGCGCTCCCGCAAGACTTCACCGAGAAGTTGCTCGAGCGACTCCCCGTGTCGTTTACCGGAACCAAACTGGCCTATATGATCGGCCTGGCCCTGATACTAAGCGGCGCCTTCGGAGCGATAATCTGGGCCGGTATCAGAAACCTGCTCGGCGGTTCACGCAACCTGGTGGATACCGCTGCTACTTATTCTGTCAACAATGGCGGAATGTTCGAGTCCCTTTTCTCCTCGGCAACCCTGCAGTACCTGGGCATCGGACTGGCAGCAACCCTGGTCTGCTTCCTCGTGATACTCATCGTGGATGGTCCGCGCGGCAATCGGCAATCCGCCCGCAGCAAATCGTAGAGCACCCCGTAGCGCTAATTCGTCAACGTTCAGTAAAATCAGTCAAGCAGGGGGATATCGGGTCGCAGATGCACGACCAGGTCATGCACGATCCGGCGCAGCAAATCAACATTGGTGTTGAGCAGCCTGTTCCCGTGATGCATTGCCGAGTAGATCTCGTAATCGACCTTGTCGGCGAAGAAATCGGTCAGCAGATCAACGCTGGTGTATGAGTAAATATCCTGATCGGCCGTCGCGATAAATATATCGAGGTCATCGACCTTCAGCATCGCGGGAGCCAGTTCCAGCCCGCGGTAATCGAGGCCGGGGGAGATCATGGCAAGATACTCTACGCGCGGTTCCTTCAACGCATAGAGCAACCCGGTATTGGCCCCGATCGATGCGCCAACCACCGCGATCTTTGAAGCGTCAACCCTGTCGCCATACATCGCAACACAGGTGTCGACGAAGAACTTGACATCATCAGGATATTTGAGGAATTCACCCTCATAGAAAGTATTCGGGGGACGCCGCTGATTGCGCTTCACATCAAAGGTTGAGTTCCCATGCCCGCGCATATCCAGCGCCAGTACGGCGATGCCACTCGGATAGACCGCCTCCCACAGCTTCTTCCACGCTTGATGGTCCTCACCGAACTGGTGCAGCATCACCACAAGTGGCGGCTTGACCTTCGTGTAGAGCTTGGGCGGAAGAACCAGGTAGCCAAACATCCGCAAACTTGAATCAGGCAGGGTGGCGGTTACTTCAATAATTTCAGGTGGTGGTGAGGAGGCCGCCTCGCCTCTGGCAGGTGTCAGCAGCGCTGCGCCGATTCCAATCGTAAGCAGCAGCGACAATAAAATAGCGCGTCGTGAAATCTCTGAGTATCGCATATCTGTTTTACAATCGTGGTTCCGACTTAGCTGTCTCTCTACTTCGTCGCGCGGCTAGATGACCGTGTGCTCGGTCGTCGCCGGCGCTTCTTTCAGGAAACGTTCGAGTGAAAGTGGCGAGATATCAATCGACGGCGTCTCGCCGGCGATCAATTCGGAGATAACAATTCCCACCGCCGGGGCATGCATAAATCCATGCCCGGAAAAACCGTTAGCCTGATAAAACTTCTCATAGCCGTCGGCCGCGCCCAGGATCGCCAGATGATCCGGGGTGGTATCATACAGCCCGCCCCACGCCGTCTTCACTTCGGCAGTCTCAAGCTGCGGAATCAAATCGAGCCCCTTCATCAAGATCGCATCGGTGTAGTCCGGGTGCGCCGATTCATCAAACCCTTCCGCTTGGTCAGGGTCAGCCCAGCCCAGCAGCAGCCCGCCCGACTCCTTGTGTGTGTAAAGCCCCGAGTTGACATCTACAACCATCGGGAATGACTCGTCGATGAAATCAAGCGGCGCCGTAGTCACGATCTGACGTTTGTATGCCTTGATCGGCAGCTCCACGTCCAGCCACGATGCCACGATAGGGGAGTGCGGCCCGGCCGCGTTGACCACACACTCGGTGGCGAAATCTCCCTTCGTCGTCTTCACGCCGGTCAGAATATCGCCGGAGTGCGTGATTCCCGTCGCCTCAGTCTCAAGGATAAACTTTACTCCGAGACTCCGCGCTGCACTGACATAGCCCTGCGTGAATTGATGCGGATCACCGATCCCATCCTTGCGTGAGAAAGTTCCCGCCACCACATTTGTCGCGTCAACCGCGGGGACCATTTCAGCGATATCCTCTTTGCTCATCCACTCGCACGGATGCCCCAGTCGCTGCCACATCTCATATTGCTTCTTGAAGCTTGCGACCTGACTCTCGTTCGATAACAGGAACAGATACCCCACCTGCTCGAATTGAACCTCCGCCCCCGTCTCTTCCGTGAAAATCTCAAACCGCTCCTCCGAGAGCATTGACATCCTCACGTTGATCTCGGAGCTGAACTGCGCTCTGATCCCACCGGCGCATTTGGCGGTCGCGCCGTTACCGAGATACTGATCTTTCTCTATGACAGCAATCTTGCCGAATTTCTTCTTGGCCAGATGGTAGGCTATCGAAGCGCCAATAATGCCGCCGCCAATGATGACAACATCGTATGTATTGTTGGGTGCACCAGACATGAAAATCAAGCTCCTCTCGCGACAAACGCCCCTGGGTGAGCCCCGACACCCCCGTTATTATACGGTCGCGTACACGCGAGTCAAGGGAATTAGCGGGCGTGTAACTCTCGTAATTTTAAAAGGTTAGCGGCGCGGGTTGAAGTCTCAGCGGGTGTGGTCAATCGGCTCGAAGTTCGCGAATGGTTGCTCCGCCTCCGGCAGCTTCCCCAGCGGAATTCCACCCTCAATCCAGAGCTTCTCCATCCGGTCCCAGCGCTTGCGGACCTCGACATCGTGGTGCGCCCGTTCGATCGCTTCCTCCGAGGCCCACTCGAACACATCAATGATAATCTCAGGATTAACTCGTGAACGCAGCAGTATCGGTTCGCGATCCGTGCGGTATCTCATCTTATGGAAAAACTCCAGCTTCTCGCGAACAACCTTCATGAACGCAGGCTGATTCTCGATCGCCACTCTGTAAACCGCGAACACTACTACCGGCGACTTCATCTCATTTTGTCCTCATCAGAACAACGCGACTCTTCAACACTCAATACGATTCCGCCAGGATCTCCGCCACCTGCTCAAGAAATACGCGATCCTCCTGCTTGAACGCAGCCGGCGTATGCGAATCGATATCGATCTCTCCCACTACCTTGCCATCCTTAAAGATGGGTACCACAATCTCAGACTTAGTCTCAATCGAACAGGCGAGATAACGCGGATCGGCGTTGACATCATCAACTATCACCGTCTGCTCCTGGCTCACCGCAGCGCCACAGATACCCTTGCCGACCGGGATACGGACATGCGGCGACGGCTTGCCAAGGAAAGGCCCCAGCACCAGCTCATTTGGGGTCTCCAGATTGTAGATCCCGACCCAGTCGAAATAATCGAAGTTCTCCTTCAGCAATTTCACGGCGGTCAACTGCACCCGCTCCCCCGCGGCGTCACCCTCGACTGCTTCCCTTAGCTGCCGCAAAATCTCTTCATTCGTCAGCCGATTGCTCACGCTCTTCACTCCAATAGTTCTCAAGTTCACGATACTTTTCCGGGAATTCAGCGGTGAAACGCAGGTAGTTGGGAATCGGGTAGCGCACGCCACCTTTGAGCGTCCCGTCCAACCCGGCGATCAACTCCTCAGCATGTCCCCATGGGAACGCATAAGCCATCTCATGATCCTGCGTCTGTGCAAACAGCCTGTCACCGTAGCAGGGGAGGATCAGATTCGGTTTGCCGGTCTGCATCGTCTCGATGCAGATGTCGGCGCAGTCGAGGCGCGGCGAGAATCGCGACTCGAGATAGCCACCCTCCCTCCACAGCGATCCCGCCAAGAGCCGCATCACCTGTGCGGAGTTGCCATAAAGCAGGATAACATGCGGTTCAAAAGTGGTTCGGTGCAGCGGCGCGACCAGAAAATAGCGGTACTCCCGAAAACTGAACTTCGGCAGTTCAGCCTCCGTGCGTGCCCCCGCCGCCGCGGTCTCGGTGTACATCCCTTCACAGCAACAGCCCGAAGTAAAATGCTCCACCAGCGGCTCAAATCCGAACGCCGTCTTCGCCAGGGGACAAGAGATATCCTCCCGGCCAAGCGCCAACACCCAGCCATACTTGCGCGCCATCGCGATGCCTTGACAGATCGCCGCTTGAAACCCCAAATCCTTCAGCGGTCGCTTGACCCGCTCAGGCAACTCAGCGTCACTCTTGCACATCCGAATCGCCAACGGGAACGAGTCGGGACGAATCTGCTCGCTGAGAGCGTCGTTCAGTTTCTTCAATATCTCGGTTCGTGGCTCTTGCATAACAACACTACGTCTCAAAATGGAAAGGAGTTGATCATTCTGGCGCTGCAAATATAGAACAATGAAGTCCACTGTCAATCAAGTCCGCCGCCGCGTAGCCCTATCCGGTCAAGGAACTTACAAAACCTGCCGATTTCAGATATGAAATGGTACTGGAATCACCGAAAGCAGCAGCGAAAGAATCCGTGAAAACTCCTCGCATACTGGTTGTGGACGACGAAGAGTCGATGTGCAACTTCATGGAAATTATGCTCAAAAAAGAGGGGTACAGCGTCAGCACCGCGCAGTCCGGGGAGGAGGCATTTGAGCGGATCAACGCTCAGCCACCCGATCTCGTGATCACCGACATCATGATGCCCGAAATGTCAGGCATCGAATTGCTGACGGAGTCGAAAAAACAACACCGCGATCTTCACTTCGTGGTGATGACAGCCTTTGCCTCGGTCGATTCCGCCGTCGACGCCCTCAAACGTGGCGCCGATGACTACATCACCAAGCCGTTCAAAGTCGACGAGATAAAACATGTCATAAAGAATATCCTGGAAAACGCCGAGATTCGCCGCGAGAATAAGATCCTCAAAGATAAACTCTCGGGGCGCTCCAGCCTCGACAACTTCATCGGTGAAACCGAGTGCGTCGTCAAGCTGAAAGAGCTGGTTGCACAGATCGCCGCCAGTGACTCAACCGTCCTGATCCTCGGCGAAAGCGGCACCGGCAAGGACCTGATCGCCCGTGCGGTACATACGCATTCCGATAGGGCGGAACAGCCCTTTGTCGCAATCAACTGCGGCGCGATACCGGAACTGCTGCTCGAATCGGAGCTGTTCGGCCATAAGAAGGGCTCATTTACCGGAGCGATTAAAGATAAAGAGGGGATGTTCCAGGTAGCCGATGGCGGCGTGCTTTTCCTCGATGAGATTGGCAACCTTACCCCGGCATTACAGGTGAAGCTGCTGCGTGTTCTCGAGTCGAACGAATTCACTCCGGTCGGCTCAACCACACCGGTCAAGGTGGACGTGCGCCTGGTCGCCGCGACCAACGCGAACCTCGAAGAGGATGTCCGCGCCAACCGCTTCCGGGCAGACCTCTTCTACCGGCTCAATGTGTTGCCGATCAACCTCCCGTCGCTTGCCGAGAGGCGCGAGGATATCCCGTTGCTGGCCGACCATTTCCTGAGCCAGATGGCGGCGCGACACGACGGCGCCCGCAAACAGCTATCCGATGCCGCGCTCAAACTGATCTGCGAAGCAGAGTGGCCCGGCAACGTCCGCGAACTGGAGAACACCCTGACCCGCGCCTATCTGCTCTCGAAAGGCGACACGATCCAGCCGGGCGATTTTCCGGCCAAACTGCAGAAGAGCGCTTCAACTTCTCCTGAGCCTGAAGTAACGGGTGGAAACCCCACTTTGGAATCTATCGAGAAGGCTTACATCTACTGGATTCTCAACCAGACCAACTGGCAGAAAACCAAGGCCGCGAAGCTGCTCGGGATCGATGCTTCAACGCTCTATCGTAAAATCGACCGATATGGTTTGAAGAAGGCGGATGGCAACGACTAGAACCAACCGCCACTATTGCAATTTGCAAGGCGGCTATCGCAGTTGTCAACAAACTCACATGTGCAAAGGTTGAGCATCTCTCGATGCTGACAGCTAACCCGTTACCGCCGCTCCAATTAAACCGCAGACTGATTCTGGCACTCGGCTTGCTATTGTTGGGAGAGAGAGACAAGGAGTAACGATGTCAGTAACAACGACAATGAAACTTGAACACAGGCAAAATGAACGTGGGTTCACACTCATTGAGTTGATGATTGTGGTCGTGATCATCGGTATCCTTGCCGCTATGGCGATCCCGAAGTTTATCGCGGTAGCCACCAAGAGTAAGCAGTCTGAAGCCAAGCTGGTTCTGAAGCAGATTCATAACAACGAACAAACCTACTTCCAGCAGAACCAGACCTACTGGATTCCTCCGGGTGGCCAGGTTGCCTATGCGGGCGATCCGACTGCTTTCGCTGAGATCTGGGTCGATATCCAGCTTCCGGCACGCTATACCTATACGATCACCGGAACCTCGACAACCTTTCTGGCGACGGCAACCAGTGGTATCCTCGATGACGATCCCACCGAAGATCAGTGGACCATCGATCACCTGGGTGACCTGAAAGTAGTGCCCGGTAAAGATGACGCTGCGGATTAGCCCGCAGGCTTGAATCCATCGGATTCCCGGTAGCCGGTTGCCAATCACAGCCAGCTATGAACCGCAGCCCGTATTATCAAGCCAACTCGTTAACTACGTTGCCGAACAGCAACTTAGGGCCGCAATCACGCGCCCACCGGCATGATTCGAGAATCTTGTCAATTCAGAACCTTTCTATGACGACATGATGAAAAAGGGATACTTCTCAGTTAATGCATCCTGTCAGGAGGTTAACATGTTCCGCAATTTCCAGAGAGGCCAGAAGGGCTTCACACTTATCGAGTTGATGATCGTGGTCGTGATCATCGGCGTACTTGCTGCCTTGGCGATTCCGCGATTCATGCGCGCGACAACCAAGTCAAAGCAGTCTGAAGCAAAGCAGATCCTGAAGCAGATCTACACGATGCAGCAGACTTACCGTCAGCAGAACGACACTTACTGGG
>JBECKX010000063.1:0-40983 GCA_040235515.1 Candidatus Zixiibacteriota bacterium
GATCAAGAGGCCGTTGGTGGCGACATCATATTGATCCGGGAATTCCAGGAACAGGTCGACCGAATCAGGTTTGTCGCTCGGAAAGTCTTTGCATGGCCACCAATGGCGCGAACGATGCGGCGTTGCCTTGGTCCAGCAAAGCTGGGTGCCGAATTCAGAGGTATATGTAAGTCCGGCGTTGCCATCGTAGTAAGGCACCCCATGGTAGTGCACCTGCATCTCGACGATCGCGCCGTCCGAGTAACTCGACGGCAGTGTGATGTGCAGAAGATGGTTGTTATGAGTGAAGGTCGCGCTCACGCCGGCGACGATGACCGAATCGACCGATAGTTCGTTTCTCAGATTGAGATCCACGCTCGACAACGATGCCACCAGTGATTGGATTCGGTAGTCTACGAAGCCGGAAACAGATTGGCCGGAGAAATCGAGGTCGAGGTGGATACCGTAGAAGCGTACGTCAAAATCGGCCTGATTGCCGTCAAGTTTCTCGTTTTGCGGCGCGGACTCCTGCGCTTCACTGGTTAGTTCTGCAGCGTGAGCCTGGAAATATGCACTTCGAACTGCCTTAAACTGTTCGATATCCTCGGGCTTGGCATTGCTCCAATCGAACGCATTGAAATCTGAAGTTGCTGCGTTGCCGATTGCGAAGCCGAGGATAGTGATCATTACGGAGAGTACGATCAGGGCTGGCTTGATTCGCATTATTCATTCACCCCTATCAGCTGCGGGACGTGAAGGTGGGTTGCGCCTGACAGCTTTTGTGAAGAGATCCACAAGATTAACTCAAGGACTATCTAAGTAATCTACACAGGCAATCTACAGCCGATTGGCGGACTCGTCAAGACGCGATTTCGCCTGACACTAGATGACAGTATCCCCCCTTACATTGTCAGGGGATGGGGACAAGGGGGGTGGAGATGAGAGAATAGAGAGATGAGAATAGAGAGATGAGAATCCAGAGATGAGAATGAAGAGATAAGGGTAAGAACATGAGGGTAAAGACCAGAGAGTGAAGATACTCTTTGCGAGAGTCCACAATGGTCGAGGAAACCAATAATCGCTTGTTTCCGGCCAGAATAAAATGCTATGTTAGGAGCCGGGTCTCAGGGGAGGCAGCCCGGGTATTCCCTGCCTCAGAGATCCAGCCAATTCTCCTCGAATGACAAAACTCAGAGGTTTAAGTTGCTCGATCGCCAAAGTCTCTTGTTCCTTGAACGGATCGGCAAAAACGAGCTTGTCGAAACCTGGCTTGCTCAATGGCCCGGGAGCGCGCGGAGAATAGTTCTGAAGCGCTCCAGCGCGTCGGGTGGCGATGCGCTTGCAGAAGCCAACTCGCTGCTTAAATCAGTTTTCCACCGCACGCGTGATATCCGGCACAACAATATTCTCAATCCAACCAGTATGTTGTCAGGCAACGAACCGGTGTCGTTACTGCGCGACTACATTGAGGATGCCGAAGAGCTCACTACTGATCACCTTGCCGATTCTTTGCCGCAGGTGGTTTACCAGCTCTTTTCGGCGGTGGACTTCATTCATGGGCTTGGCCTCGTCCATACTGACTTGCGCAGCAGCAATTTTCTGGTAACCCGCCGCGGTGGAGCATGCCGTGTTCTTCTTGCCGACCTCGACTTCATCACGCCCACCGCGACCCACGCACAGGGCGAGATTACCGGAACCATAGGGCATATTGCTCCCGAAGTGATTACCGAACGGCTGCTGTTACCACAATCAGATTTTTACTCGCTGGGTGTGATGCTCAGTAAGCTGGTGCAGCCGGGAAGGGCGTATGACACCAGCCTGAGTTTCGCGATCAGCCAGCAGTTGGGTCGTGAGAGCACCCACCTGGTGAGCGCTAAATCGGTCGATGCCCGCTTCGCCGGCCTGGTCCCGCTTATCAATGCTCTGTTGGAGCCACGCTACCAGGAGCGGCCCCTCTGGCTCGGCAGTCTGATCGAGCAGTACGCGAAGACTTTTGGCTGGGATTTTGAAGCATACAAGCGTGATGTCTTGTGGTCGCTCGTTAGAACCTCAGCAGCCCGGCTCAGTCGCGACGAGGGCCTCAGGCGGAGCGGATTGGCAGAGGCGGTCGCGAACGATATTGATATCCTCGGACTCGATCTTGAGTTGTTCCGCGACATCAGAAAGAACTGGCGCAGTGGGAGCGTCACATTGATGCGACTGCTTCGGGAAATTATCGATTCGGCAACCATCGAGCGCAGCGGCTACAGTTGGCGTGTGCAAGTGCCTGAGCGGAAGGTATTCGGGACTTACGCCCGTTTCGGCCTTTCACCGGAACTCTCGCAGGCGGTTGCGGGGCGGCAACCGCTAAATCTTCGCGTCAAGGCTGCATTGCGACTCAAGCTTCGCAAGGGCCACTACAAGGCGTTCCTGATCCTTAAGAGTATCGTTGCTTCACCAGAATTCGCTCAACTCCCGGAGAAAACGCGCTCGGCAGTACATTCAAAGCTTGGATATCTTTGCCTCGCCATTGGCCGCGCTAATGAAGGGCGCGACTATCTTCGACAGGCATTGGACTACAAGAAACTGCATCCCTGGAAAGCTGTGCAACTGATCTGCGAAGTCTCCAGCATCCACTCTCAGGGAAAGAGTCCGACGCAGGCACGCGAGGCAGCGTTGTGGGCTGTGCGGGTTGCACGACAGAGTGGAGACGATCGCTTGCGCCTGAAGGCGCTCAATAAGCTTATCTGGTCACGCTTCATGATCAGGGGTGGCAGGCGTGTTGCGGCCAGTGCATGGAAGCTCTTTGAGTATGCGGAGCGCAACGGCCACGATTTTGCTTCAAAGCCGCTGGCCAATTCATTCGCGGCGATCTTGTGGAGCCAGGGAAAGTATCGCGAGGCGGTAAAGTTCCTGACCCATTTTCTGGAGAGCCATCGTTTTCTGCCGAGCGAGGAGATTCAATTCTCGCTCTACACGAACCTCGGCCTCGCGCTTGGCGATCAGAGCCACTTTGGTGCCGCGATCAGGGCATACAAGCGGGCATTGGCCGTGCCGCCGGGTGACCATAACTGGGGGCGACAGGTGTTCGCCCATCAAGGGTTGGTCGCATCCTATGTCGCGTCATCCGATTTCCAGCGCGCCCTGGCGGAAGCTGAGAATGTGTACGACAAGACGCGACGCTGGGGTGACCCGGCAGCCAGGATGATCTACAATTCAAACCTGGGTCAGGTTTACCTGGCAAAGGGTCAGATCAGGACAGCATTGCGTCACCTGCGCCTGGCTGAGGAAGCGGCTCGCGTAAGTGGTGCGGGGTTTTACCGATCGAGTGCGGTGATGTACTTGACGCGTGCCGAACGCTGGGGCGGTGATCTGGTGGCGCTGCGGCGTGACCTGGAGACGCTGAGAGAATTGATCACCAACAGCGTTGACCCGCGTCTCAAGCTGCACGAAAGACTGCATACGCTCTGGCTCGAAGCCGCTGAATCGGGTGAACTGGATATGGATCGTGCGCGCGAATTGCTCGAGACCGCTGCCGAGAAGTCGCGTGCGCTTGAGTACTCCGAAGCGCTCTTTCTCATGGCGGAGTTCGGTTATGGGAAGGAAGCATTCAGGCTACGTTCAGTCAGCAAAGCGATCTGGCGGATTTGTCGAAAGAAGCGGGCGCCACGCTATGCCGGCCTCTACTACCTGATTCGATCGCTCAGTGGCAAAGCGGATGCCGAGCCGCGTTACCGGATCAATCAACTCAAGCTCGCGATCGATCAGTTGGGTCGTGCTGAGGCACGTTACCACGCGGCGGTGGCAGCATTGCGTTTGATCCGCGAGTATAAGGAGTTAGGGAAATTTCCGCGGGCTCAGGGAGTTCTCAACCACGCCAGAATCCTCGCGGAGCCGCTCGACAATGGGTGGCTCAATGCTCAGATCGAGGCTGAGACGGCACAACTTCGCGAGATGATCGGACCGGAGGGATCCAACATCGATTTGCTTCGTGAAGTGGGCGACATTCTGACTTCGGTGCACAACTATCGCAAGACGCTTGAGATGCTGCTGCGACAGGCAGTAAACCTGACCGGTTCGGAACGTGGTGCAATCGTTTTGACCCACTCCGACGTATCGGCGCTGAAGATCGAAGTAAGTCATGCATGCGACGAAGTATCGGAGCGTGACATCCTCACGATTAGTCATAGCACGATCAAGCGGACGCTGGAGGAGCGGCAGGGCTTGATCATACACGACGCGCAACGAGACGAACTGACGCGGGAGTTCCGCAGTGTCAAGATACATAGTATTGTTTCAATCGCCTGCGTGCCATTGATGACACGCGGCAAGCTGCTCGGTGCGCTTTATCTCGACCATCGAAGCCTGCCTGCGCTATACGGCAAAGAGAACTATCGGGTCATCGAGGCATTGGCGCAATTCATGGCGGTTGCGATCGATATGGCTCGGGGCATTCGCAAGAGCAGCGCCGAACGCACGCACGCGGTGGAGAAGCTCGATAGCATGGGTGCCTCGGTGGGGTTCCTCGCCGTCGACTCGAAATCGCGAGGCGTGCTTTCACAGCTACCCAAGGTGGCGGCCTTCGACACGCACGTCCTCCTGCGCGGTGAAAGCGGAACCGGTAAAGGTTTGCTGGCTGAGGCGATCCACAACCAGAGCAGGCGTTCCGACGGGCCGTTCATCAGCCTGAACTGTTCACACCTCCAGGGGAGCAACGGGCTGGCGGAGTTATTCGGCGTGGCGCAGAGTGCATTCACCGGTGTTGGTGCGCGCGAAGGGAGGATCGAACGGGCCGACGGTGGCACGTTGTTCCTGGACGAGATTGCCGAACTCCCACCGGAGATGCAGGCGGCCCTGCTCGATGTGTTAGACAGTAAGAAGATCACGCGCACTGGATGCACGACGCCGATCAATGTCGATTTCCGGCTGATCTGCGCGACAAATGCCGACCTGGTGAAGCTGGCTGAGCGCAAGAAGTTCCGGGAGGACCTTTTCTTCCGGATATCCGCCTTTGTCATTAATGTCCCGCCCTTGCGCCAACGACCGGGCGACATAGAGCCACTGGTGCGACACTTGATTTCGATTCTGCCGGGGGGTGGCCCCTCGCTCAGCTACACTTCCCGATTTATCAACGCACTTCAGAATTATCAATGGCCCGGAAATGTGCGTGAGCTTCGCAACGAGATCGAACGGGTCTTGATTCTACGCGATGGCAATCGTCTTGATATCGATCTGCTCAAGCCTGATATCGCACGCCACCACGATGGTGATATCGGTGCGGTTTCGCTGGATGAGTTTCTACTGCGGGCGGAACGGGAGCATATCACCGCCGCATTGAAGCGGACGCGTGGAAACGTCACGGCCGCCGGTCGCATTCTCAAATCTGCCCCATCCACGCTTCGATCCAAGCTGACCAAACTGAAAATTCAGGTTGATGATTTCAAGCCCAACTAGCTGATCACTCACTTCAGGCTTTGCCCCACGGCGATTCGTTCATCTGCAGCGAATCGCTTTTTTGTTGTCCCACAATCGACTCCGAGAATCCACTCCAAACTGACCCACGAAATTTCGCTGATTTCGGCGCGAAGCACGACGCCTGCTTAAGGACATTCCCCGCAGCGTCCTTGTAACTGGTTGTTACGCTGTGCCTTAGAGGAACGCCCGACAGCGGCACAAGATGTGATTTAGCCCCCTGTGAGACAGACGCGACCCCCGCCGGGCGGTCGCAACAACGGCCACTGCTGGTGGTCAGGCAAACTCATAGGAGGAGTCACTATGCGCAGAATCTTAAGCTCCGATGCGCGGAAAGCTGAAGCATTCACCATTCGCTCGAGCGTTATTCGCACCATCTCGATTTTCCTGCTGTGTGCGCTGGCGCTGATTCACTTGAATCTTGTCGATCCGGGACTCCAGCATGTCGCGGCCGAGGATGGTAATCCCCCCTGCCCCGGCGGATGTCCCGATGATTCACTGCCGCCCCCTTCAGGCTCGATGAGTGATGAACCGACGGAGGTGGTTCCCTGGTATTTCAGCCTATTATTACTGGCATTATAGGCTACAACTCTCTATACTCACATCAAAAGGGGGACTAACCCGTAAGAGAGGATTAGATGTCGAAGTTTGATCATCTGCTCTTGATCCGAAATCTTCTAAACACCCGCCAGAAGCTTACCGTCGAAGAAATCCAGGAGTTATGCGGGGGGATCACCAAGAGAACCGTTTATCGCTATATCAACTCGCTCGACAAAGCCGGCGAGCCGGTCTACTACGATGACGAACTGAAGGGGTATCGGCTGGTCGAACGAGTCCAGGAGCCGCTTCATTTCACGCGCTCCGAGGCGTTGACGATTCTGCTCGCCGGAATGATCACCGAGTTCATGTTGGGGGATGAGTTGATGGCGGGGTTGTCACAGGTGCGTCAGAAACTGGAGCGCTACATCGACTACGACGAACAGGAGTGGTTGATGAAGAACCAGGAATTGCTCTCTCGCATTGGCAACAACCGTGAACTCGACACATTCATCGTATTCGCCACGATAGACTTCGCCAAGAAAAGTGGGGACAAGCTACTGCTGGACATCACCTTAGACGGGTCCGGCCCTGACCGCGTCACCCTTGAGCAGCCGCGTTTGGAATATGAGGATGGCTGGTGGGTGGCCGGGATCAGCGGGACGAAGCACGCTCGTTATCCTTTGACGAGTATTAATGGCGTAAAAATAGCTTGACAAAATAACACAAATTTCGTACCTCATGACAGGTTCTGACACCGCACAGGTTATACTTCACGACAGACGAACCGACCAAAATAGGATGGCTAAGGAGCTGCTTGATAGGACAACAGCAAAGGGTTGGGCGTCAAAAGCAGGGGAGCGCGATTTGACAGGTGCGGTCGACATGGGCCTCTGTGGAAGTGGTGGGGGATAGATTGCTGCCGGGCAGAGTTAGCTGGATTTGAGTTCTGGTTAGCGAGTGGATTCAGTTATGCGCGGGAGCAGTGGACAAATTAAAAAGGAGAGAGCAGAGCCCGGATCGAGAGAGGGGGATGGAAACTCTCGATTTACAGCGGACTAAACTCCCTCCGAGAAGGGATTTAGCAAAAAGACATACATTTGTCAACTAAATTCGCTAACGATTCGCTAATATTTTTGGCGGGTAAATCCTCTGATTTTATTGACGTTAGCGGCCGAAAAGCAGGTTGGGGCATCTGTCGGATCACTTTCCACACCACCTGCTGCGAATGTCCTTAGAGGAGTTCTTTTCAAGGGGAATTGCCGGTGCGGAGGCGTACCGGGGTTCAATCAAACAAACCGATGGAAGTTTTAGAGGGATACTTTCAATCAAAGCAGGGAATGACTGACGGGGCGTTTCAGCTTATGCTCCGCCTCCTCGGTGGGTAATTTCCGATCTCAGTTGCCCCCCCAGAGCTACCATTACGCCACGCCTTCCCCTACCCCGCCAGGTTGCGGCAACGTGTCTTGAGTGCGCGCCGTTTCAGCGGCCTGACCCCACTAAACTTTTTTTCAAGATTACCCCCACGGTTTTTCGCGGATTGGCCACAATTGCGTGACAACTTCTGCGTGACGATATCACCGACCACGCAACCACGGCCGCTGCAATCCTGAACCTGTTCGTCACTATGCAGCGTAGGGTTTACTTCGACTGGAAGAGCGCCAGCGGCGCGATCACGGGTAACGTGCGACTGTGACTCAAGCCGCACACGTTACTATCAGAACCCCGCGAGATATCGGGATGCTGGAGCGAGCACCTCGAGTGAACGGGGTGATTGTTTCGTCAGGGATGTTATCCCAGATTCAGGTCTGAATTCTGGCGAAAGGCCCTACAACTGACTTGTGCTGCGCTTTAAAGTAGCTAATTTACTCTACGGCATTCATGGCGCATTCAGGAGGGTCGTTTGTGAAGAATCCACGCATTGAAGCATCAGTCCGGGCTGCGGGGCTACTGGTTCTCTTGCTATACCTGGCAGTTGTAAACGTCGGCTTTTCAAGCGGAGTGGCGAACGCACAGACCACTGGGCTCTCCGGGGCGCAGGTTATCGTGCCCGGTCCACCCTGGCCTGACTCTATTGCAGTTCCGATTCAGATATCTCTCAACGACACGCTCAAGGCCCTCTCGATCTGGCTGCGTCCTGAGCTTGACGCCGTGCTGTTTGATGGCATCATTCCGACATCGTTTCAGCCCAATATTGACCAGTTTGAGAACCTGCCGAATGGCTACTGGGGGCCGACTACGTTTCTGCCAGCGGAGAATGCGCTGGGCTTCCATTGGACCAGCGTGTTGCCGGCCGGTCTGGTTGCGCCTGCCAGCAGCGAGCTGGGTACGCTCTACTTCCGGGTGATCGATCCCGACATCCCCTTCGGAACTGTGTTAGCGCTGGACACTCTCAATATTCCCAGTACTGCGCCGAGCGCGGTCCAGGTGCTCGCGAATGGCACCAACACAACCATGAATGCGCCGTTTCAGTGGCGCTTCGATAACATCGTCTTCGGAGCGGCGATCGAGTGTGGGGATGTCAACGCTTCGGGTGATGTGACGATCACTGATGCGGTTTTCATCGTCAACTACATCTTTGGCGGTGGTCCGGCGCCCTACCATCCCGGGACGGGAGATGTCGACTGCGATGGCGTGTTTATCATCACCGATGCGGTCTATGTGATAAACTACCTCTTCGGCGGCGGACCGATTCCGTGCGCTGTTTGCGGTGGTTGATTCGAGTGCCGGGTTGCGACGACTCCGATTTTATTGACAAAAAAACCTTTGTTATACTATATTCCGGTTACTGCGGGACAGACTGGCGCGCCACAGCTTGCGGTTTCCAGGAGGGGCTTCCGGACGGGCAACTCCGATCCGAATCATCGGACGGGCAGGAGATGGCGGGGAGATTCCACGAAAGGTAAAAATCAATGATAATGTTCGTATCGATCTTCGGAGCAGGCTTTCTGATCCTGATCCTCAGTTTCATCTTTGGCGCCGATGCCGATCATGACCTGGCAGTCGATGACCTGGATGGTGGTGGACCGGCTATCTTGAGTCTCAAGATGATCTCCCTCCTGATGATCGGTTTTGGTGCCGCTGGCTTTGGGGTTCGGGCTACAAGCGACTGGGGGATGCTGGCGGCCTCCCTCGCCGGGCTGGTTGGTGCTGCGGCGGTCGGCGGCGCGGGCTACGTGATCCTGCGGCTGTTTCATACCAGCCAGGTGACATCAACGATCGGCGACAGTGACGTAGTGGGAATGAACGCCAATCTGATCGATGCCATCGCAAGAGATGGTTATGGTCAGGTAGCCTGCATCATACGCGGACGGGAGATCACGTTTTTGGCTCGCTCGGCGGATGGAGGCGAGATCCCGCGCAATACGCCGATCAAGATCATCGGCAAGACCGGCAATGTTGTAACCGTTGAAAAACTATAGAGTCAGATGAGCTATCTCATGAAAGCGGGAGGACTCTGCCACGAAGCGTGGTGCGTGAGTGGGCTTGCACAACGTTTTGCGCCGAGACACAGCCACTTTGATGAAATTGGCACTTACAGGCTAGCTTTGAAAGGATAGTAGAGTGTGGAACGTTGATGCACAATGGGTGTGGCCCATAATAATACTGGCGGTAGTTGTCGCCCTGTTCATCCTGGTCAAGATACTCACGCGCTTTTATGTGCGCGTACCCCCGAACCAGGCAGCATTCTTCTACGGCGCGCGGAGCGGCAGAAAGGCGGTCAAGCCTTCGGTGCCGGGAGATATGGACGTATCCAACGTTAAGTTCCTGCCGCCCGGCACTGTGGTGGTAACCGGCGGTGGACGAATCCGCAAGCCGATCATTGAGGATGTTCAGTTCCTCGATCTTACCGAGATTTCCCTGCCACAGATTCGTGTGGAGAACATGCCGAATATCGATGGTGTGCTGGTGACCGTCGAGGCGGTCGCCAATATTCGATTCAAGGAGGATGCTCAGTCATTGCTGGCTGCCGGTTCGCGATTCCTCGGGATGCCGCCGACACAGATTTCGGCGGTGGCCAGAGAGACGCTCGAAGCCAACCTTCGCGGTGTGGTGGGAACCTTGACGGTAGATCAGTTGATCAAGGACCGTGATGCATTCCGGCAACAGGTGTTGCGAGAGGCGGCAGAGGACCTGTCGCGACTTGGAATGCAGATCGACGTATTCAACCCGCAATCGATCACCGATCAGCAAGGCTATATCGAGGCTCTCGGTAAGAAGAGAACCGCCGAAGTGAAGCGTGATGCGGCGATCGGTGAGGCGGAGGCGCTGGCGGAGGCCAAGAAACGTTCGACCGATGCTGAACGTGCGGCAGAAGTGGTTGCGCAGGAGAATGAGCGACTTAAGGCAGAGGCGCAGAAGAATACTTCGGTGGCCAAGCAGCAATATGACGCGGAACTTGCCAAGCAGACCGCGGTGACGGAGCAGGCGGGTCCGCTTGTATCCGCGCAGGAACGACAGAAGGTAGTCGTAGCTGAAGTGAAGGTCGACGAAGAGCGCGCTCGCGCCCAGATTGGGGTGGAGCAGCAAACGATCGAGCGCGAGAAAAAATCACAGGAAGCTTTGATTGTGGTGCCGGCCAAGGCGAAAGCCGATGCGCAGATTCGTGAAGCCGAGGGCTACAAGATAGCCGAGATTTCCCGCGCTGAAGGTGACAAGGCGGCTATTATCGCGCGCGCGGATGCAGAACAGCATAAGCGCTCAGCTGAGGGTATCGGTCAGGGTGAGGCGATTAAGGCGACGGGTCTGGCGGAAGCTGATGTAATTGAGCGCCAGGGACTCGCCAAAGCTGTCTCGGTGTCTGAGCTGGCGAAGGCGTATCAGCAGTTTAACGAAGCGGCGCTCACGCTGGAAGTGCTGAAGGTGTTGCCGCAGGTCGTAGAGGCTGCCGGATCGGTGTTCGGAGAGATCGCCAAACCGATGGCGAACATCGACAAGCTGGTCGTGGTGGACAGCGGTGATGGTGAGGGTAAAGGCGCCTTACAACGATTCAACAAAACCGGCCCGCTGATGTTCTTCCAGTTGATCGAACAGGCAAAGGCAGCGGGAATTGATCTGTCTCAGCTGATCAAGAAGCTGGGGATCAAGATTGATGCAGCTGATGATGCCGGACTCGGCGCGGGGGACAGAACTTAATACTCTGCAGTGCAGGCAGCCTTGTGAACTATCACGGCAGGAAGTCGCATGTGGCTTCCTGCCGTTTCTGTTTGCCGATTTTGCGCGTGGGTGGTCGACCAGTGCAGAGTCACGGGGACTCACTTCCAGAGGGATTTGGCATCCCTGGTCGACTGCTTGATCAGCTTCTTCAGTACAGTGAGATCAATGTCGGCCAGCTTATTGAGATAGAGACATGACTTGCCGGTCTTGTGCCTTCCCAGGTCCCGGAGAAGCTCCGGATAGCGACTGAACCCCGGCACGATATAGAGCACCAGGTTCTGTTTGCGGGGTGAAAAACCCACTTGAAAGAAGTCCCCTTCTCTACCGCTTTCATACTTGTAGTGGACTTCGCCGAAGCCGATGATACTCGGCCCCCACATCCTCGGCTCCAGCTTCGTGACATCCTTCATAATTTTGAGCAATTGCACGGCATCCGCGCGACGATTCTCGTTCTCGATACCTTGAATGAATTCGTCGACGCTTGCCCTGGTTGCTCGTGTCTTATTCTCGCTCATTTCATCATCCTCTGTCACGTATACGGCGTGTCGATCTATTGTATCATTGATACGTCCAGAATCTGACTTCGTTGTCAACTCCGATTGGCACGCCCTCGGTAACTGAGGGATCTGTTGCCGCGGCTGTTGAGTTGCTACCGATCTCGATTTGAGGGGTTGTAGGCGAATTCCTTCATGCTCATCGATTCAGGCACGGGGTAGACACCGGCTCCCTGGCAGAGCGGACAGGGGTTCTTATCTTCGAGCCGCACGTTGATGTTGCCGGTGCCCTGACAGGCAGTGCAGTCATTGCCGGCGGCAGTAAACCCGCGTCCGTTGCAGTAAGTGCAGAGATGCGAGTGGTTTGGTGTCAGGCATCGATTGTCGACCCAGCCGCGCCCGCCACACTCGGGGCAAGTTTTGGGATTTCCTTCAGGGTCTGGCGTTGGCCAGTCTTCGCTTTCCGACATGCTTCCTCACTTCCAATTGAGTTCTTATCCAATCATCGATTCGCTTGAGCGCAGCCGGAACTGCCGCGGCCACTTGAGGTGTAAGGGTTTCGGAGAGGGTTTCGATATCCCCTGCTTCGATGGCGAGCACGTCGATCTGCTCACAGATATTCATCCCCAGTTGTTTGCCGAGTTCCACGGCGACAGGCAGACTGATTTGATGGCTGGTGGTCAAATTTTTCGACGGCGTAAGAACGCCAAGCTCGAAGAAGTGAATCTCTCCCGGTACACCGTTACAGGTGCAGATTGAGTCGACGATCAGTATGCGTCGTCGATCCCGCATTAGCTCGAGCAGACGAAATCCCGCCAGCGCGGCAAACGCGATTTCCAGTTCGTCGAGGTTGCCCCAGCGTTGCCGCAGGTGGTCGGCAATGACGACTCCAACGCGGTCATCGGTAAGCACCTCGTTTCCGAGGCAGAGAACAAGGACCGGGGCGATCACAGGTTCGGTTCTCCCGTTCTAGCGATTGCGGTTTACGGTTTTGACGATCTCTCCAGTGTCGGCATCATGGATAATCAATTCCAGCGGCATACCACCTGGGAGCGTGTGCGTGGCACAGCCAAAGCACGGGTCGTATGCGCGGAACGCCATTTCGATCCGGTTCAGAACGCCGTCGGTGATCTCGGAACCTTTCGTGATCAATCCTTCGGCGGCCTTTTTGATCGACATCGTAATCGGAGCGTTGTTGTTGGTTGTCCCTACGATGAGGTTTGCTTCAGTCACGATTCCATTTTGATCGGTCTTATAGTGATGCGTCAGTGTGCCACGTGGTGCCTCCACGATGCCGACACCTTCTCCCACAATGCCGTCGGGCGGATTCAGGATTTCCTCGGAGGTTAGCTCATCATCCTGCGCCTGTTGGCAGGTGGCCTCGCAGGCAAACATCAATTCGACCACGCGTGCCCAGTGTGTGGCAAGCGTGGAGTGGACCGGGGTTTGGCCGGTTCGGTCACCAGTGAGTGTCTCGTAGAAACGTTCGTATTCGGCCTGCGCCAGCGGCGTAGCCATACCATCAGAGACGTTTAAGCGTGAGAGTGGAGAGGCTTTGTATACGCCTGAATCGACACCATCGACGAACCCTTTCCAACCAACTTTTTTCAGGAAAGGATACTTGAGATAGGAATAGGGTTCAACGTGCTCGGCCACATAGTCAAGATAGTCCTTCGGCTCATAGAGAGCGTGCTCCTTACCATTCGGGTCGGTGACCCGCACGCGTCCATCATAGAAAGTCACTTTGTTGTTCTCATCTACCAGCCCCATGTTATAGGTTCGGTGCGCATAGGTGTCTGACAGGATAAGATCGACGTATGCCTGGTTGGCCAGGACGATGTCATTCAGCACCTGGATTGTGAACTGACCGAACTCCACCATCTCCCTGCCGATCTGGATCATTTCCTCCTGCTCCGCCTTACTGATCCGCTTGGTCAGGCCGCCGGGAACCGAGGTTACCGGGTGCACTTTTTTGCCGCCGATGATCTCGATTATCCGTTGTCCGCGTGCGCGCTGTGCGATCACTTTCTTGCCTGCATCGACACCAACTTTAGCGATGACGCCCAGGATATTGCGCTCCGCCTTGGGGGCATCGGGACCGCAGACAAAATCGGGACCACCCAATGCGAAGAAGTGCGTGGTGTGATCGCCCGCATAGAAGGCGTTGTACATCAGCTCGCGCAGTTTGCGTGCGGCGGAAGGAATGGTAACGCCATAGACCGCATCAGCGGCCTTGGCCGATGCCATATGGTGCGCATCAGGGCAGACGCCGCAGATACGTGTCGTGATGCGCGCGAGTTCCTCCACAGGTCTTCCCTGACAGAACTTCTCGAAGCCACGCAGTTCGGGGATCTGGAAGTAACAGTTGGCCAGCGTGCCATCATCCTCCACAAAGAGGTGAATCTTGCCATGACCCTCGAGTCGGGTGATTGGATCTATGACTACGCTCTTCATCGGTGAGTCCTCCTCAACATTGAGTCAGCGAGGCTGAAGCGGTAGAAGGTGCCGGTCGGATCGGGGATGCGGCTGATGATCGCCGCGATCTCGCCGGGGTCGGATGAGTCGAT
This sequence comes from Candidatus Zixiibacteriota bacterium, assembly GCA_040235515.1. Lineage (GTDB taxonomy): Bacteria > Zixibacteria > MSB-5A5 > CAIYYT01 > CAIYYT01 > JBECKX01. The sequence goes on from JBECKX010000063.1 coordinate 14,186, forward strand.
GACGCTCGCGAGGGCCGAGACCATCTTGGCGCCCTGATCACGTACGTTTGAAGGCAGGCCATAGCAGCCGCGACAGGGGATTCCAGCGCTGACGCACTTCGCGCCACAGCCGGCGCGGGTAGCGGGACCGAGGCATACGAGCCCCTGTTCCATCAGGCAGATATCCGGGTCGGTGACCTGCTGAAAGGGTCGTTTGAAAGACTTGATCTTTTTGACATCCTTCTTTCGTTCGCATTCGTCGCAGCAGGTTTTCTCAGTTGCGCCCAGCACCGTACCCTTCGGTGGCAACGGCTTTCCATTCTTGAGGATATCCACCACTGCGTCGATTACCGCGGCGATCTGGTTTGATTGCGGTGGGCATCCCGGAACGATGTAGTCGACGTCAACCACCTGCGGCAGGGTGCGCACGGTGTTCCAGAACTCGGGAATCGTAATGGTTCCCTCTTCCACTTCCACGCTTGTTTGCGGACGCAGGCCGTTGCCGCCGGCGAGCGAGGGGGACTGCGAGTAGACATAGTCGAGGATTGACTCTTTGTCATAGAGATTCGCCAGCGCGGGGATGCAGCCCTCCGAGGCACAACTACCGAAGGCCACAAGCACCACCGATTTCTGTCGCAGCAGTTGAGCGAGTTCGTAGTTTTCGCTGGTGCGAATGGCGCCATTGAAGAGGGTCAGGGTAATTGAGTTATCTTCCATCGCACGGACATCATCATACTTGACATCCATCGCACAGGGCCAGAAGACGACATCGAAGAAGTCGGCGACTTCCAGTATCTTGGTTTCGATGTCAAGAATTGCGATATCGCAACCTCCGCACGATGCCGCCCAGTAGACCGCGAGTTTAGGCTTCGACATGGTGTACCTCCCTTGCTTCCGGCTCAAACTTGTAGTCGCGCAATTGCAGGGGGCCCAGCGCTCGAATCTGTTCGGTAAACTCCGTTACCACCTCCTGGAAGCGGGCACCCTCGGATGCCGACACCCACTCGAGGCGAACGCGTTTGGGATCGATGCCGAAGTCGGCTACGATTTTCTGGGTCAGAGGCATTCTGCGCATACACTTGTAGTTACCCTCGATGTAATGGCAATCCCCCGGGTGGCAACCACAGACCAGGACGCCGTCGGCGCCTTTGCTGAAGGCATCCAGGATAAACCCGGGGTCGACCCGTCCGGAGCACATCACCCTGATCGCCATCATGTTCGGGGGGTATTGCAGTCTGGCCGTTCCTGCAAGATCGGCGCCCGTGTAGGAACACCAGTTGCAGAGAAAGCCAATGATCTTGGGCTCGAATTTCGATTCGGATTTTGCTTCTCCGCTCATGCCAGCATTCCCTCGATTTGAGTGTAGATTTGTTCGTCGGTAAAATGCCTACCGGTGATAGCACCCGCAGGACATGCGGCAACACAGGTGCCACAAGCTTTGCAGAGTGCCGAATTGACGACGCTGATGCACTTTTCATCATTGAATTCGATTGCATGGTAGGGACAGAGATCATTGCAGATACGACAGCCCGAGCAGTACTCCTCCTGGATCTCGGCGTAGGTTGCATCCATCATAATTTCACCCTTGCAGAGCAACTTCATCGCCTGAGCAGCGGCAGCGCCACCCTGTGCGACGGTGTCGGGAATATCCTTTGCGCCCTGGCAGGTACCGGCAAGGAATACTCCTTCGGTGGCGGTTTGAACCGGCCCCAATTTGGGGTGTTGTTCGATGAACCAGCCATCGGCGCCGGTGGAGATATTGAGCTTTCGCGCCATCTCTTTGGCGTCCGCCCTCGCCTCCAGAGCTGTACAGAGCACGACCATATCCACCGGGACTTCGCGGTAACGGCCGATCAGCGTATCCTCGCATTTGATGATCAAATGCCCCTCGTGCTTCTTCTTGTTGCTTGCGGGGACGACTTCGGCGCCTTTCCCGCGGATGACGTTGCCGCCCTCATCCAGAATCCGCTGGTAGAATTCTTCATACCCTTTGCCGAAGGAGCGCATATCGATGTAGAACTGGTAGACATCCGCTCCGGTTTTCTCTTTGATAAGATGCGCAAACTTCAACGCATACATGCAACAGACGCGGCTGCAATACTTGTGATGGTCGTCATCGCGACTGCCGACGCAGTGGAGGATGCCGATGCGTCCGGGAGTCTCACCATTTTCCATCAGAATCTTGCCACCGGTGGAGCCTGCGGCATTGTTCATTCGCTCGAACTCGATCGATGAGATCACGTTGGGGAGTGCACCGTAGCCGTATTGTTTGAGCGGAGTTGGGTCGAAGTCAGCAAATCCGGTAGCCATGACAATCGCGCCGACCTCGAACTCCTCGGTGCTATCCTTCTGTTCGTAGTCGATACACTCCTTTGGGCAGACTTCGGCACAAATCCCGCAGTTGTCGGTCTGGAAATGGATACAGTGCTCGGTATTGATGTAAGGCACGTTTGGTACGGCCTGGCGGAATGGCATTGTGATCGCCGAGTTCGGACCGAGCTGCAGTTCGCGCAGGTTCACCTTCTTGCCGTCCTGATCTTCCAGTCGAATGTGGCCTGTCGGACAGACGGAGGCGCAGGAACCGCACAGAATACAGTCGTCCGAAACCTCGTGAAATGGTGTCGTGACATTGCGCGCCCCGCCGCGGCTGGCGAATGTGAGAGCACTGGCACCAACGATTTCTTCACAAACCCGGACGCACAATCCGCACAGAATGCAGGAATCCTCTCCGGTTCCCCAGCGCGGTTCTTCGATACCAAGTTTGCCGGCAAGGTTCCGGAGGACCGGCAGCTCGGCGCAGCGACTCATCAGCAATTCGAGATTCGTGCGGCGAGCGTTCAAGACACGCGGTGTATCGGTGAGAATCTGCAGACCATCCCAGGCGGGATAGTTGCACGAAGTTACCACCTTCGACCACCCCTTACCGTCGCGAGCTTCTACCACGCAAACTCTGCAGGCGGCATAGGGGGTGGTGAAGGGAAAGTAGCAGAGAGTTGGAATCTCTATACCGAGAGCTTGAGCAGCCTGCAAGACATAGGAGCCATCCTCTACTTCGATTTTCTGACCATCGATCTCAATGGTCACGAGAGCTTGTTTATCGCCGTTTTGACTCTTCATGACTCCTCCTAGACCGCCGCCGGGGTTTTCTTACCGGCGCCTGATTGCCACAACTTGCGTGCCTTCTCCTGTAGTGCATCACCGGAGCCGCGCTTGACCCGCTTGATCGAGTCGAAGCGACAGATCTGGAAACAGGCGCCGCACTGGATGCAGTCATCCTGCTTGATATAGTGCAGCTGCTTCGGTTCACCGATGATAGCGTTCGTGGGGCACGGTTTGACACAGGCGTGGCAGCCGGTGCACGACTCATCGATTGCGTGAGAGACCAATTCCTTGCACACCCCGGCGGGACAGGTTTTGTCCACGACGTGGGCGATATATTCCTGTCTGAAGTAGCGAATCGTCGACAGCACCGGATTGGGTGCGCTCCCACCCAGCTGACAGAGGCTGGTATCGATGATCCCCTGCGACAACAGTTCGAGTTGTTCGATGTCGGCCAGGGTACCGTGGCCTGCAGAAATCTTGTTGAGGATTTCGAGCATAACCGCAATTCCCTCGCGACACGGGATGCACTTGCCACAGCTTTCCTCCTGCAGGAAGCTGAGGAAGTAGCGCGCGACATCGACCATGCAGGAATCTTCATCCATGACGATCATGCCGCCTGACCCCATCATCGAGCCCGCCCTCGTGAGTTCATCGAAATCGACGGGCAGGTCAAGCAGGCTGCGGGCTTCTTCCTCCTCGCGGATATCCCCGTGCGCGACCAGTGAATCGTGGATGTCGCGCTGACTGGTTTCGACGATCAGCGTACCGCCGGAGGGTCCGCCGGTCTGGACCGCTTTAAACCGCTTGTTTCCCGGGACGCCACCACCGATGTCATAGAGGATTTCGCGCAGTGTAATTCCCATCGGTACTTCCACCAGGCCGGTGTTGTTTATCTTTCCGGTCAGCGCAAAGACCTTCGTACCCTTTGAGTGTTCCGTCCCGATCGAAGCAAACCAGTCGGCCCCGTGCTCGATGATCAGCGGGACATTCGCCCAGGTCTCGACATTATTGAGGTTCGAAGGTTTGTCCCAGAGCCCCTGCTCCACTGTGTGAATATACTTGGCGCGCGGCTCTCCCACTTTGCCCTCGAGTGACGCCATAAGTGCCGTGGACTCACCGCAGACGAAGGCACCGCCGCCACGCGAGATTTCGATATCAAATGAAAACCCGCTGCCGAGGATGTTATCACCCAGGAGCCCACACTCGTAACAATCAGCGAGTGCCTTGTTGAGGGTCTTGACGGCGAGAGGGTATTCGTTGCGCACGTAGACAAAGCCCTCGCTTCCGCCAATGGCATAGGCGCCGATGATCATGCCCTCTATGACCGCGTGCGGATTGCCCTCGAGCAGGGAACGATCCATGAACGCGCCGGGATCGCCCTCGTCGGCGTTGCAGATGATGTATTTCGGAGTGCCGGGGGCTTTGCGACAACTGGCCCATTTTCTCCCCGTGAGGAATCCACCACCTCCTCGTCCCCGCAGGCCGGAACGCTTGACCTCCTCGATGATCTGTTCCGGTTGCATCGTGGTCAGCGCCTTGACGACAGATTCGTAGCCGCCGAGGCGTATGTAATCATCGATCGAGAAGGGGTCCATGTAACCGTTCTTCTCAAAGATAAGGCGCTTCTGTTTCTTGTAGAATGGTATCTCCACTTCCTGCTGGATGATCTCAGCAGTAGCAGGATCACGATAAAGGAGTTTCTTCACCGTGTGTCCGCCAATGATTGTCTGATCCCAGATCAGTTTGACATCCGCCGGCTTTACCCGCTGGTAGAAGATTCCACTCGGACGGATGACCACCAGTGGGCCTCGTTCGCAGAAGCCATGACAGCCGGTGGCTTTGAGTTCGACTTCCTTCGCCATGCCTTCTTTCGCGATCACTTCCTTGAACGCACGGTAAACCGGTTTACAGCCGCAGGCGCGGCAGCCGGTGCCGGCACAAACTGTGATGGTTGTTTTGTTGGGATCGAAGTTCGTTGTCAGCAGATTCCGCCAAGCCTCAAGCTCCCGGGGAGAGCCGATTCTGAGTGACTTGTTCATAGCTCGTCCTCCTCGTCCGCCTTGAGGTTCCCGGCACGGATATCAGATAGCATCTTGTCGGTTTTGGAGACGGTCATATTGCCATAGTAGACGTCGTTCGCCGTTACGAGGGGACCAAGCGCACAGGCCCCGAGGCAATTGACGGTCTCGAGGCTTACTTGGCCATCAGGCGTTGTCTCGCCGGCGTTGATACCGAGTTCGCGTTCGAGTTTGTCGACGATTACTGAAGCCTGGCGCACATGGCACGCGGTCCCGGTGCAGACGCAGACGTGGTTCTTCCCCTTTGGTTTCAGGCTGAACGCCCGGTAAAAGGTAGCCACTCCATAAATCTGCGCCATTGGCAGATTCATCTCCTCCGACACCTGTCGCAATGCGGCTTCCGGCAAGTAGCGATAGTGACGCTGGACGTCCTGCAGTATCATGATCAGGGCGGTCGGTTTGGCGCTGTAACGCTTTACGATGCTTTTCACGATAGCCGGCAGGTCGTAGTACTCGTCCTCTTCATGGCCTGCTGCCTTCGCGGCCACTGGAGTTGTCTTTGTCATTGCCATCAGCTGCCCACCTCCTCGGGAGTAAGTCGTCCTTCCGGCATCGGCTGAGCCTGAGTCAAGAGCGAGAGGTCTTTCTCCCTTGCCAGTTTCTTTCTGCTGAGGATATCGAACATGCCTCCCTCGCGGAGGACTCTGTCGCCCAGCATCAAACGACGCCTTACCGGGGTTGGATGACTGGGACAGGCCTCGTAGCAAGCGCCGCAGCTATTGCAGATTGTCGGGTCGACATAACGCGCCTTCTTCCTGACGGTGACTTTGAAGTTTCCGATATACCCATCAACCTTCTCCACTTCAGCCCAGGTCATCAGTTTGATGTTCGGATGCTTACCCGCCGACACCATCTTCGGTGTCAGGATACAGGCGGCGCAATCGAGGGTGGGGAATGTCTTGTCGAATTGCGCCATATGACCACCGATAGAGGCTTCGCGTTCCACCAGTATCACCTCAAAGCCGGCATCGGCCATTTGCAGTGCGGATTCTATCCCGGCAATTCCGCCCCCGACAACCATCACTCGTTTGGTGATCGGTACGCGACGCATTTCGAGTGGTTCATGCAGACGCACTCGCGCAACCGCTGCCCGCACCAACGCGATCGCTTTTGCGGTCGCCATTTTCGGGTCAAGGGTAACCCAGCTTACCTGTTCGCGGATGTTTGCCATCTCGAAGAGGTAGCGATTCAGGTTTGCATGCTCCACGGCGGTCCGGAAGGTTGGCTCATGCATCAGGGGGCTGCACGCGGCAACGACCACGCGATTCAGTTTCTGTTCCTTAATGTCCTTCTGGATTAGCTCCTGTCCGGGATCTGAGCACATGAAGCGGTAGTGGCGGGCAACGACGACATCGGGAAGATTCGATGCCATCTCAGCCACCCTTGCGACATCCACGGTCTTGGCGATGTTGGTGCCACAGTGGCAGACATAAACTCCCACTCGGACCCCACTCTCATTCGCTGAGTTGGTCATACGTTAGCCACCTCCCCCCGCAGTTTGGCGGAGCGAACCGGAATCAGCAGTCTATCCATTCCCAGTTCCTTTTCCTTTAATCCCAATGCCAGCCCTACCAGGTGTGTGAAGTAGAGGATCGGGATGTTAAACTTCTGCCCGTAGCGGGCATTGATCTTGTCCTGGTAGCCTTCGAGGTTGATCTGGCAGAGAGGACATGCGGTCGCGATCATTTCGGCGTCGTTGTCAGCAGCTGCCTGGAGCAGACCGTTGCAGAGCCTGAGCCCGATCTCCTCATCTGTGGTCATGAGCATCCCACCACAGCAGCGCACTTTCGGCGGATAATGCACAACCTCAGCTCCGAGAGCTTCAAACAGTTGATCCATGGTTACCGGCTCATCGACATCATCGAAGTAACCGTGAGGTCTGACGATCTGGCAGCCATAGTAAGGCGCGACTTTGATACCGGTCAGCGGATTGGTTACGGCTTCCTTTAATGCCTCAAGACCGAAGTCATTGACGATAATGTCGAGAGGATGTCGCACAGTGACCATGTGATCGTAGCGGAGTTCGGCGGCTGAGAGGGCGGCGTTTATCTTCTCCCGCTCTTGCGGGTCCCAGGCGATATGACGGTTGGTCTTTTTCAGGATTGTGTAACAACTGCTGCAAGGTGCGCAGATATCCATTCCCATATCCTGCGCCAGCGCCAGGTTCCGGGCGCTGATGGCGTAGCCGACAATTTTCTTTGCCGACATGTACATCGTCGCGCCGCAGCAATTCCAGTCTTCGATTTCGGTGAGTCCCAGCCCTAGCTGTTTGAAGACGGCACGTACCGAGATATCATAGGGGCTGCCGGTGTGCTCGAGGCTGCATCCGGGATAGTAGGCGTAGTCAGTCATTAGTGCTCTCCAAACTCATTAGCTTTTTTGATTATCGCCTGGACCTGCCTGACGCGTTTGATGCGCTGCGGCAGCAACCCCATGCGTTCGCGCCGCATCAGCTTCAAGCCGTAACCGGCGTTCTTGAAGAGCTTGGTAAACCCGGAGCGCATGAAGTACTTCACCCCGAGTCCAAGCTCGTAGTTGCGGCCATACTTGTAGATGTTATCAAGGAACGTCGAGGAGAGCCGATGCACGGGGAAGTTGCGCGGATAGATCCTGCGCTGCATCGCGATTCGTTTGAGGGCATACATCGTATCGGTTACCCTGATGTTTTGCGGACAGCGTACCGTGCAGGAGTAGCAGGAGGCACACACCCAGATTGAGCGACTTCTCAGTATCTCCTCGATCCGCCCTGCCCTGAACATCGCCACCGTCTGGCGCGGGGTCAGATCCATGAAGTCGGACACCGGACAGGTACCAGTGCAGGTGCCGCACTGGAGGCATTTTTTGATCCTGTAACCGTCGGGGAATGAGTCTACCTGCTCCCAGAAGGCTTCTTGCAGTTCAGCCTCGGAGGGAGAAACCATAGTCAGGGTATCTGCCATTTTGCCCTCACAAGTCGTGGATTGGGTCTTTTTCGGGATTGGCTGCGACTCTTGAGAGACAACTGAGGGATGATTCCTCAGTGCCGCATGCCCGGATGTCGCAGCTTTTCAAAGAAGTTGTGCAACGGTGTCGTTGGATTTTCATTGAGAATATCGACACAAAATACCACTGTCAAGATATTTTTTTCACAAAGTCTATAGAAAATTGTGCAGAATCGCGCTATTGATGCTCTTTCAGTGCAGCATGTTATGACTATTGTGCTCCCTATTATGTGATTTTATTCACAATAGTAATGAAAACTTATCATTTCACTCCACTATTAGCGCGTTGTTTCGAAGTGAAGCGATTTGGGCGTTGGGATCGGAATGATGCCCTAACAGATGCGTGGGAGTTGTTCGCCGACAGGGAGATCGACGAAGCGTTCGGTTCCGAAACGAGTGCGCAAGGTCACAACAGCGCGGTCGCAACTCTCGACGCTGGCGAGGAGTGAGGCATTTTCCCCGAGCGGATGCCTGCGCATTTGTTCCAATGCGGTGTCGGCAAATTCGGGGGAGACAGCGACAACCATTACCCCTTCATTCGCGACGTGAAGCGGGTCAAATCCAAGCAATTCGCAGGCGGCAGCCACCGGAGGTGCGATCGGGATCGCTGCTTCAGATATCCGAATCGCAACCTGGGAGGAGGCGGCGAATTCATTCAGAATAGCGGCGATGCCGCCACGCGTGGCATCTCGCATGGCGTGGATCCCGGCACCGTAGGTCGTCACCAGTGAATTGACGAGCGGGAGGAGTGATGCGGTATCGGATGCGATCGGAGTTTGGAGCCCGAGGTCCTCGCGCTGGGCGATAATCGCGATGCCATGGCTGGCGATGTTACCACTCACAAGAATCTTGTCCCCTGCCCTGAGCCCCGCGGCGGAGAAGCAGTAATCATGTTCGATCAGGCCGATTCCCGCCGTGTTAATGAAAATCCTGTCAGCCTTCCCACGATCGACGACCTTCGTGTCCCCAGTGACTATGACCACATTTGAGTTTGCGGCTGCGCGACTCATGCTGTGGATGATTCGTTCGAGATCAGAAACCGCCAGCCCCTCTTCAATGATCAAACCTGCGCTGAGGTATAGCGGCCGGGCACCGCACATACAGAGGTCGTTGATTGTACCGTTGACAGCCAGCTCACCGATATCGCCGCCGGGGAAGAAAATCGGATCGACGACATAGGAATCTGTGGTAAAGGCCAGTCGTGTACCGGCAAGCGTCAAGCGGGCTTGATCCTCCAGAGGTCGCAGCAATTCATTGTCAAAATACTTCAGAAAGAGTGATTGAATCAGCTCGCCGGTCAGCTTGCCGCCTGAGCCGTGCGCGAGTTGAATGGTTGCATGCCCCGACAATGGGGCGGGACAACTTAACTGGAAGCTCTTATTCTTCTCTTCACCCATTGAAGGCCCACTTCGGTTCCAAGAACTGTTTGTATTTGAAGTAGGCAGCGCACGCACCCTCCGATGATACCATCGTCGCACCAAGAGGGTGGGCGGGTGTACAACCGGCGCCAAAGGCAGGACAATCGCTTGGTTTTATGCGCCCCTGAAGAACCAGCCCGCTCAAGCAGTCGGCAGGCTCATCTACGGAGTTGCTGGAGAGCTCAAACTGCTTCTCGGCATCGAATTGCTCATACTCTGTGCGGATCCCAAGGCCGCTGTGAGGAATCTCACCCAACCCTCGCCACCTGCGCGAGACCACCCGAAATACCTTCGTAACCGCTTCCTGCGCCGACCGATTCCCCTGACGAGTAACTACGCGGCTGTAACGATTATCAACTGTCGCTTTCCCGGTTTCCAGCTGCTTCACTACAGCCAGAATCCCTGCCAGGAGATCGAGGGGTTCGAAGCCGGTAACAACTATCGGCACATTGTAGTGTGCGGCGATTGGCTCATACGATTCCCAGCCCATCACGGCGCAAACATGTCCAGCCGCGAGATACCCCTGAACACGGTTTGAATCCGAGCTAAGCAGGGCTGACATTGCCGGAGGCACAAGCACATGAGCCGGCAGCAGAGAGAAGTTCGTGATCCCTTCGCGCTGTGCCTGCAGGACTGCCATTGCAGTCGTTGGGGCGGTAGTCTCAAACCCCACTGAGAAGAAGACGACTTTCTGCTCCCGATTCTCACGGGCGATGCGGACGGCGTCGAGGGGAGAGAGGACGACTCGTATGTCTGCACCTCTCGATTTTGCAGTTAGCAGATCGATCTCCGAACCAGGAACTCTGAGCATATCACCGAAGGAGGTGAATATGACGCCGGGAAGCGCCGCGATTGCGATCGCTTTATCGATCATTTCGAGCGGTGTGACACAGACCGGGCATCCGGGACCATGCACGAGTTCGACGCTACCGGCCAGCAATTGATCGATACCGTTGCGTACGATCGAGTGGGTTTGACCACCACAGACTTCCATAATGACCCACTCCCTGGTCGCACTGCGGCGGATCTCATCCACCAGTGATTTTGCCAGTTCGGCATCGCGGAACTCTTCCAGATACTTCACGGCACAACCTTACTCTTCCTGCTCGCTCGTCGCCAACGCATACTCACGCCAGAGAGCCAGAGTCTCTTGTGCCTCGACCTCATCGAGCACGCTGATGGCAAAGCCTGCGTGCACGAGCAGGTATTGACCAGGCACTGCGTCGGGGAGATACTCAAGACACGCTTTCTGGATGCTGCCGGAGAAATCCACCCGACCCATCTTAAGCCCATGTTCTTCTACTATCTCTATCAGTTTTCCCGGTATTGCCAGGCACATAGTCTCCTCCTTCGGGCTACACACCCCGGGTCCGCGTTGTTTTGTTTGCGGCGATCAGTGCCTGACCCAATGCAAGTCCGCCATCATTTGTTGGCACTTCCGAATGCACCAGCACCTGATAACCACGTGAGCGTAATTGAGCCAGCAGATGCTCGGTAAACAGTTCGTTCTGAAAGACACCGCCACTAAGCGCGATGCATCGTATGCCGGTCTTTTCGACGGCCAGTTGTGCGACAGCGGCGAAGAGGTCAGCCAGTTGGAGGTGAAACCAGAATGCCAGCCGTTCTGCCGGAATACCGCTGAGCAGATGGTCCAGCAGTTCGCGGACGATTGGAATAAAGTCGATCTCCCCGGCGGTTGGAGTAGCGGACGTTGCTGCGGGGAGCGCACCACCCCCGTTGTTCCGAAACCGCAGTGCTGCCTGTTCCAGGTTGATAGCGGCCTGGGCTTCGAAGCTTGAGTGCAGACCAAATCCTAAGATAGCAGAGATGCCATCGAAGAGTCTGCCACAACTCGAAGTGAGTGGACGCGCACCGCGCCGCAAAAGGAATTGCTGTATAGTCCTCTTCTCTTCCGCCTTTATCGGCCCGAGCACATCCTGATGCAGAGAGTGGGCATCCTCGACTCCTGCGGCTGAGAGGTAACTGATGACCATTTTCCAGGGGTGTTTGATTGCGGACTCGCCACCCGGCATCACGACAGGTTGCAACCAGGCGAAGCGCTCAAAGTCGCAAGTGTCACCGATCAGCACCTCACCGCCCCAGATCGTCGCATCGCTTCCGTACCCTGTCCCATCCAGAATAATACCCACCGCCGGATGGTCGCAGTGATGCTCCGCCAGAACGGAGGCAAGGTGAGCATGATGGTGCTGCACCCGCATCACCGGAAGCACGGCCTGCGCCAGCGCCCAGCGCGTTGAGAGATAGTCGGGGTGCAAGTCGCAGGCGATCAGCTCCGGTTCAAACTGATGTGTCTTTCTCAGGTGCTCGATGGATTCTTCGAAGAACTGCAGCGCTTTCGGGTTGTCGAGGTCACCAATGTGTTGCGAGAAGAAGAAGCGATTTCCGCGCAGGTAGCCAATCGTGTTCTTCAGTTCGGCTCCACAGGCAAGAATAGATTGTTGATGTTTGCGAATCAGGCGCACCGGCGAGGGAACGAAGCCACGCGCCCGACGCATGACTGATAGCCTCCCGGCGGTACTCATGACGACCGAATCATCGCAGCGCTGCAGGATGTCGCGGTCATGGAGCAGGAACGCATCGGCAACATCACCCAGCCGGGAGATAGCCTCCTCGTTGCCGATCGCGATCGGCTCATCCGAGAGGTTTGCGCTGGTCATTACCAGGGCAATGAAATTGTCCTTAAGCAGCAGATGGTGAAGGGGCGTGTAGGGCAGCATCACTCCATAGCGAGTATTGTCAAATGCCACCGATTCAGCGATAACGGCATTGTCCTTTCGCCTGAGCAGCATGATCGGCGCGACGGGCGACAGTAACCACTTCAAATCGCCCTCTGACACATCGCAAATCTGGTGCACCACCGACAGGTCGGCAACCATGATCGCCAGCGGCTTCTCCGCCCGCAGTTTGCGCTGTCGCAGGCGTAGTACGGCGGCGGCGTTGGTGGCATCAACTGCCAGGTGGAATCCACCGAGGCCGCGAATCGCCACGATCCGCCCAGCCCTCAGATAAGCGACAGTCTCAGCCAGCGGGTCGAGATCAGGTTGAATCGCTCCATCGGTGTACCACGATAGCCGTGGTCCACACGCCGGACACGCCACCGGCTGCGCATGATAGCGGCGGTCCGCGACATTCTCATACTCGGCGCGGCAGATTTCGCACATCTGAAACGCGCTCATCGAAGTGTTCGAACGATCATACGGGACATTATCGACAATCGTGTAGCGTGGACCGCAATTCGTGCAGTTAGTGAAGGGGTAACGATAACGCCTGTCTGTCGGGTCGAACATCTCGCGCAGACAGTCGGCACAGACGGCGATATCTGCTGAGATCAACGTTGATACGGCACCGCTGCTGATGCTAGTTGTGATTGAGAAATCGGCATCACCCTTGAGTGGGAGCGAGGTGAGTGTGCTGGTATCGATTTTCGCTAGTGGAGGCAGTTCTGAGTGGAGCCGTCGACAAAACGACTCAATCTGCGGCACCGCGCCTTCCACCTCGATCAGGACACCTGCAGAGTTGTTGCAGACAAATCCGCTCAAGTGGAGTGAGGATGCCAACCGGTGAACGAAGGGTCGAAAGCCTACGCCCTGTACGACGCCATCGAGCACCAGCTGTCGCCGAACGCGCATTTCTTTGTCGTGGAGGGTCACCATCAGAAATCAATCCCGGTTCGGCTAGCTGCCCAGCCGCTGCAGTTGCTTCTGCTCAACTGCGTTCCTGAGCCAGCCATACCAATCCTCCAACCCGACGCCTGATCTGCAGGATAGCGTGAGGAAAGTCAGGTTTCCGTTAATCTGCCGAGCGTTCCTGACGGCGGTGTCGAGATCAAAGTCACACAGTTCGAGCATATCGATTTTGTTGATAACCATGACGGATGAGCGTCGAAACATGCCGGGGTACTTGAGTGGCTTATCGTCCCCCTCGGTAGTACTCATCAAGACTACCTTGAGGTCCTCCCCGAGGTCATAGCTTGATGGACACACCAGGTTGCCGACATTCTCGATGAAGAGCAGTTCTATCTCTTCCAGATCGAGTTGATCTACAGATTTCGCTACCATCCTTGCATCGAGATGACACGCCCCTCCGGTCGTAATCGGTCGCACCATTCTGGCTCCCGCCCTGCGCAGTCGATCAGCGTCGTTCTCCGTCTGCACATCGCCGGCAATCATCGCCAGCTTGATTTCCTCTCCCAGCGCGCTGATGGTCCGTTCCAGCAGGCTGGTTTTGCCCGAACCGGGTGAACTGACCAGATTGATGCAAAAGATCCCCAAACGGGCAAAACGCTCCCGCAGGTCTGCGGCGAGGCGGTCGTTCTCTGACAGGACTTTTTCCGCAACGGTCACTTTCCGAGTCATTTGGCCCTCGCCTTCTGTTCCGGGGGATTACATGTAGTGGTCCGGGTTGGATCGTCATCGATCTCAAGATACGCGATCTCCAGTTCATTGCCCGCGAGCAGCGTGACCGAGTAGCAGTTACATTCCGGGCACTGGAATAGAAAGCGCTCCGAGACGATGAACTCGATTGCACAGGAGTCACAGCGGCATTTGATTGGGATAGATTCGATTCGCAGGGTGGTTTCCTCGAGCGGAGTTTCGCGCGCAGAGACTTCGAATCCGAACTGCAGCGCTTCAGGGACGACATCAGTGAGCTCACCGATGCGCAGCACGACCGTCTGAACCTGCCCATAAGCATGTTCCTCGATTTGACGAAGAACATGTTCCATGATTGTCTGTGCGATGGCAAGTTCATGCATAGTAGCTATCCTCACTCCCTGCTGGTCGGTATAGCGTTGCTCGTCCCGCCACCGCCAATAAAGGGATCAGGAATATTAAAAGCTACTGTTTTATCTAAGTTTTGCAGGCGTGTGGAGAGTGGCCCCCGTTAGATCGCTCCCCCTCGGCTGCTCCTCTTTCGATCCGGGCAATTGTATCTTGGCTAAGCGCCGGTTCAACTATATCTTAGCGGGAAGCAGCGGGCTGACAAAGCTCCCGCCGAAAACGACAGAATGGCAACCGGATTGACCAACAGGTATAATGACTGAATCAGCAGACCACAACGACGCTACGCGCCAGGTGCAGGTACTGAAGCCCGGCAGCAGAATCGGCCGCTATGAGCTGGTACGCCGGTTGGGCGCCGGCGGGATGGGTGAGGTTTATCTGGCCCAGGATACTCTGCTGCGCCGCCAGGTTGCGTTGAAATTCCTGATGCCCCACCTGGTAGCTGATGCATCCTTCAAGGAGCGCTTCCTGCGTGAGGCGCGCTCCGCTGCAGCCTTAAACCATCCGAACATCGTCACCATTTACGAAGTTGGCGATCACGACGGTTATTCATTCATCGCCATGGAATTCATTGAAGGTTCGCCCCTGAGCGAGTTGGTGGGGGGTGGCGGAGTCGAGCCGGCGCAGATCGTTGGGATCGTGCTGCAGATTTGTGCGGGACTGGAAGCGGCCCATCGTGCGGGGCTGGTTCATCGCGATATCAAACCTGCCAACATCCTCCTGGGCAGTGACAACCGGGTTCGCATTCTCGATTTTGGACTCGCCAAAAGCAACAGTGACCAGCAACTGACCCAGCAAGGTATGGCGATCGGTACGGTTCAATATATGTCGCCGGAGCAGGCGCAGAGTAAGGAGCTCGATCGGCGCAGCGACCTCTTTTCGCTTGGGGTGGTGATCTATGAATTGCTCGCGGGCAAATCGCCATTCCGAAAGGACCAGCCGATGTCAACGATGTATGCCATCATCAATGAGGAGCCTCCTCGACTTGCTCTCAAGGAGCAATCGCAGAGTGACTTCTGGCAAAGCATCCTCGACCGGCTCCTCGCAAAGAATGTTGCCGATAGATTCGATTCGGCGGCAAGCCTGTCCGATGCCGTGTCGGTTGCGTCTGGTCCCTCTACGACCTCCCTTACCGCGATCCCCGCTCAGGCTCCGCGAACACGTGCGCTGGCGGTGCTTTACCTGAGAAACATGGGACAGCCGGATGATGAGTTCATCGGCTACGGCATTACGGAGGATCTGATAGTTGATCTATCGCGAATCGGATCATTGCGTGTCGCCCCCATGCGGTCGATCCTGCGCTTTAAGGATTCCGATGCGGACCTCAAGGAGATCGCGGAGCAGCTTGATGTCTCGATGGTGCTGGATGGCTCGATCATGCGTATGGGAGATCACATCAGAGTGTCCGCAAACCTGGTGGAGATTCAAAGCAATCAATCACTCTGGGCGGAGCGCTGGGAGGAGTCGTTTACGCGGCTGCCGCAGATCAAGACTGCGCTCGCGGAGGGTGTCAGCGCGGCGTTGCAGGTAACTCATTCACAGGTGGAAGTGCTGCGTGTGGGTGCGCCGGACGCACAGGATCACACCGCGTACGAGCAGTATCTGCGAGCCAAGTATCTGTTCGAACATAAGCAGGATAGTTCCGATGTCGACATTGCCATGGGGCTTTACAAGGAAGCGCTGCGGCGTGAGGGCGGATTGATTGCGGCACAAGCCGGTTTGGCGGAGATTCTCTCGTATCAGGGTCAGTATCCGCAGGCACTGCAGATGCTGCAGCAGTCGGTTCAGGATGCCGAGGAACACGAGTTGAAACCGGAGCAAGCCGCGATTCGCCGCCTGCTGGCGGAAACGTATCGCAAGATGTCACGCTGGGAGGAGGCGTGGGAGCAGGCCGAGGCCGCAAAATCGATTTATGAATCGCTCAATGATCTCGCCGGTGAATCAGAAACACTATCAACGATGATTTCGATCCTTCAGCCACAATCCCGTTACGATGAGATACTTGAATTGTTCGACCGCCTGCTGGAGATAGCGCGGGAGCAGGATGACAAGGAAAAGACCGCCGATGCTTTGAAAACGATGGGCGTCGTTTATGCGCGGCGAGGTGAATATGACAACGCGCTATCGCTCTATGAGGAGTCGATGCAGATGGCGGTTGCAAAGAAGAACCTCGCACTGCAGGCCGCCTGTCTTTCAAACATTGGAAATGTAGAGTTCTTTCGAAGGGACCATGAGGCAGCGGCCGAGTATTATCGCAAGTCCCGAGATCTGTACGACAAGATTGGTGACAAAGCCGGCTCTACCCGTCAGCTCCTCAACGAGGGAACGATCCACTACATCCGTGCCGATTATGCGAAGGCGGCGGAGCGGTTCAAGGAGGCAGTTGACGATTTCGAGAGGGTCGACAACAAGAGTTCATTGTCGCTCGCGCTCCTCAACCTGAGCCAGACCAAGCTTCAACTGGGCGAGATCGAGAGTGCTTCCAGAGCGGCCCGCAGAGCGCTGGAGCTTGGTACGGAGATTCGCAGACCGCTGGTTGAGTGCGATGGCCACCTGCGCCTCGGCGATATCGCACTATTACAGGGCGACCTTGCCTCCGCCGAGGAGTCCTATGAACAGGCGCTTGCAATCGCTGAGGATCACAGTTTCACGCGCAATGCAGCCTACATCCACCTAGCGATGGCAGACCTGTTTTACCTCAAGAATAACTTCACAAGCTCCGCGAGTGCGGCCAGGAATGCCAAGCGGGCTGCCAAGGAAGTTGACGAGAAGTCGATCATGCAGATGGCAACCGCGTACGGTGCGGCGGCTTCCTGTCGCAAGGGGCTGGTCAATGCCGCCCTGCGTGAATTGAGGGGGGTGGTTCAGGAATTCGGGCAGCAACCGGACCGGGCGATGGAGATTCGCGCAAAATCCTTGCTCGCGGACGCACTGATATTTTGCGGTGGTACCGAGGAACGAGAGAGCGAAGGGCATGAGTTGTTCGCCGAGATTACTGCTCTGGCAGAACGGCTGAACCTGAAGCTCGAGTCCAGGCGACTGCAGGATCGATTAGACCCGGACAATCGACAACCCGATCCGGAGTAGTCTTACTCTTTCAGGAAGTATAACTGCCAGAGGTCACGTGCGCTGCGTGACAGCACCGGGCTCAGTGCGAGTTTTCCGGTCGTCCCGATGCTTTCCTCGAGGTATTGCAACTCTTCAAACCGCTCCTTGACCTGCGGATCGACACCAACCTTGATACCCGCTTCCCGCATCAAGAGAATCCCTTTGGCTTGCAGCGAGAGTTCGAGTTGAATTCGCAGCAGACAGAGCATGTCGGCGATTGCCTCCCCCGCGAAGCGTGATTTCAGCGACTCCAGGTACTTACCGACCTTGGAATCCGAAATCTCCCCTGAGAGAATAGATTCCAGCATCTCCGCATCGGCATCGAGTCCGACCCCCAACCAGTTCCTGGTGGTCGCTTCGCTGCGCTGGAATACGATAATGACGCCGAGGGGTGCAAGTATCAAAATCAGAATCGTGGTGACAAGCGGCGTGAAAGGAAAATGATTGTAGGCTGAATGCAGCAGATAGGTTAGCAAAATGCCGGGCAGGTACGCTGCCACGTGGCTGCTGCCCAGGCGATCGGCCAGCGTCTTGGCAGCAATCGCAAAAATAGCGGTCGCCCCGCCATGCATTACGGCAGTGCCGAACCCCCTGATCGCAAAGAGCACCGGATTCGTTTCTTGCAGTGCCACCAGGTAGTAGAGGTTTTCCACCAGGGCGAATCCGGCACCGACTGCAAAGCCGTGGATGGCGGCATCAACCGAGAAACCGATTCGCTTGCGGGTGATCAGAAAGATGATGAAGAGCGCTTTAAAGGATTCCTCGACCGCAGGGGCGACATAACGCGAGAAATCTGTTTGGTCCAGAGCTAGCAATTTCAGGAGTTGGCTGTTGACCAGGAGGCAAATCAGCGCGACCCCTACTCCGGCGAGGATCGAACGGATGACGCTGCTCAAGCGGACCAGTTTGAAACTGTCGAGATAAATCAAGCCTAGCAGAAAGACAATGACGGGAGCTATTGAGAGAAATGCGTTGAGTACGATCACAAGATCTTGAGAGATAACATGAATTCTGTTTGGCGGCGCTCATTGATTTCCGCAGCTACCGCGTAGCCGGCGGACAATGTCAGGTCTTGATGTGACAACATTATAAGTTTCACATCGATTTGTCCACCTAAATTCAGATATCGTCTACGAAGATCTTTTACGTCGAAGTTGGTTGCAAGCCCACCGCTGAAGAATGATATCCTTGCCCAGGACGCGTAGAAGCTCGGAATACCCAACTGCCGGAAGCGGATCGCGGGCAGGTTGAGTTCCAGCAGGGAGCTGACAAAGGTTGTCCCCCCTGCCTGGTTGAGTTCCAGTCCGGGAAAGCTGTAATACATGCGATAACGTTTTGTTGCTCCATGATCGACCCAGTTGTTGCCGAACCCTCCGAAATAGAAATTGGCCAGCGGTTCGATTCTCGCGGTCGGTGATCCCCCGATCGCGTTGCGCAACCAGACCGAAGTGTGCGGTACCGGCAGCTCCATGCCGAGATCCAGCGTTGAGTAGACCCTCGGGAAGAATTTCTTGTTCACGTACTTGGAGTTTCCAACCAACTGGCACGCGATTCCGCGCTCATAGTCGACCGCGCCTATCGATGCCCTTCTGTTGCTATAGTTGACATGTGCCCCGCCGGAAAGGAACCGGTCAAATGAAGTCGTGATGTTCTGGTAGGCGGGCAGTTTCTCCAGACCGCCATACGCGGCGAGGTCAAAGCCATAGCCGGATGCCTTCGGCCCATCCATGTAGAGAGTTCCGCTGTAGCGCACGCTGCCGGAATAGCCCTTGCGACTGGTCTTGGTGGGCCCGAACAGGTCATAGAAATCCGCGGCGTTGTAACGGGCTGCAAAACTCCAGCTCAAGTGGCTGTAGTCGAACGCACCGTGCCAGCGCTCATCGGTCGGTATCCTCACATTGGGGGAATATGATGCGGTGAAGTTGAACTCGTGCAGCAGCAATGGATCTGAGAGATTGAGCTGCATTCCATAGGCGACATGATCCCCATAGCCTTCAACGACCGGATATGTCGATGCGACACCGACGCTCTTGAAGGCGTTATAGTCGCCATCATAAACCGTGATCGAATCCAGGTTGATATCGGCGGGAGAGCCGGCAAGCCAGTCGGTCACGACGGGATGTTTCTCTACGATCGCCTGTCCGAGGTAGTTGACGGCATTAACATCTGTCAGGGGCCGCGCATTGAACTTCACCGGCGTGAACCCGTTCGGCCTGAATTCGAAGGCGA
This sequence comes from Candidatus Zixiibacteriota bacterium, assembly GCA_040235515.1. Taxonomy (GTDB): domain Bacteria; phylum Zixibacteria; class MSB-5A5; order CAIYYT01; family CAIYYT01; genus JBECKX01. Next base: position 33,880 of record JBECKX010000063.1, read on the forward strand.
TCAGCGAGTCGGCGGTGTATGGCAGTTGCCGGAACAAACCCGACTCGCAGTTCGATAAGATCTCCATCGAATCGAGATCAGAATCATAGCGCCAGATGTTGGAAACGCCGGTGTAGTAGCTGGATCCAAGCAGGTAGCGACCATCGCCCGAGTAAACGAAGTTGGCGGGACTGCTATTTTCGAAGTCGAACAATATCGTGTAAGTCGTATCACCGGCCATCAGCCCGGCGATCTCCATCTGAATCAATGTCTGACGACCACTGATCTCCGAGAGCGCACCGGCCAGTTTCGTTCCGTCGCGATTGACGTCGATGTCGTAGATGTCGCGGCCATAAGGCCAGGAATAGATCTGGTTCCACCTGTCGTATGGGTAAGGTATTCTCACCAGGGTAGAGATTCCGGCAGCGTGCCTTACGCCCCAGAGGGAGGAGTCCGCTTCGCAGAAAGCGAGATCGCCGATTCTGGCATCCTTTTGCAGAAGTCGCGTTTCACCGGTTTGCAGGTCGACGACATTGAGGTCACGCCATTCGTTGTTATCGGAGGTATAGAAGAGCTGGTCGCGCTGACGATCGTAGACGACCGATCCAACGAAGAACATTGCCGCACCCTTGACATCGCAGACCTGTCGCATTTTTCCGGTATCAACATTGATTGCCGCGATGTGCGAAGTACGCCCCGGATAGTTCACCGCCACATAGATTTCCCGTCGCCGTTCGTCAAAACACGCCCTGGAGATCGAACCGAGTTCCTGAGCCGTGATCTGAGCCAGTTCGGTCGTTGGATACTCGCGGATCAAACTCAGGTTTTCCTGCTGGAACACGTGCTCCCATTTGATCCAGTCGTTCCAGGCTTCACCGAGGCCGACCCCGAAGATGCGCTTAAAGTCCGAGGCAAAGTAGCTGTTCGATTCCTGGCGGCGTGCCATCCACTGTAGCAGTTTTTCCGGGCCATATTCGAGCGCCACGTAGCTCACGAAGCGTGTGCCATAAAGATAGGCATTGACGGTCTGCTGGAAGTCAACCTTCGTTCCCTCTGTCTCAAGTCCGACCAGATCGTAGATCGGTGCATCGTTTAGCACGCGTGTACGAAAGACCATTTCATCGTAGGGTCCCAGTACGCGACCCAGGCCGCCAGCCATCCAGGTCTCCATGAAGACAGCGGTTCCTTCGTGGAACCACCTCGGAGCTGACCGCCTTGGGACGGTCAGGTGACTGTAGAGCATGGTCAGGGGTTGGTCGGAGTCCTCGCGGATTTTGCCCATGAAGATGGTTCTGAAGAAGTTGTCGCTACCGTCGGCTCTGTCGCTTGCGACGATGTGCAGAAGCTCGTGGTTCATGGTAGCGTTCATGCGCTCGTTCGCGGGTGCGTTTTCGTAGACGTAGCTGAACGGCGCAATTGCTACCGAGATATGATTGCGAGGAGCCGAGCTGGCACCGGCGTTGCCATAGTCTCCCATGTCGTGGAGAAGGACAGTGATCTTTTCTTTGGACTTGTAGTTGAACAGCTTCTGGTGAAGCGCCAGTGAGTTCTCGAAGCAGCGCGCGGTGTAAGGAACCAGGTATTTATTGATTTCGCCGTAGTAGATCAGGTTCAGATTCTTCGTTTCGAACGAACTGAGCTGAGCACTGGCTGAGCCGATGAAGAGAGTGACGATGAGCAGTGTCGTATGAATCAATGGCAGACACTGTCGGAGCTTCCGAATTTGCACGACGCCTCGAATTTGCAGGAGGTTAGAATAGGTAGTTTTGCTGCGGCCAGGTTACACAGACGAAAGCTTCCGCCATATCAGGCAGAAGCCTCCGCAGCCATGCAACGTTTCAAAAACAGGGTCCCGTTTGGGGACCCTGTCTGAGACTGAAAGGGCTGCTTTACCTGGCCTTGTAGTCCGGATCCGCCGCGTAGCGGGAGAACTCAACCAGCGCGCCTGAAGTCAGGCGAGCGAATTCCTGGCTCTTGATGGCAGAACGCACGCCGTCGTTAGCCATAGCGCGTGCCAGTTCCGGTTTTGCCATGATTCGAGCGAAGTCGGGTGAGTTGAGAGCTGCGGCGAACTGAGGATTGCCGATCGCACGAGCGAAGTTCTCATTGGCGAGGACCTTCAGGAAGTGATCACTCGTAACGCCACTCAGATTGCGGCGGAACTCATCGCTGCCGGCCAGTTTGATTGCGGTCGGATTGGCCATTGCGCGACGGAAGTCGGCGTTCTTGGCAGCCTGCATGAAGGTCGGCATCACCGAGAGTCTCTGGAATTCGGGGCTCGCGAGAGCCTTGGCAACCTCCGGCTGGGCCGCAGCGCGACGGAAGTCGGCGTTCTTGGCGGCTTGATGGAAGGTTGGCTCCATCGACAGGCGTCTGAAATCAGGATCCTGCATCATTTTCATGATTTGCGGCTGTACCGCCAGGCGGGCGAATTCCTCGTTGCCGAGCAGCTTCGCCACTTCCGGGGCGGCAGAGGCACGCGCGAAATCGGGCGACTGCATCAGCCGAGCGAACTCCGGCTTTACCGTGGCGCGCTTGAACTCATCGCTGGTCAGCAGCTTCTTGAGTCCCGGATCTTGTGCGAGGCGACTGAACTCGGGTGAGGCCAGCGCTTTGGCAATATCGGGCGATGCTGAAAGGCGAGCGAATTCCTCACCCGTGAGCAACTTGGCAAGTTCCGGCTCGGCGAAGGCGCGGCTCAGTTCCGGCGAGAACAGCACCTTGGCGATTTCCGGCTGCGCGGTCGCACGGGCGAACTCAGGTGACTGGAGCATCTTCGCGAAACCTTCATTGGCGCTGGCGCGATGGAATTCTTCTCCGGCGATCAGAGCGTAGACACCTTCCTGGGCGGCAAAGCGATTGAATTCCGCACTCTTCATGGCCTGCACAACCAGCGGGTCGGCGAAGGCGCGATTCAGATCAGCATTGCCGAACACAGTGGCGATCGCGGGGCTCGCGGCATTGCGGCTGAACTCGGCGTTCGTAATCGCCGCCAGAACTGCCGGATCGGCTGAAGCGCGCGCGAGATCCTGATCCATGATCGAGCTACGGAAATGGTCCGCGGTGACACCGCTCATGTAGCGGTTGAAGTCGCCGCTCGCAAACACTTTGGCGAGTTCGGGATCGGCCATCAAACGGCTGAACTCTTCGCTCGCGATTGCCTTCCGCACTTCCGGGTCAGCCATCGCACGCTGGAATTCCTGGCTTGCAATGATGCTGCGGAAGTTATCGTCCTCGAGCAGGGCGATAATCTGGTCATCCTGGAACAGTTCCTGAATCTCGGTGTCACCCAGTGTGACATCATCCTCTTTGATCTGTTCCGTCCGGTACTTCTTCGCGGCACCGATCGTGCCCTGTGCATCCTCTTCAGAAGGTGGATAACCGCTGAATACCACAATCGCGACCACCACGATCACGGCGATGATTCCACCAAAAATGAGTTTTGAGCTGCCTGCCATATCAACCTCCTCCAATGTGTGGTTTATGGATTTCTGTTATCTATTCTGCGTTTTGTTTGATCGAATTACTCGTGGGGAGCCAAAAGGTTGGTCGGAATTTTCGGAAGATTTCAAGTTCCTGATCCGCCTCCGGCGATCTGCCGCTGCCCCGCCTCACTACGTCTCGTCTACTCTACCGCGATCTCCTTCGTCTCGGTCATACCGTTACATGTCAGGGAGACTTTCAGTTTCGACTCGGAAAGCGCCCCGTTCACTTCCAGGATGACATAGATGCTTCCGGGCGCCGTGAAACGGACCCGCGCCGCACCCGCTTGCCAATCGACTTCGGCAATCCCTGAGCTTTTTCCCGAATCGCCATTGACAACGGCCTTCATCCTGAGGTTGTGATCCGCCGTGGTGACGGTTGCCTCACAGCCGGCGGTCTGGCTGGAAACCAGGCAGACTACGGCGCCATCTTCCCTGAACGTCGTGAACTCCGCTGATCCCTTACCCGCAGAGAGTCGGGTCGCGTCGCCGCTGCTCTCTTTTTGTTCGGCAGCGCGCATCAGCAGGGTCCCGACGATCTTGTTGATCTGTCGGGGGTCAGACTGGTGATCCGGTTCCAGGACAGAAATTGCGACAACAAAGAGCAGAGCCGCGAGGGAAACTCCCGCGGCGAATGCATACGATGGTCTGGTCGTGAAACTGCGCGAGACCGCAGATGCAATCCGCGACCAGAGACCTTCTGACTTTTTCGTGGCGGGCAATGCCCTCCGGGCAATTGCAGCCATGATTGACTCTTTCAGTTCCGCCGGAGGGTCGACCGAGTCGATCTCCCTGATCGATTCGGCGAGCCCGACCATTTCGGAGAAGCGGGCGCGGGCATCAGGCGAGTTCTCGATGAGTTTCATCAGCGCCTCCGACTCGGCAGCTGAGTTGACACCATCGATCTCTCGCTGGATCAATTCATCGAGCCTGGGGTTGTTCGACTCACTACTCATGCTGCACCGATGCAATTCCTGCTTTCTTCAGCAGCGGAACGAGTTGTTGCCGCGCGGAATAGAGCCTTGATTTTACTGTTTTCTCCGGGATTCGGAGAATATCGGCCATCTCCCGATATGAGAGATCATGAAAATGTCTCAGGATGATTGCCGTTCGCTGCTCGGCCGGGAGTTGCTGCAGGGCTGAGTGGATTTTCGCGCTATTCTCGGATTCCTGGAGCAGTTCTTCGGGGTTCTTCACCTCCGGTTGGTCCGGAAGCTCCACCTCCCGCAGCCGCTTCGCTCTGCTGATATGAGTGAGTGCCTCGTTCATCACAATGCGGTAAATCCAGCTGAAGAACTTGAATTCGGGGTTGAAGTTACGAAGATTCTCATAGGCTTTCACAAAGGTCTGCTGTGTAATGTCCGCCGCCTCGTCGCGACTACCAACTATCCGGTAGGCTGCGTTGAAGAGTGTGCGTTCGTAGCGATCAACCAGGACCGCGAATTCCTGCCAGTCCCCTCTCAGACATTGTTCTACTATCTTCGCGTCTGATAAAGTCGACATAATTACTGCTGAACGGCCAGAAGGTTGGTGAGAAACTGGCCGCTTCAGCCAAGTTTTTCTCCAACGTTCAGCACAAACCTCCCAAACTGAGCCCACTTGAGATAGTTCTGTGCCCCCTAGATTTTCCAGAGACTATTAAATCATTGTAGTTGGTCGTGTTGGTTGCTCGGATGGGGAAGATAGAGTGACTAACCGTAAATCACAAGCATTTTTGTAGAGCTATGAAGTCGACGAAGCGGGAGTGGAGCCGAAACCGCGTCAACCGGTAACGGGCTCAGTCGCGGATTATCTGGAATATCCGGTCCAGGCCTGAGAATTTGAATACGGTCTGAATGTGGCCGCTCAAATTCTTCAGTTTGACCGTCTTGCCGGACTGATCGAGCCGCTTGTAGGTTGCAACCAGCACCCCCAGCCCGGCGCTGGAGATATAGTCGAGGTCCGCCAGATCGAAGGTGATGGAGCAGTCGACAGGCGCAAGAAATTCGGTCGCTTTTTTTACCTGCGATGCGTCAAAACGGCCCGACAGGGCAATGGTATCATCGGAAATGCGGCTAATCTCAAACACAGGAACGCTCCAATCCTATCACGCTAAACTCTGCATTAGAGAAACCTGAAAGTGCTGTCACGATGCAATTCAATGGCTCAGCCACCGGTACTGTTCAAGTTCTTAATCAAAGTCACACTGCTATTTCTGTCTTTATACTCATACTCAATCTGATCCATCATCGTCTTGACGAGGTGAATTCCCAGTCCTCCGGCGCGGCGTTCACTGAGCGGCATGTTGATATCGACGGCCGCTGCCTCGGTAGGGTCGAATCTGTCAACGTCGAAGTCGGTCAGCCGTATCCGCAGGATATCCGCGCGGTGATCCAGCTCAATTCTGATGTCGTTGCTGCTGCTGTCGTTGTACTTAACCATATTCACGAAGATCTCCTCGACTGCAAGCTGCATCATGCCGACTATCTCGGGATCGATCTTGCCGCCACCGACAGAACTATCGAGAAAATCCACGATCTGTTCAAGCGCTTCTATCGATTTGGGGAAACTTCGCGAAATTGGCATATTGCTCAGCGCAGGTGAAAAATCTTCCGAATTCCTGGGATAGTGATTTGTCCAACTTGATACCCTCGCTGCCGCAATTTGTCAATTTAATTTTGAATTCGACGCATCAGGGCGAAGCTAAATCGCGAAGCTCGTTGCTAAGTTATCGCGGGCAAAGAACAGTTCCGAGTAGAGCCATGCTGATCACGCTTGCAGTCGGTCTTGTTTATGGAAGCGCGCCGGCCGAAACAGCGGGCGTGTTTGGCCAGGAGAAAATTGTCTATCTGCGCACTATGGACCAATCAGTTGAGGCGTCTTAAGGACGAGTTCGCTTCGCCGCCGAAGGGAGATATCCAGAGCAGTGGTAGCTCGCGATTCAAGCGTGGTTAGAGGCATTAGTTCGCGGGGATGGCGTTGGGTGAGTCAATTCAGAGTTGTCGGAATTGGCATCAGGCCGGAGAGTAACTCTCCCGGAGCTGTTCGATTTCGGTGTTGACTTCGTTGGTCAGAGTGAAGTAAAAGGTTGCGCCTTCGTCGACCTGACTGGTAGCCCAGACGCGGCCGCCGTGTCTCTGTATGATCCTCTGGACCGTTGCCAGGCCAACTCCGATCCCTTTGAATTCGTGGGCGCCGTGCAGGCGTTGAAATGCCTTGAAGAGCTTCCCCGCATACTTCATGTCAAAACCGGCGCCGTTGTCTTTGACGAAGTAGGTCGTCTCACCCTCGATCGTCGTCGCTCCGAATGAGATCGTTGCGATCTCACGTTTCTCAGAATACTTCCAGGCATTTCCGAGGAGATTGGTCAGGGCGGCACGCAGCAACTGCCTGTCTCCCCACACTTCGAGTCCCGGCGTGATGCTCCAGTTGACCAGTCGTTGAGGTTCGGCCAACTGCAGTTCGTTTCTGACAGATTCCGCCAGCTCGCTCAGGTTGACCTTCTCACGATTCATCTCATTCCGGGTAATTCTGGAGAGGTAGAGAAGACTGTCGATCAGGTCCCCCATCCTGGTTGTGGCAGAACAGATTCGCTCCAGATAGTTCGCGCTCTGCTCATCAATCTGCGGACCAAGTTCTTCCTGCAGTGCCTGACTGAATCCAT
>JBECKX010000162.1:0-7968 GCA_040235515.1 Candidatus Zixiibacteriota bacterium
GTTATCGGTAAGTTATAGCGAAGTAATAGGATAAGTAAATGCACTTGAAGAAATCGCAAACGGTGAACGGTGCGATGGCTATCCATCACAAGCGGCTGAACGGCAAGCGATTGCAGACAAGCCGCGCCAACCTGGCAGCCACCGCACATTCGTTTGCTTCTTGACTACGAGTTGCTATATTTTCGCGATGTCAATCCAGAAACCAGGTGCCAGACTTTACCTGCCGCTCTTCTTGACAACCGCGGCCACTCTGCTGCTCGAGTTGTCACTCACGCGTCTTTTCTCGGTGCTGATGTACTATCACTTCGCCTTCCTGGCTGTCTCGCTGGCGCTGTTCGGATTGGCTGCGGCAGGACTCTTCCTCCACTTTCGCCGCGCCGGCTACACCCGTGAGAAGCTCGAGGCAAAGCTGGTCTATGTCAGCATTGCCTTCGCACTGACGACCCTGATCTGTCTCTTCGTCACCACCGCGATGCGGGTCGAAATCGACTATACCACCACGAACGTACTGCGGCTCTGCATCATATACTTAGTCTCGCTGGCGCCGTTTTTCTTTTCCGGATTGGTCGTCTCTGCACTGATCTTTGTCTACTCCGACTCGATTTCGAGTGTCTACTTCGTCGACCTGATCGGTGCGGCCGTCGGGGCGGTATTGACCGTGCCGCTGCTCAACACCTTTGGCCCCCTCAATTCGCTCCTGCTGGTTGCCGCGCTTGCTGCTACCAGCGCCTCGCTGTTCTGCCTGAAGACACGCATGTTCGAACGGCTGCTCGCGCTTGGTGTCTTTGTCGCCACGATCGGGCTGCTGGTTCTCAACCTGACGCAGGATTTCATCGGGCTTCACTTCTACAAAGGTAAGGAACGGCACAACATCGAATACAGCGACTGGAATGCCCTTTCGCTGATCACCGTAGAAGGAGCGCCGGGACAGAACTTCTCGAAGTCGATGGAGATCGACGCCGATGCCCGCACCTACATCCTGCGTGACCCGTTCGGCCTTCTTGGTCCCACGAAGATACAGACGGAGATCGCCTCAGGTTGGGTGTCGCACTACGGCAATATCCTGCTCGATTCCGCGGAGGTATTGATTATCGGGCCGGGAGGCGGCATGGATGTCGTCTTTGCTCTCGCGTGGGGAGCGAAGCATATCGATGCAGTGGAGATCAATCCATCGATCGTAAACGGTGTAATGAAGGGGGCATACCGCGAATTCAGCGGCGACATCTACAGCAAGAACAACGTCACAGTCCATACGGCGGAGGGCCGATCGTTTCTGTCACGTTCCGATCAGCAATATGACTTCATCCAGTTGACCCTCGTCGACACCTGGGCCGCCAGCTCCGCAGGCGCCTTCAGTCTTTCGGAAAACAACCTTTACACCGTCGAGGCTTTTCGGCAATACTACCGCCATTTGAAGCGGGGCGGGATCCTTTCCGTCACCCGGTGGCTGACCCCCAAGCGCAAAGAAAGTCTGCGCCTGTTCACGCTCGCGCTGGAAGCTGCCGAGCAGGAGATGATCCATGACCCGGCGTCACGGTTCGTCCTGATCAGTGCCGGTGATGATCCCAACCGCTATCACATGATGACCATGCTGTTCAAGAAGAGCGGCTTTGCACCGGAGGAGATGCGGCGTCTGAAGGTGCATGCCCGCGATATGAACAACGCCCTGCTCTATTACCCCGAGACACCAGACACGAATCTGTTCACGCTGGCCGCCGATCCGAAATCGCGCGATTCACTGATCGCCGCTTATCAATTCAATCTTACGCCCCCCACTGATGACCGCCCTTTTTTCTTCAACACCGCGCGCTTCAGCGAAGTGCTCAGCCTGGCCAAGCTCGATTTCGAGTCGCGGAAGAACAACCTCGGGTTGTTCAATCTCTACGTCGCTGCAACACTATCTTTGCTGCTGGTAGTCATCCTGTTGGTGGTCCCCCTCTGGTTTCAGAAACGACAGGATCAGTTATCGATTTCCTTTACGCTGGTGCGCTCGGTGTCGTATTTCATCTTCATCGGGCTGGGGTTCATTCTGATTGAGATTGCGCTGATGCAAAAACTGATCCTCTATCTGGGGCATCCGATCTATGCGCTTGCGGTCGTGTTGACCACCCTGCTCGTCGCCGCCGGCCTGGGTGCGCTCTCGACCAACCAATTCAACTATCGAACCTCGCGCCGCTACGGCCTTTATCTCTTTCCTACCATTGTCGTGGTGCTGCTGGTAACAGTGATGTTGCTCCCGGTCGTGACCCGCGTTACGTTCGAGTGGCCCTTATGGCTGCGGCTGGTTGGCGCCATAGTCATGACCGCGCCGATCGGGTTTCTGCTCGGACAGCCGTTTCCGCTCGAGATTATCTACCTCGATGTCGCAGCTCGCAGAACTATCCCCTGGTGCTGGAGCCTCAACGGCGCCGCATCCGTGCTTGGATCGGTAATTGCAATCGCAGCGGCTATGAGTATCGGGTTCCAGAATGTGCTCCTGCTCGGAGCAGGCTGCTACGTGCTCGCATACTTCAGTCGCAACTGGAGCGTCAGCGAAAAGCGCCTAGACTAGTCGCAATGGTTGCGCTGTCGCGGCAGCGCCGGCCCGACTTTGGCAGCAGTCTTTAACCCCGGCCTTTAGCCCGAGCCTTTAACGCCAGCCATGCGCTGCCTCCCTGAATCTTCTCAAGAACTAACCCTGGTCAAGACTGCGTGGGTGGATTAGCCCTCAAAGGTCTTAGCGCAATGGCTGGTATCGAGCAGACAGTAATCGCCTCTCAAGATTTTGTTCACGATGGTGACGAACTTCTTGGAAACCAAGGATTGCAGTTCGTACGGGTGCCAGAGATCTTTCTCGCCCTTCTCGGCAAACACTTCATTCTGCTTGTGACGCGGCATTCCTCCACCTCCTGCGTTTATGGTACAGAAGCCAGCCGCTCTTAAGCGGTAAAGTGTCCGGGAAGCGCCTGCTTCCAGGAGAAAGCAAAAGCTACCCGTGCTCGGGAACTAGTGAAATACTAGTGAGATTTAATGGCGGTGAAGTTTGATGAGGTGTTCCAACTAAAAGCGTTTTGACATACACTTTAACTTTTGAGCTTTTCCTGTAAGCGCCTGATAGCTCGCCACTTATAAATATGCACTACCTGTTGGGTAATTCCCAGAATTGTCGCAACCTCGCGCTCGGTTTTGCCGGATAACACCAGCAGCAAAGTCTGCTTCTGTCGCTCAGACAGGCTATTGTGGATATGCCACATCAGTTTTCGATGATACGCCGAGTGGTCCTCTTTGTCTCCGGTGCCGGACGAGGAACGGTAATACGGTGACATCTCAGCGCTGAATCGTTCAAGCACCTCCGGTTCGACCTGGATCTCGGCGAATCTGTGTTCAGAGCTCGACATAAGTTTGGCGTCACTGCGACGCAATCCTGTTTGTGTAAGATTATCTTGGTGCTACTAACAATCAAGAGCACCTCCCCGTTTTTAGCAAGTGTTAATCGCCGGCTGGCTCCTTCAGCGAACGCCGCAGCTCATCCATCGCGAGTTGCGAAATCACGAGGCGATACTTCCCGCTCTCACTCGACTCGATGCGGTCCACCACTTCCACCGTTACCCTGAACTCATCGTTCAAGTGCGTGCGGAACGCCTCTTCGACAAGCTTCAGGTGGGTCTTCCGATCGAATGCCGCAGAGGGCACAATCCTGACCACCAATTCATCGATAGAGAGTTGTTCGAGCTGAACCCGATCATGAATATTCAGATTATTGTGTCGCAATACCGAGGTAACGTTGGGAAGTTTGAGGCCGTCGCGGGTGAGCAAGAGATCTTTGCCGCGCCCCCCCATAATCCGCATCGAAGGGAAAGGCAATGTGGCGTCATCCGGGTATCCGGTGTCCTCACCGAGATCCTCGGTATGGTAGCGTAGCAGTGGAAAAGCGTAATTATGGAGGCTGGTGGAGATGATGTTGCCCTGCGGCGCCCCCTGCTTACCGCCATTTGTCTCGAACTCCAGAAAGCAGTAGTCGGAGTAGATCAGCAGATTGCCGGCTGCATCCGTTCCCGCAGCGGCGCTGTTCTCCCGGTTACCATAGTAGTCATGCACTACCCCGCCAAAATACTCGGCTATGATGCGACGATACTCGGGATAGAGCATCTCCCCGATCGAGACGATCAGCGGGATGTTCAGCGGTTCAAGCCCCTGTTCCTTCCAGTAGGTTGCGAGCATCGTAGCGTTGGAGGGTTGAGTCAAAACCAGTTCAGGTTGAAATTTCTGCAGTTGTTCGTAAACTCTCGGCGCCAGTTCTCGTGTGGCTGCCAGCGGGTGAACGAAAAGACAATTCTCGCTGAAGTCGACTGGAAACTGATCCGGTTCGTGCTTCGAATTCAATGGCGTCGTGAGCCGGGCCCGTGGTCGGCGATAATCATAACCGATGCTGCGATAGAAGCGCCATACCACCGCGTGACGGTGTGCCTCCACCAGGCGCGAGCGATAGAGAACCAGACCATCTCGCGTCGTCGCGCTCGTAACGGTCTTGATTGGCTCAAACTTATCGAATTCATCTGACTTAAGCTCTTCGCGATGGCGGTCCACATCCTCTTTTGTCAGCACCGGGATGCGACCGAAATCGGAGCGGTGCTGAATATCGTCCGGTGTCAATCCGTGACTCGCGAACACGCGCTTGTAGTATGGGACGTGGTGGTAGCAATAGTCGATCAGCGACTTCAGCAGTCGCCACTGCAAATCCTCGATCTCCTCGCGGCTGCAGCGCAGGTTCGCTTCATACGTCGCAAGCGCCTCGCGAAACGCCCTCCCATACTTGAACGGCAGCGGGACCGCCGTGTGGTATAGTCTGCGCAAACCGTCTGGAAGAAAATTCATAGTCGACTCGAAAAGGATTGTGTGTCAGCAGTTCAGCCTTCGCGCCTCACCAACATCGCTTCTTCATACTCAGTCGTGATCACAAACCCGATCTTCTCATAGATATTGCGGGCGGCCCGGTTGTCGCGGTTGACATTCAGGCCGATCAATTCGATCCCGCCGGCGCGCAACTGCAGGCAAACGAAACGAGCCAGCTTGTCGCCAAGCCCACGTCCGCGTTGCGACGGTGCCGTAACGACATTGCCGAGCGCCGCCACGCGATAGCGCGGTGACACAACATGCACACCTGCTGCCGCAATCAATTCGCCATGCTCTCTCAGTCCGTAATAAAATCCGGCATTCAGCATTTGTGGCTCGAACCAGTTACCGGGATATGCTGCATCATAGAACTCCTTAAGTTCATCGGCAATCTCCGCCGTCAGTCGAATCGGCGTGATTCCAGTCGGTTCTGACAGTTCGATGTCGGGACTGAGCGTCATCTTGAGACAGCTACTCATCGATTCAGCCTCATACTCCCCCAGTAGCGTCTCGAGATGTTCCGGCAGCAAGTGTGCATAGAAGCGACCGGGCAGTTGACCTGTGAGTCGGGCGAGCAGTGATTTTGAGGCCGCGAGGTTGGTCCGGTCGAGAGAAATCAGGGTGGGGAGCGAGAGGCCCGTGAAGTAGAGGACGATTGCCTCCACCTGCCCCGCTGGCTGCCACGCATACCAGCGCGTGTACGGCCAATAGAAATCGTCGAGATCACCCAACTGGTAGATGTTCAGTTCGCGGTCTCGCAACAGGTGACCCGCGATGACAGGACGATCGCTGAGCTGCAGAATCGACATCCGCCGGACTGACCTACTTGACTACCTTGAGAATCTGTTTGAATTGTTCCCCCCGGGCGACACGCAACAACTCGAACAGACACATCTCGGTGGAGACGACACCGGCGCCCTTCGCCTGCATCCGCTCCAAACCGAGGCGCTTGTTCTGCTCGGTACGGGAAGAGACTGCATCATACACGATCTCAACCTGTAATCCCTTCTCCAGCAGATGTCCGGCGGTCTGATATACGCAGACGTGAGTTTCGATACCGGTTATCAGCAGTTGTCGCCTGCCTGTCGCTTCTAGCGCACTGACGAAGTTGGGATCACCGTAGCAACTGAAAGTATCCTTGACGAGAGGCTTGAGATCAGGCATCAGCTCGGCTATTTCCGGCACGGTCGGACCAAGACCCTCGGGGTATTGTTCGGTCCAGAGAATCGGCAGACCGAGTACTTTCGCCCCCTCTATCATCCGCTTCAAGTTGGCAAACAACTCCTCCTTATTGTGCATTAACTGCGCCAGCTTGCCCTGCACATCGATCACGACCAAGGCGGTGTTATTCCTCTCCAGTTCCATTTGCTGCTCCATAATGAGTTAAGTGGCTACTGGAAGACAATTTAGCTAGTAGTTGAGTCTATGCAAGCTATTGCTGGTGCGGTGGGGTGGTCTCCATATCCCGGTTAAGATAGTTCTACTAAGTCCTTTTTGGTGTTGCTTTTAGACGACTTCCGCTTATAATAAACTTAATAGCCCTGTTCAACGGTTTCACCAATACTCGGGTCCGAACTCACTTATCGCATCTCGTACCACACGAGGCAGTGTTGCCTCGCTCGTCGAGTCACATCCGCTCATGCCATTCTACCTGTGACTCAAGATCCGATCGAATTCAGGCTATGTGATTGCTGCAACTTGATAGCGGCAATGAGAAACCAAAGGAGCTTTGCCGGAGACCTCCGGCATGCAACTCAGAAACTATATCTCTAAAACATATCCCTGCGAGGAAACGATGAAACTCCCTCTCGTGTTGTCCATTTCGCTTCTGCTCGTCGCCATTTGCGGAGGCGCCGTCCACTCCGAGGTACCATCACTGATTAACTACCAGGGGTATCTCACCGATGGTGGCGCGGTGGTTTCTGACGGAAAGTATGATCTCACATTCAGCCTGTACAATGTCGATGTGGGCGGAGTATCGATCTGGAGCGAGACCCACGCCGCAGTCTTAGTGACTGATGGACTCTTTTCGACCGTGCTCGGATCCATCAATCCACTCTCAGCCGATTTGTTCGACGACCCCCAGGTGTTCCTCGGTATCACAATCGACTCTGATCCAGAGCTGGCGCCGCGTCAGCAGATCCTCGCGATGGCGTTCGCGTTCCGCGTTGCTACTGTGGACGGAGCCACCGGTGGAGACATATCATCAAGCACATCGATCGGCTCCGGCAACTCCCTCACCGGAGAGAACTCGCTAGTCGTGGGACTTTCAAATACACTGAATGGTGACGGCTCGACAATCGCCGGGGGTGAGTCAAATGAGGTATCATCTCAGCATTCATTCATTGGCTCGGGAGTTGCAAATCTGGTTTCGGCTGACAACGCGGTCGTCGTTGGAGGCTCTCAGAATCAAGCCACAGATGAAGGAGCCGTGGTTGGCGGCGGTCAGTATAACAGTGCTACCGGGCTGTACTCTGTGGTCGCCGGAGGTGGATCATCTGACGGCGCATTTGGGAATACTGCTTCAGGGCTGAACTCCGCAGTAGGTGGTGGAAGGTCAAACAGCGCGCTGGACGCCTATGCCACCGTATCTGGTGGCGGAACTAACACTGCTGGCGGAATCCACTCGTTTGTCGGGGGAGGGCTGAGAAATACCGCAAGTGGTGCGCGCGCAACCATTGGAGGCGGCTACCTCAATCTCGCAAGCGGCAATTATTCCTTCATCGGCGGTGGCGGCGTCGTTTCTACAGTTGCTGACTCGAACGTCGCTTCCGGCGTCGCGTCGGTTGTTACCGGCGGTTCGCGCAATTGGGCTACCGCACTCTTTTCCACGATACCGGGTGGATATGACAACCACGCCGACGGAATGTTCTCGTTCGCTGCGGGAAGGCAGGCCATCGCGGCTTTTGACGGATGTTTTGTTTGGGCCGACTCCGGTGACACGTACTTCGAGTCGACCGCTGCCAATCAATTCATCGTTCGAGCCGGTGGCGGAGTGGGCATCAATACAGCCTCCCCTGCTGCTACACTTCACCTGGCTGCGCCGGCCGGAGAAGGCAACGAGATTCTGCGCTTGCAGATGGAGCGGAGCTGGGC
>JBECKX010000014.1:0-4273 GCA_040235515.1 Candidatus Zixiibacteriota bacterium
CGATGTTGTTGGACATGGACTTGGCTCAGCTGTGCCAGAAGCTGACTTTTCTGACGATAAAACCTTGCCATCTGGTTTCACACATTCCAGATTCCAGCGTAGTAGCCCTGAGTGGGGGCCTTACCAAAATCGACGGAGGATAGAGTGACCAAACAAGATAGCAGACGCTCTTACAGGCGAGTCACGATGATAGTGGTTCTTTCATTCTGCCTGATGGCCGCTATGGCATCACTCACCCAGGCGCAAGGTTTGAATCCGATATCGTTAAGTCTTGCTGTGGGGCCAATTGGCGGCGTTACCATCCCGCAAGGTGACTTCGGCGATGTTTACAACAGCGGATTGCACATGGGTGGCATGGCGTGGCTTGCATTCGGGCAGTTTGGCGTGCGCGGTGAACTAACCTATGCCAAGATGGAAACAGGGGATGGCGCGCTGGGGCCGACAAAGATCGAGGGTGACCTGAAGCAAACCGGATTTCTGGTCAGCGGTACTTACGCACCCTTGCCGACCCCTCTGGTCAAACCGTATGGACTGTTTGGCGTCGGGTCGTACAAAGTCAAAGCGAGTTTGAGCGAGGACTCCGGGGTGACACCTCTCAGCGGCGAATCAACCGGCTTTGCGCTCGCTGTGGGGGTAGGTGCCCGCTTGGATATCGGAAAGCTCGGCCTGATGCTGGAGGGGCGCTATATGAGGATCTCGACGGAGGGAGAAGCGACGAAGTCCACGATGATCTCCGGCGGTATCCTGCTGGCGCTGATCTAGATCAGCAACGGAGTCGTGCTCGACGCGAGCTCCGACAGAAAAAGCAATGAGTCAAAGGGGGGAATGATCCGGGATAATAGTGCTACGACAGCCTGCTGGGTCGCTGGACATGGACCAGATTGATACTTGTTCGGCGAGCCTGAGAGGCCATATCGAGTGGACAAAATCGGCACCCGGCTATATATTTACATATTGATATAAACCCCGCACCTGTAACACAGATTGCAGGTCAATCATCGCCCGACTTACAAACACGAAGGCTCTCTCTTGTCCATTTTGATGAAAACAGGATATCTCCCGTGCTTACTGATTCTCACTGTAGCAGCGTGGATGGTATCATGCGGTAGCTTGGTGGGCGGGCAGACTGAGGAATCTTGTGGCACCATGATCCCTGGTCAGTGCCTTGAGTTGATATTTGACCGCGCTCAGCAGGGGACGGGGGAGCGTGCTCGCCCGTTGGAGTTTCACTACGCGTTACCGATCGTCAATCATATCGTCCGAACGGACGATGGCAGCGGTGGGTTTCCTGCGGTTGAATTGTCGGCCATTATTGATAGCGCCAATTCCCTCCTGGCGCAGGTAAACGTCTCGCTTTACGAGTATGCTCCCGTCGATTTCATCGATTCTCGCTATTTCTACGATTTTATGAAGACAGATCAACGCATCGACAGCCTCCGACAGATCAATGTCGTCCCGGAAGCGATCAACATCTACTGGGTGCCCGCGACCTCCGGCTTCCCCTACTGTGGCATTTCGTCGTTTCCAGATGTCGGTGTACAGGGAATCGTGATGCGCAACGAATGTGCCGACGCCTCGGCAAACAACTCGGTGTTCGTGCATGAGATCGGGCATTACTTCGACCTTCTCCACACCCATGAGACCGCTTATGGTGAAGAGTGTCCCTCCGGGAGTAATTGCGAAACGGCTGGAGATCTGATCTGTGACACACCGGCCGACCCGAACCTGCGCGGCTATGTTTCGAACGGACCGGAGTGTGAAGTTGACGACGCCGTCTACCACCAATCGCCCTGCAACAGTGAATACTATGAACCGCAGGTGGACAATATCATGTCCTACTCCAATGCCGCTTGCATCGATTATCTGACACCGCAACAGATAGCGAGATTTCGAAGCGCGATCGAGCACCTAAGACCGGAACTGGACGTGGGCGGTACAAATCTCTACTATGACCCAACTGCATTGGCTCGATTCGTCGCCCCTGCAGGCAGAATCGCGGATGCCTCGGTTGTGTTCAAAAACTATGGTATTGCGCCTATCACATTGACCAGTGCAACAAGCTCACAGATTGATGTAACCACTGCATTCCCGCAAACGCTTCAGCCGGGCGAGAGCCTCGCGGTGAGTGTGTCGTTTGATGCGACGCCTTACTCAACCGACTGCGAGTTCTTCGGCTTCATCGATACCCTGACGGTTTTTACCGATGCGCTATCTGCGGGAAGGATCTGCATCCCGGTCAGCGGCAGTGTTGGCATAACCGCACCCACTACCGAATCGCGTCATTTTTCCACCGGATGTTTTAATTTCGCGGTGACGAACTCGGTGAGTTTCAAGCGTTACGACCCGCGTGCATTCACAAACCCCTCCGGAGCAAACCTGTTGAAAGATGCATCATTCGTACTGGCAGTTCTTAACGGCGATGATACGACGTCGTACGGAAACCTCGGATTGGTGGAGGAGTTTGTAGTTATCGATTCCTTACAACGTATTCCTGATGCCACCGGTCTGGAGGCGTGGCGGGTGGAGATCGCAACTATGGATGGGCACTTCCGGGGCGATGTCACTTACAGATTCAATAGTGGTGTGGCGACGATTGATTGTGGAGCAATTGTCGTCGAATACACTCTTTACAATGAGTGTGATACTCTGCTGAGTGTGATTCCCGGCGTTTTCGCTGATTTCGACATCGGCCGGGGCGATTCTAACTTGGTAGACACCAGAGAGTACCAGTTTCAGGACATCGGATATATCACCGACACATCGGGTGCAACGGCAGGCCTGCTTGATCTCGGGCGGTGCAATCTCCATCGAGGCATCAGCGGATTTCCGGGAACAGCCATCCTCGACGATCGACGGGCGCTGGAGGATTACGGCGGCTATTACCATCTTCTGTATCCGTATGCCAATCGCGTAGAGAATATCGATGGCAGCCTGCTGCTGAGTGGTGGCGTGACGGCATTACTGCCGGGCGAGCAAGCTACGCTGCGGGTTGCTTTTGTGCAGAGTGAATCTTCTCCCGCCGGGCTGCTCGCCATCCGAGACGAACTTCTTTCTCTCCTGCCACCACTCCCATGCGCTCAGCTCGTACCGGAAAACTTTCGAACGATCCAGGATGCGGTCGATGCCATCGCCGATAGCGGCGAGGTGCTGGTGCTTCCGGGTGAGTACTCAGGGCGTGGAAATCACGACGTCGAACTTGCGGGAAAGAAAGTGATGATACATGGGGTAGGGGGACCGGAAAAGACTACCATCGTGATTCCCGTGTCGACATTCGCACCGATGCGCGGATTTGAATTTAACTCCAGCGAACAGAACTCGCGCTGCGGCCTCTTCGGCCTCACGATTCGAGGCGGGTATACTCCGGCTGCCGAAGGAAACTACCCGCAAAACGGAACAGGTGTATTGATTAAGGGCGGAGCTTCCCCCACGATAGAAAATTGTGTTTTCGAGGACCTTCAAGCCGTGTCGGATGGCGGTGCCATTGCAGTCAGCGAGGGCGGTAGCTTGAACGTACGCAACTGCAGTTTCCTGGCGAATGCGTGCATTGGAGGGAATGGTGGCGCGATCAGCGCCATTGATGCCACCTCTGTCATCATCGAGAATTGTGAGTTCCGCAACAACCGAGCCGCCGGTGGAGCAGCCATTGATTTGTTGCGATCCGATTTGTGGGCGCAGGAGGCTCTCTTTGCTGGGAATTCATCGACGATCTCAGCCGGTGTGGCGGCTTTGCAGGAGTCGAACGCAAGCTTTGAACACTGTACATTTGTTGGGAATGCCACTCATGCAGAGGGTGGAGCAGCGGTGTTACAGCTTCGGGATGCGGCATCATCGACAAATGTTCAGACTTCTATTTTTGCCTACAATCTCGGGGGTGAGCTGATAAGTTGTAGCGGGGATCGTCGCGTCGAAGTGGGTTGCAGTAACAGCTATGGCAACGTGCGCCGGAACTGGAGTGGTTGTCTGAATGGATTCGACTCCCTCAACCGGAATTTCGAACTTGATCCCCTGTTCTGCGATCCCGCCAAAGGTGACTTTCGAATTGCGAGTGTCTCGTCATGCGCTCCCGAGCACAACCCATGTGGGGATTTGATCGGGAGCGAGAAACCGGGTTGTGGCAACACACCCTCCGGTTCGACGGTGATCATCGAGCCGATCGCCGGAATCAGGATAACCTTCGAGAGTGTCGTCGCAGAGGGTGAGACGTCAGTTGATACAGGTGTGATGCCTTCAAGCGTTGATTCGAGATATCGAATCGTGCCACTGACTTCACCTC
>JBECKX010000019.1:0-8036 GCA_040235515.1 Candidatus Zixiibacteriota bacterium
CCCGGCGGGGCATATTGGAGTCGTCTAGGGTTTTTAACTTTCTCGTACACAAGTTTTCGAATCAACTATCGGAACGAAGTCTTTATCCTTCCGCGTTCCAATTCAAAAGCAATTTGCATTGCGAGCATTGATTTGCTTCTTAGTTTATGCTTCCTCGCAACGACTGATTGCAGCTGAAACCCCTTAAATAAATCTTCTATCTACTGAATATTCCGCTTTTTGCCGGCCATTAAGGTTAGTGCAAAATGAAGTTTTGAGACAGACCGGAGTTACTCGGAGTTACTTCTGGCCTCTGGAAAATCTCAGTGAAACGTTTTTTGTAATCTTTTGATTAGAGCATTAAGGAGCATTTATAATGAAGCATAGAAACAGTTCGATTTTCTGTTTGCTGCTGACTGGATTGCTTCTGTTCTCGTTTAGCTCAATTTTCGCGGACGTTACGGTTACCTACCAGAATGGTAGTTTTCCGTATAATACCTCCGGCAACGTGATCACCGCTACGGTTAGCACCACCGCCGATGTCGCTGCTTTCGATCTCATGACGAAAGTGCGCTCGTCGGTTACCAACGCGTTCGGTGAGATTACGGCTGTCGATGTCTCATCCGTCTCCGGCGCTGCTTTCGATCTTTCGAAGGTCACTCCGGATGACGAAGATACCACGCGTATCTACGGATTTGACTGCAGCACGCCGATCATTATGCCGGCTGGTACATATGACTTTACGTTTACAGTAACCACCACTTGTGATACTGGTGCATTTGTGCTCGAAGATGGTGGCGATTGGGTCGTCGATGTCGATCCGGTTATCGCCTCCACCCAGTTCGTGGATGCCAACGCTGCTCTCGCGAATCTTACGGTTAATTCCGGAACATATCGCGTGTACAACACGGCCCCGACGGTTTCGAACTGCCCTGGCGCGGCGCTTGTTTTCAACGCCTGCGATATCGTCCAGTACGATTTTGACAAGACCGATCCGGACGTTGCCTGTACCGGCAACCCGAACGAAGTTTGGTCTGTCATTAGCGGTCCTGGCCAGATTAACAACTCAGGTCAGTATGTCTGGGATCCTCCGGCCGTCGCTGGCGTGTGCGGACTCTATGAAGTTACCGTACGGGTAGCCGACGAATGGGGTGGCACCGGAACGTGCACATTCGAAGTTTCTCTCGTTACCGACGCTCCGGTCTTCACCGACTGCCCGACGGAAGACTCCGAAGTATTCATTTACTGGGGTTGGACCGCCGATGGTCAGGTTGTAGCCGACGATCCGGATAACTGCCCGGTCGCTCTTGAGTACTCGCTCAACAGCTTCTCCGGCCCGACGACGGCTGGTCCGTTTACGGTTGATCCGGTAACCGGCGTCTGGAGCTGGCCGACCGATACCGACGATTCCTACCTTGGTGACCACACCGTGGTGATCGACGTTACCGACGGCTGCGAGACGACTTCCTGCCAGTTCGACATCCACGTTGCTCCGACCTTCGAGGTCGTGATCGAGAAGACTCATAATACCCTTCAGGGTCATTATGAAGCCGTTTCGATCAGCCTGAGCCACTGGACTGAAGGATTTGGTGGTTTTGATCTCTTGGTAGCGTACGATGCATCGGCCCTGTCGTTCATCGACGCCGATCCTGGTGACATTCTCACCGCTTGCGGCTTTGAGTACTTCAAGTATTCATATGGCGCTTCCGGAAACTGCTCAGGTTCATGCCCGAGTGGTCTGCTGCGCATTGTCTCGTTGGCAGACTTCAACAACGGTGCTAACCACCCGAGCTGCTTCGGCGAGGGACGTCCGGGACCTGATGGTCCGGAAACCGATCTTGCCGTGCTTAACTTCCTGGTGACGAATGATCGTACTTACGAATGCCAGTATCTGCCGATCCAATTCTTCTGGCTTGATTGCGGTGACAACACCTTCTCATCAATCACTGGTGACACGTTGCTCATTGCGAATCATGTCTACGGTTACGAAGCCGCCGGCGAAATCACTGGAACCCCGAACTACGGTGGTTGGCAGGGAATCGATGGCGGTGTTGACTGTATCAACATCCTTGGCCAGAAGTATCAGCCTGACACTGTCGTCAACTTCCAGAATGGTGGTATCGACATCGTCTGCGCTGACTCGATCGACGGCCGCGGCGACCTGAACCTTAACGGAATTGAAAACGAAATCGCGGACGCTGTTCTCTACACGAATTACTTCCTGTATGGCACAGCAGCCCTCGATCCGAATCCGCAATTCCGCGAAGCACAAATCGCAGCTTCTGACGTCAATGCTGACGGCACACCGCTGAGCGTTGGTGACCTTGTCTACCTGCTCCGTGTGATCGTTGGTGACGCAGTTCCGTTCCAGAAACTTGCTCCGTTCTCAGCTACTGCTGAGCTGCGGATCAACAACGGAACGATCTCGACTAATAGCCCCGAAGCTATCGGCGCTATGCACTTGACCTTCGATGTCACCGGTTCCGTGAATATCACGAACCATACCGACATGAAGGTTGATTATGTCGAGCGTGATGGCCAGCTCCATGTCTTGGTCTGGTCCGGAATTGACAACCTGACCGGCTCGATTCCGTACGGAGTCAATGAGCTGATCAGTGTTCAAGGAGCCGAACTGACCAGCGCCGAGATTTCCGATTACTTCGGTAACCTCATGAACTCGCGTGTCGAGAAGACCGCGCTTCCGACCGAGTTCCAGCTGTCTCAGAACGTGCCGAACCCATTCAACCCTGTTACGAAGATTGGGTTCGATCTGCCAGTCGTTGCCGACTGGAACCTGACCATTTACAACGTAAACGGTCAGCTGGTTCAGAGCTATAACGGAACGGGCATTGGCCACGTCGATGTCACTTGGGATGCAGCAGGTGCTGCCAGTGGTGTCTACTTCTACAAGCTTACTGCTGAGAAGTACACTGCGACCAAGAAGATGATCTTGATGAAGTAATCAATCCTACTTCACGGATACATCCGTTGCGGGAGAAGGTCGTCCGCCTTCTCCCGCTTTTTTTATGGTTGATTGTAAGGGTGACCCTTCAGTAGGAAGCGCGCGCCGGCTGCATCACCAGCTCGACGCTATAAACAAAAAACGCCGCCACGAAATCGCTCGTGACGGCACTCATAGGTGAGTAGATCGGAGGTCGTCTACTCCCGCACCCGGCTACGGCGGCAGGTCCCGCGTCCCTGCCCCTCAACTGCGCCATGACGATGTCCATGTCCGTGCCCGCTGCCATCAGCGCGCAGGCAATCGCAGCGGTGGATATTCGCACTTTCACACTCGGGACACTTCTGCGGTCTGCCACCCCCAAATGGACGCTCCCACTTGTGACCGCAATCGCGACATTCAAATTCTCTCTTTCCTTGTGGCATGATAACTCCTCCTTCTATACGAAGTGATTTGCCGTTAACCAGAACATCCGCAACCTTCCTGCGCGCCGAATCGAGTATCCGGCTCAGGGTGGGGCGGGAGACCTCCATCCGCTTTGCAGCCTCCTCCAGGTAGTGCCCCTCTAAGTCGCACAACCGCATCGCCTCGAACTCGTCCAGCGTTAGCTGTACCTCCTCCACCGACCTCAAAGGAATCCCGGCCGGCTTGAAATGACCGCAACGTGGATTGCCATCTACTCTTCTCGGACAATGTGGTCTTGCCATTCTTTCTCCTTCTGACTATAATGAACATATGTTCATAACGCCTGTCAAGCGCTTTATCGACATTTCGGGGGATTATCTGCACGATCACTGCGTTTAAACTCTGGCGGAGGTTTCGGTGGAAACGTTGCTGACATACCTTTTTGTTCTGATCGCCAGCGCATTGGCCGTCGCTCTGGCGGCGATCTTTCTCCTGTTGAAGCGGGAAACACGGACGCGGCTGGTCAGTCTGCTGGTTAGCTATGCCTGCGGCGTGCTGCTCGGAGCCACCTTCTTCGGGTTACTTCCTTCGGCGCTGCGGCAGGCAGAGGCGGAGCCTGTTCTGGCAGCGGTCCTTGGCGGACTGATAGTGTTCTTTCTGGTCGAACGGTATCTACATTGGCACCACTGTCATGAACCGGAGTGTGAGGCTCACAGCACGATGGGCCCGCTGATCCTGATCGGGGATGGAATCCACAACTTCATCGACGGGGTCATGATCGCCACCGCTTTTCAGGTATCGACCGAACTTGGGATCTCGACTGCTCTGGCTGTCCTTGCGCATGAGGTACCGCAGGAAGTAGGGGACTTCGGGATTCTGCTCTCCTCCGGCTACTCCCCCTCCAGGGCGTTTCGGCTTAATCTCTATTCCTCCTTGAGTGCGCTGCTCGGCGCTACCGCTGCACTGCTGACGCCGCTTGCAGCGCTGGGCTTGATCCCCTACGTGATCGCAGTCGCAGCGGCGAGTTTCCTCTATATCGCCGTCTCGGATCTGATACCCGACATGCACCGTCATCAGCGCAAAGGAGCCGCCATCTCTCAATTCGTGTTGATGCTGGCCGGTGTTGCCTCGATGTGGCTGATGGCCGTACTCCTGAAGCCGTGACGAAGTCTCACAACTGATAGAGAACCTGTCAGAACCTGAGGCCGGTGACTGGAGCGTGACTGTAACTGTTGGCTGATAACATCTTGTAACGATCAGTTAATGTGATACGTTATTGCGTGAGGATAGGCTCGCTATGCGCGAACTGTGCCAATCAACGGGTCATGCAGACGGGCGACTCTGCTTGCTTTTCTCTCACATCGGGAGCAGAGCGGTACTACTCGCCGCGATACTCGCAGCGCGTTGTGGGGGTCTCCTGGATAGCGATCATTGAAAGCTGTGGCAGGGCGGGGTGGAGTCTCTTCCAGATCCAGCGCGCGATGAATTCGGTGGTCGGCTTCTCCAGACCGGGGATGTCATTGAGGTGCTTGTGGTCTAACTGGCTCAGCAGCGGCTGGATCGCTGCCTTGATCTCCGCGTAATCGATCAGAAAACCACTCTCTTCATCCACTTCGCCTAAGACCTGGATCTCAAGGTGGTAGCTGTGGCCGTGTAGATTATGACATGGATGATCCTGCGGAAGATGCATCAACCGATGCGATGCTTCAAATCTGAATTTTCGTAACAGCGTTACCTTCATAAATCTTCCTGCGGTGTTTCGGATTTTACCGGCCGCGTTCGTTACCCCATGCCAGTATATGTAATCGCGAAGAAAAGCGATAGCCGCGATTGCGGCACTCCTCGAGCAGCCAGCGACCCACCTGGTCAATTTTGGCGGGAGTTGTGCCTTCCGGCATCAGGATGATGCGATTATGTGGAATCAGCCCGGAGTAAGTGATCTCCAGTTCATCGAGGTCCCGTCTTGACTGAATCACGAACTTGAAATCAGCCCGTCCCGTCGCAGCAATCGCCCGTAGCGCCTCAGGCACTACATTCTCGGCTGCGCTCAGGCCGTTGTTCGAGAGCTTGGGGGAGCAGTTCCACCATGATATGCACGCCACCATTTCTGCACTCGGCGGATATGTGCCATTGGTTTCGATCTCAAAGAAGCGGAAGCCGGCAGCCTGCAGGGAAGCGATCAGCACCGGAATTCGGTCCTGGTGCAGCATCGGTTCGCCACCGGTCAGGACCAAGTGGCAATCATCTGCGAGTGAGCTGTCCTTCAGCAGCGCAGTTGCTCTCGCCGTGATCTGCTCCGCTGTCAGCAGCTCGCCTGCTTCTATCTGGCCCTCCTCCCAGGTGAATCGCGTATCGCACCAGGCGCAGCCGAGGTTGCAGTACTTGAGTCGGATGAAGAGGGCAGGGTGGCCGGCATAACGGCCCTCCCCCTGGATTGAGTGGAAAATCTCACTGACAGGTATCTTGTCGGCAAACTTCTTCGGCCAGGGAGCAACTTTGGGGGTGTATGACATCAATGATCGAATCTTGAATAGGTAATATTGCCTGGATGACGAAGGGCTGCCTAGGTCACACTCTTGATATAGGAAGTCGGGTCTTTCACACCTGCTTCGGCAAAGCCTTGCCGGCGAATCGTACAGCTATCGCAGTCACCGCACGAATTGCCATCCCGATCAGGGTCGTAGCAACTGAAGGTTAGTGAATAGTCAAGACCCAACCGCGAACCCTCACGAATGATCTGGGCTTTGGTCATATTGATTAATGGCGCGTTGACTATGATGCGATTGCCCTCGATTCCTGTCTTCGTCGCCAGATTTGCCATCTCCTGGAACGCCTGGATGAACTCCGGTCGACAATCGGGGTAGCCGGAATAGTCAATCGCATTTGCGCCAATGAAGATCGAGTCTGCCGCCAGGGTTTCGGCCCAGGCCAGGGCGATCGAGAGAAACACGGTGTTGCGCCCCGGTACATACGTCACGGGAATCTCGCTGGCTCGTTGGTTGTGGCCACGCCCCTTCGGGACGGCAATCTCCGCGGTCAGCGCCGAGTGTCCGATCTGCGAGAAATCAATCTCCATCACCATATGCCGCCTCACCCCGAGATGTTCGGCAACCGCACGCGCCGCATTCAATTCGAATCTATGCCTCTGGCCGTAGTCAAATGAAAGGGTGTGTGCTTCATACCCATCCGCCTGAGCTACCGCAAGCGTCGTTGCAGAGTCGATGCCGCCACTCAACAGGACCACAGCCTTACCTCGAGGCTCACCGTTCGTCTTATGCTCGATTCCCAAATAGTCTCCTTCAAAAATCCAGTTACACAATATATGGCAGAGTTAGTCTGCGTCAATCGTTAGCTCAGCTTCTCCTCGATCGATTCGCATTCGCTGTTGCCGGAATCCGGTCGGGCAGATATATTGCCCGGTAGTATGGCTGACAATCCAACTTCATACGAGGGCCGTCAGGATCATATCCGCGACTGGCAGACGCCGCCAATCGAGACCTTTCGCAATATCTACTCTGACGCAGATTACGAGATCACTATGCAGACGGAGGAATTCACCTGCGTTTGTCCCAAGACCGGACTGCCCGATTTTGCGCACCTCATTCTTACCTATGTGCCTGACCAGGATTGTATTGAGCTGAAGAGCTTCAAGGAATACCTGCTGGCCTACCGTAACCAGGGGATCTTTCACGAGAACGTCGTAAACAAAATCGTAACCGATCTGGTGGCCGCCATCAAACCGCGCAGCCTGCGCCTTGAAGGCAGATTCAACAATCGTGGTGGCATCCAAACTACGGTTGTTCGCGAATACGTCTCACGCTAACTGCACATTTCTGACATCAGAATTCTGAAGCGGAATAGCTCATGCAGCGCCGATTGGCTTGTGATCCGGAAGCAATCCTGTCTCGCCAAACTTCGATTCCGCGCAATTGTCGCCGATCAGAACGGCGTCATCTGCATGTAAGTTTCCGGCGAGTGTGGTAATGTCGACTTGGGCGGTGGGACCTCAGTCGGCGATGCCGTATTCCTGATCAACCTCAACTTCGGTAGGGGAACCGCTCCTTGCAGCAACTACCGTCAGGCCTGTCGACCTTTTAAGCTGGAACCATCCGGTCCAGAATCGGTTTGACTGGAGGAGATAAAGCAACTATACTTTGCACGAGATGACACCTTCGAAACAGCACTTCTTTGTCGAGAAGCTTGAAGTCGGGCCATTCCCGATGAATAGCTACATCTTCGGATGTAATGAATCTGTCAGGTGCGTCGTCATCGATCCCGGTGAGGATGCGGATCTGATCAAAGGAGCGATAGCCAGACACGATTCACAGCCGGATGCTATCATCCTGACGCACGGCCATTATGATCACCTCGGAGCAGTCGGGGCGATCAAAAAGCAGTTTAACTGTCCGATCTTAATCCATGAATACGAACAAGATACGCTGACGAATCCAATGGTGAATCTCAGCGGCCTCACCGGCGACAATCTGACCGCACCTGCCGCGGATCGCCTGCTGCGTGATGGCGAGGAGATCGCCGTTGGCAGGCTCAAACTTAAAGTGCTGCACACTCCGGGCCACTCCCGAGGAAGTATTAGTCTCTACTTCGAACAGGCAGGAATCCTCTTTGCCGGCGACCTGATTTTTGCCGGGAGTATCGGTCGCACCGATCTACCCGGAGGTTCCTTCGAGGAAAT
>JBECKX010000068.1:0-2659 GCA_040235515.1 Candidatus Zixiibacteriota bacterium
GCAGATTTCTGAGTATCGTACAGCTCATCGAGGAGCGCTTCGCGTTCGGCGACCGAACGGGTGGCGCTGAAGCGATTGAGCACGTCGAAGTACTGGTCGCGTTCGTGGTCGAAGTGGAGATGCAGAATTCCTACTGTCACGCCGCCGGCGATGGCGCCGAGGGTAAGCAACGTACCCTTCGCGCCGGAACCATAGTAGCGCTGTCCCCAACCGGGAATAATCAGCGAGCGCAGCGCGGCCTTAGCGCGAGTCTTCGGTTCCAGGGACACCTCAATCTGTGTCGGCTGATCACCGGAGAGGATCACGCTGGAATGGTAGGTTTCGTAGCCGGGGCGATAGGCGGTAATTTCATAGTAACCGATGAGCCCCTGGGAGAACACGGTGGGTGTAACTCCGGCGACGGTGTAGTCTCCACTTAGGATTACAGTGGCGCCTGACGGTGTGGATTTGACCGTGACACCGGGTCCTGTTCCAGATTGCGCGGAGGCGATACCGGACAGGATGAACAGCAGTCCGCTGCACGCAACGGCTGCAAGTTGTTTTCGTTTAAAAAGTTTCACTCTCAACATATCGGCACAATAAATTTTTCTTCAATTGCACGCAAGCAAATCTACCTTAAAAAAAAGTGCTTCTGTTGAGGTAAAGATATCCGGGGGGAGTTGTGGCGGTTTTAGCTGACCGGTGAGTAGAGAATCGAGCGGTTTGCTGCAGTCATCAGGAGCATTATCAGGCCCCTGATAACTTCAGCTTGTCTAACTACAGCTTGAACTTTTCTCTGCCGCTACATTCCGCGGGCGCCAAGCACCACACCGACGGTACGCACGAGTATCTTGATGTCTGAGAAAAGGCTGGTCTTCTTGATATACTCAAGATCGTACTTCACCTTATTGCGGACATCATCGACGGTCGAGTCGTAGCCACCTTCGACTTGTGCCAGACCGGTGATTCCCGGCAGCACATCGAGGCGCTTGGTGTAGTCGTCGACTTCCTTCGAGAGCTTCTCGATGAAGAAGGCGCGCTCGGGCCGCGGACCAACCATTGACATCTCGCCGCGGAGCACATTGAAGAGCTGCGGGATTTCGTCGAGACGGGTCTTACGCAGGAAGCGACCGACGCGAGTGATGCGGGGATCGTTCTTGGTAGCCCAGACCGGACCGCAGCGCTTTTCGGCATCCACAACCATCGTGCGGAATTTATAAACCATGAAGGGTTTGCCGAAGAGATTCTCTCTGCGACGATCGGTATCACGGCGGCAGCCAATCATGTTGGCGGCGTTGGAGCGGCGCTGACCACGCCGGCGATTAACACCGACGCGCTGTTGCTTGTATATGATCGGGCCGGCTGAATCGAGTTTGATCGCCAGCGCGACGAGTGCCATTACGGGCAAGAGAAGAACAATCAAGATAAACGCGCATGCCCAGTGGAAGGCAACTTTCGCGGGGCTAAGAGCTCGCTTCGAGATCCGTTTCGCCGTGGCGGCGGGAACCGAGAGGAGATAGCCGATCAGAAAAAGGTTAGCGATTACCAGGTCGCCGAAAAGGACCTGGGTCTGCTTCAGTACCCTGCTCCAGTAGTTTCTCGTACTGGCTGAGACGGATCCGCTCCAAGATGAAGTAAATGTATCAGAAACGCCCCGGTAGGTAGCTGCGGCAGTAGGTTTGAGGTATTTGTCTGCCTGGGTTCTGTCCTTAACTCCGTACATATTATCTTTCTGTCTCCTGGGTTGTCTTGACCAATTTGAAGACTCTGCCCCCTCTTAGAGCAATTCCGTTGCCAATAGCGATTTGATTGGTATTAGAAAAACGGCCTGCGGCCCAGCCCCACCCGCAATCGTCGCTTGTGCTTGTCTGATAAGCCTTTACAGCGATATCTTAATGTTAACTCTCAGGCACACAGCGAGTAAGCTTAACAGAACTGAAATAGTCTACCATGTTGTCGACGGTAAGTGAGCGCACTTTCTATGCAATGACCTGCACAACGTTTTCGGGCAATGTTTGTAGGGTTTATCGCTGTTTGGCGGGTGTCGATTATGGACTTGGTGGAGTTCGTAAATCTGAGATGGAGATGAAATCGGGACAAAAACCGTCCCGACGCACAAGCGGGCAAGTGTGGCTGCAAAGAGGGACGAGCGGTGGTAAGGAAAACTAGCGGCCGATCAGGTAAGCGGCGGTAATCTGGTGGATTCCTTCCTGCGTAGCGGAGGGTCGGTAGCAGTAGTCGAGGCCGATCTGCTGGAGTCTGAGCCCGACTCCGGCGGCGATGCCATCCAGCGAGGAGGAATACTCCCCGATCGAATTAGAATAGCCGACGCGGAGAGCCAGGAGAGAATTGACGGAATATTCCACGCCGCCGCTCAGATCGGTCAGACCGCCCGACTTGCGAGAGAGCGCGGCAGAGAATGTGTAGCCGGTTAGTGGTGCGGAATAGGCCATTCCGATTCGGAGGGTTGTCGGCAACGAGGCAGCGTCGGTGACAAATGTCAGGGTCCCTCCGACGTTGGAGTAGCTGACCCCGAGGGAGAAGGGACCGGAGCCGGCGAGCATACCGAAATCGAAGGTGACGGTCCCGGCGGAGAATTGGTCAAGGGTTTCGAATACCGGTTTGGCGGTGAAGCCGAGCATAAGGGTCGGCGTCACCTGATGAGAGACGCCCAGGCTGG
>JBECKX010000107.1:0-12007 GCA_040235515.1 Candidatus Zixiibacteriota bacterium
ATCGTATGCCCAGCCATCTCCACCGACGATCCAGACCGACTTGTTGACCAGGTAGTCCGCCACCGAGAGCAGATGCCTGGCTTCCGGCGTATCGAGCTTGGCGACTTCTTCCTTCAGCTTTGCGACCCTGGCACGCACGGCCTCGATTTCAGTCTGAGTTGACTGCGGCGCCAATCTGAATTCATCGAGCTTGTCGGGGAATATCCGTCCCACCAGTTCGAGCGCGTATGCCTTCATCTTATCGATCGTCAGGCGCATCCCGAAACCAAACTCCGCGTTGTCCTCGAACAGCGAGTTCGACCAGGCCGGGCCACGACCATCCCACCGCTTGCAGTAGGGCGTCGTCGGCAAATTGCCGCCATAAATCGATGAACACCCGGTCGCATTGGCGATGATAGCGCGATCTCCGAACATCTGCGTCATAAGCTTCACGTACGGCGTCTCGCCGCAGCCCGCACAAGCACCGCTGAATTCAAACAGCGGCGTAACGAACTGGCTGCCTTTGACCGTGGAGATATTGAACTTGGACGGGTCAGGCTCCGGCAGCTCAAGGAAGAACTTGAAATTCTCGCGTTCCGTCTCTCGAAGCGGAAGCTGAGGCGCCATGTTGATAGCCTTGCGGTCGGTCTTGTTGCCCATCTCGTCCTTGGCGACGGCAGGGCAGGCGACGACACACAACTCGCAGCCGGTGCAATCCTCAGGCGCAACCTGCAGCGTATACTTCATTCCCTTGAGAGCGCCGGTCATCGCATCAATCGACTTGAACGTCTCCGGTGCACCCGACAGGCTCGCCGGGTCATAGATCTTCGGTCTGATCGCAGCATGCGGGCAAACCAGCGAACAGATGTTGCACTGGATACATACATCAGGTTCCCATACCGGAATATCCACCGCGATATTGCGCTTCTCAAACTGCGTCGTGGCGGTCGGGTAGGAGCCATCAATCGGGAACGCACTGACCGGCAGCTCGTCACCCTTACCTTCAATAATGCGCGATGTAACCGTCTGAACGAACTCCGGCGCCTCCCCCGGTACCACCGGCGGGCGTTTCGACGTGCTCGTCACTTTGGCGGGGTACTTAACTTCATGCATTCCATTCACGGCAGCATCGACCGCCGCGAAGTTCATCTGAACGACCTTTTCGCCCTTGATACCGTAGGTCTTCTTGATCGCATCCTTGATCGCAGTCAGCGCCGTCTCCTTCGGAATCAACTCGGTGATCATGAAGAAAGCGGTCTGCATCAGCATGTTGATGCGTGCACCCAGTCCGAGCTGTTTGGCCAGCTCTATCGCGTCGATCACGTAGAAACGAGCCTTCTTGTCGATGATGCCTTGCTGGAATTCCTGCGGCAGATGATCCCATACTTCTTCAGCCGAATAGGGGCTGTTGAGCAGGAAGATTCCACCCTCAACCAGCGGCTCAAGCATATCGTATTTCTCGACAAAACTGAAGTTGTGGCAGGCGACATAATTTGCGCGCCGAATCAGGTAGGGGCGCTGGATCTCTTTCTCCGAGAAGCGTAAGTGTGAGACAGTCACCGCGCCTGCTTTCTTGGAGTCGTAGACGAAGTAACCCTGTGAGTACGCCTTCGTATTCTCACCCAGAATCTTGATCGCATTCTTGGTGGCACCCACCGTGCCGTCGGAGCCGAGGCCATAGAAAAGGCCCCTGAAAGTATCTGCCGGCTCGATATCAAAAGAGTGGTCCATATCGAGTGAGGTCATGGTGACATCATCCACGATACCGACCGTAAAATGATTCTTCGGCGTGCTCTGTTTCAGGTTGTCGAGCACCGCCTTTGCGGCCGGCGGGTTGAATTCCTTCGACCCGAGACCGTAGCGGCCGCCGACGATCTTCGGCATAGTCTTGAATGGCGCAATGCCCCGTTCGACCATCTCCTCGAGCGCCGTCTGTACGTCGGAGTAAAGCGGTTCGCCAACCGCCCCCGGTTCCTTCGTGCGGTCGAGAATGGCCAGCGACTTGACACTCGCCGGGAGGGCCTTTGCCAGCGCATCGACTGAGAAGGGACGATAGAGGCGAACCTTAATCAATCCAACCTTCTCACCCTGCGCATTGAGATACGCGACCGTCTCATCCATCGTCTCTGCGCCCGAACCCATCATGATGACAACACGCTCTGCCTGCGGATCACCGAAGTAATCGAACAGATGGTACTGCCGTCCGGTGAGCTTCGCAAAGTCGTCCATGACTTCCTGTGCGATGTCGATCGCCTGGATATAGTACTTGTTGACTGTTTCACGCCCCTGGAAATAGACATCGGGGTTCTGTGACGACCCGCGCAGCAGGGGACGGTCAGGTGTGAGCGCACGCATGCGGTTCTCCAGGACCAAATCATCGGGGATCATGGCGCGCATGTCGTCGAACGTCAACTCCTCGACCTTGGCGACTTCATGTGAAGTGCGGAAGCCGTCGAAGAAGTGAACGAACGGTACGCGGGAACGAAGCGATATCGCCTGCGAGATCAACGCATTGTCCATCACCTCCTGTACCGATCCCGAGGCAATCAGCCCGAATCCGGTGGAGCGTGTGGTCATGACGTCCGAGTGGTCGCCGAAAATCGACAGTGCCTGCACAGCCACCGCTCGCGCGGAAACGTGAAAAACCGTCGGCGTCAACTCGCCTGCGATCTTGAACATATTCGGAATCATCAGGAGCAATCCCTGTGACGCCGTGAACGTGGTTGTGAGTGCTCCCGTCGTCAGTGAACCATGACAGGCGCCGGAAGCTCCCCCCTCTGACTGCATCTCGACTACAGTCGGTATCGTCCCCCAGATATTGCTTTCACCCTTGGCTGATTTCAAGTCTGCTATCTCACCCATCACCGATGATGGTGTGATGGGATAAATCGCGATAATTTCATTGGTCGCGTGCGCGACATGGGCTACTGCTGTATTGCCATCGATGGAGACCATCCTGCGTTTCATAACGATCACTTCTCCAATGCCCTTCCCGGGCAGGTTAGAATGTTCATCGTCTTCATATCTGCAGCCGGACCGCGATCGTCCGTCGGGCCGGCCTGCTCGTCACATCTATCGTCAGCTCTAAATACGTCTCTCTATATTCTTCCACCAAAATATCTATGTTTGCTGCGACCTGAACCTATTATAACATACAAAATGGAGATTGTATACGATTTTGTTCAATCTCCGGAAATTTTCGCCCTGGTAATCTTCTTCTGCGCTTGATACTTCCCCTTCTTGTCCGCGTACGAGGTCTCACATATCTCATCGGCGCCCAGAAAGAGAACTTGTGCGATCCCCTCACCGGCGTAGAGCTTCACCGGAAGCGGGGAGGTATTCGAGATCGAGATAGTGACATACCCCTCCCATTCCGGTTCGAGGGGGGTGACGTTCACGATAACGCCGCAACGGGCGTAGGTCGATTTGCCAAAACAGATTGCCAGAACATCGCGGGGGATGCGGAAGTACTCGAGGCTGCGAGCAAGTAGGAATGAGTTTGGGGGGATCTTTACCGTCTTTAACTTCATCGGAACGAAATCATCGTCACTGTGATCCTTCGGATCGATCACCGCCGCATGAACCGGCGTGTAGACCTGAAACTCGTCCGACAACCGGAAGTCGTAGCCGTAGGCCGAGACACCGAAGGAAACCACATTCTTCGAAACCTGCTTGCGGGCAAAGGGCGATATTAGCTTTTGACGCCGTGCCATCTCGATAATCCAGCGGTCGTTCTTTATAGACACGTTACATCCATGTTGAAAGTCTACTTCATCTGTGATCTTGTCCGCATTCGCCGGTTCTATTCTACGCTAATCCTGCCACTCGGTCAAATCTTTAATCGTATGCTGCGAGAAAACCGTGAGAAGCCTGTCCTGGGCTTCCTCCAGCAATCTGCGCAAGCTCAACATCGCCGGTGACTGCTGGTCGCGTGGCTCGGTGAGACACTTCGATATGTAATAGGGACCCTGGATGCTCTCGACCACCTGCTTGATCGTGATCTCCTCAGGACTCTTGCCGAGCGTGAACCCGCCCTTTACGCCGCGATGCGAACGAATCAGTCCCGAGCGCGAAAGGGACTGGAAGATCTTGGCCAGGAACTTCTCTGGGACCTTCTGATTCTCCGAGATCTCTGATAGCGGCGTTATGCGGCCGGTCGGCTGGCTGGCCAGGTACATGATCCCGAATATGCCGTACTCTTCAGCCTTTGTGAATTGCATCGCAATACCTCATTCCCGGTTCGAGAAGTTGTACCCGAACTGTCTCACTTCAACTTCCAACCCATTCCACGTGGGTCACAAGTGAGTCGCCCAGAGAGTCTCTCAAACCCTAGTTGACTTCCTGCTCTTAGTATAGTGAAATTATTCACAAGCAGGGTAGGAAAATCAGTAAATACTCTCTGAATTGTCTCGGGCCCCGGAAACTCCTCTCTTCCTAATCTATTTTCGCCGAATAACTCGCTGCGCTTAACATATTAATCGCCATAAATTCTGTCAACTATTATTTTGTGATTGATTTCATATTCAGGTTAGCGTGTACTAACAAAGTCCTTTTTCTAAGTCAATCAAAATCATTAACTTGCTGGTTCTGTCCATGTTCGTCTGGCCTCGAACCGAATCGCTTTACTTCGAGCCCGTTTCATGTTAAATTCAACACTTTAGAGCTCTCAGAAATCGATCGGGAAGTAGCAATTGGCCAAACAAGATGAAACACGTGGGCTTGTAATCGTTTACACCGGCAACGGTAAGGGCAAAACCACCGCCGCCCTCGGTATGTGTATCCGCGCCGCCGGGTATAAAAAGCGGGTGAAAATCCTGCAGTTCGTTAAGGGGAGCTGGAAGTATGGCGAGCTGAAAGGGATCAAACTCCTCTCTGAATTCGTGGAAATGGAACAGGTCGGGGAGGGATTCGTCGGGATCATCGATGATAACAAAGATATCAAGGTACACCAGAAAGCCGCCCGCGAAGGGTTGGCGCACGCCCGCGAGATCGTCAACTCCGGTCAATATGATATCGTAATCCTGGATGAACTGAATATCGCGCTCGATTTAGATCTGATCTCGCTGCAGGATGTCCTCGAGCTGATCGAGGCCAAACCGCCGCAGGTACACCTGGTAATCACCGGTAGAAGCGCGAAGCCGGAGATCATCGAACGCGCAGACCTGGTTACCGAGATGAGAGAGATCAAGCATCCTTATCAACAGGGAATCCTGGCACAGAAGGCAATCGACTGGTAACCGGTGGCGCCCGGCGATTGGAGGGAACCTTCCGGTGCCGTAAGCCATTATGAGATAGTAGATGATTCGATACGCACTTGGGGTATAGCAATTGAGGTATGACAATGAACACAGACGCTGACTATGATATCGTAATTGTAGGTGGAGGACCGGCCGGACTCACCGCCGGGCTCTACGGCGCTCGCGCCAATCTGAAAACGCTTTGCATTGAGAAGTACCTGCCCGGTGGACAGATTGCGGCTACCGAAGAAGTGGAAGATTACCCCGGCTTCGAGCATATCCTCGGCGCGGAGCTGGCGCAGAAGTTCGAGCAGCACGCCCGCAAATTCGGGCTTGAGATTATCTCCGACCAGGTTGAAGAAGTCTATCAACGCGACGGTCTGCACGTCGTCAAGGGCGCCGATCGCGAGTACACCGCCAAAACCGTGATCCTTGCTACCGGTGGCAGCCCCAACCTGCTCGGCGTGCCGGGCGAAAAGGAGTTCTCCGGCAAGGGTGTTTCGTATTGCGCCATCTGTGACGGCGCCTTCTTCAAGAACCAGGTGATCGTGGTTGTGGGTGGTGGTGACGCCGCGGTGGAGGAGGGGATCTTCCTCACCAAGTTCGGCTCCAAAGTAATCCTGATTCACCGCCGCGACAAGCTGCGGGCGCAGAAGATCATCCAGAATCGGGCGTTCAAGAACCCCAAAATGGAATTCGTCTGGGATAGCGTGGTCGAGTCCATCGAAGGGGAATCGAAAGTCACGCACGTCAAGGTCAAGAATATCAAGACCGGCGAGATATCCCGGATCGATTGCGGCGCGGTCTTCATCTTCATCGGCTTCGTACCCAACTCGAGGATCACCCGCGAACCGCTCAAGCTCGATGAAAATGGCTATATCCTCACCAACGAGAATATGGAGACCTCCACCAGCGGCGTATTCGCCTGTGGCGATGTACGCCACCAGCTCGTTCGTCAGGTAACCAATGCTGTGGGTGATGCCACGACAGCTGCGATGGCTGCCGTGAAGCATATCGAGGAGCTTGAGGATGACGCCGGCGATTCGACAGGCACACCCTCAGCGGCACAGGGAGCCGGAAAGGCGTAGCTGCTGAAAGCGACCGCAGGATAGCTTTAGATCGACCTGGAATTCTACGCGATAAATCAGGGCAGGGACCACCGGTTCCTGCCCTTCGTATTTCCAGCCTGTTTTCCCGGAGGGCGCTGGTTGGAGCCCGGCTGGCGGCTACTTCGCCGAGAGGGATTTCCAGCCGTCAGGGGTGTTCTTTTCGAGCCACTTGAGGAAATCCAATTCCGACTTGAGAAACTTGATTCGGTGTCGCATCACCGCGATACGGCCGAATGGCTCATCCCCCGACATCTCTGCCTGCTGCCAGTATTCCTGCGTCTCCTCCAGTTCGGCCTCGATCAGGTTACGCCGCTCTGTTAGCAGGTCTGTAAACTCCTCCTCGCTCGAACCGAACGAATCGGCGAACGCCAGCAGTAGATCGAAATCGAAATAGGCCCTCCGCGAGAGCAGCAACTCACGGTGTTCGGGACGGCCAAGCTCCGCTCTTCCCTTGTCGGTGACCCGGTAGACCTTGCGGTTGGATTCATCCGCTCCGGCGCGTGAAATCAGTCCGGCGTCGTTGAGTTTCCTGAGCGAATAGTAGAGATGCGGTCGCGAATATTCCGCCCACAGATGTGCACCCTTCTCCTGCAATCGGCGGTCGATTTCCCACGCATGCGCTGGAATATCGCTAAGAAGAGCCATGATGATGAGATCGGTTCTAGTCAGCATTACAGGGCATATTATTAATAATCTCCACCTGTTTCGCAACTGAAACAAAAATCTCTCGCAGCGTTTCGTGTTAGCGACTTTTGGCGGAAAATGAACAGAGGGGGCAGTTAACGCCCATTAACCTTTTGTCGATACTCTTCACGAGCACAGTAATGGAGAAGGCTGTGCCACGCTACTTCACACGTAAATATGGGCCTGACGGACAGGGAAATTCAGGTAAAAAGTGATTACACAACACAATATTCTGGTAGTCGACGACGAGCAGGTCATCTGCGATCTGGTGCGCGAGATGCTTGAATCTTGCGGCAACTATTCTGTTGTGGCGGAAACTGACCCGGCCAGAGCACTGGCGATGCTCGAGACGACCGGTTTCGACCTGGTCCTTACCGACCTGATTATGGGGGATTACACCGGGATGCAGGTGATTGAAGCGGCACTCGATCGAAATCCCGATACGATCGTCGTGCTGATGACCGGCTACCCCACAATCGAGACGGCGATCAACGCCCTGAAGTACGGTGCATACGACTACGTCACCAAGCCCTTCAAGCTTGAAGTTCTGAAAATGATCATCGAGCGTGGGCTGCGTAAACAACAACTCGCCAGAGAGAATATGCAGCTCAAGGACCAGCTCGCCCTCTTCAAGCTGGCCGAAGCGATGGGCACCACCATCAATCTCAACTCCGCGCTCAATCAGGTCCTCAAGCTGGGCTTACGCGAATTCAGCGCCGACGCCGCTTCGATCCTCTTCTACGACAACAACGGCAGCGGCAAACTGATTCTCCAGGCAATCCAGTCGGTCAACGGCGACGACATAAATACTCCCTTCCTCGAAGGGGAGACGGAACACTCGCACCTGGCGATCCGCACGAAAATCGTTGAGATCGAGAATGTCGTTACCTCCTCAGGCGCCGGTTCCGGTGTCCCGCGTAAAACGACAAGCTACCTCTCGTGCCCGCTGCTGGCACGGAATCGCGTGATCGGGCTGCTCAACATCGAACGGCGCAACTTCCACCGCGAATTCAGCAGCGGTGAACTGCAGTGCCTGAAGATCATTGCCACCAAGGCGGCGTACGCCATCAGCAATTCGCGGTTGTACGATGATCTCGAAAAAGCGTATCTCTCGACCCTGCTCGCATTAGCCAACGCCGTCGAAGCGCGCGATCAATACACCAGCGGTCATACAGTTCGCGTCACCTATCTGGCAGAGTTGATTGCTACCGAACTGGGCTGGGATGGCGACCGGCTGTTCTCCCTCACGATGGGTTGTTCACTGCACGATATCGGAAAAATCGGCGTGCCGGATTCGATCCTGAATAAACCGGGTAAACTCACTGACCACGAGCGACAGGTGATGGAACGACACACCGAACTCGGCGCGCGAATCATCGAAGGAATCCCCTTCCTGCAGCCATGCATCGACTACATCACCTCCCACCATGAACAGTGGGATGGTTCAGGCTATCCGAAGGGACTCAAGGGTGAGGAAATTCCGATCGAGGGCCGCCTGCTCTCCGTGGCCGATACCTTCGATGCCATCGTGACCGACCGTCCCTATCGACGCGGCAAGTCGGTCGAACAGGCAGTCCAGGAATTGGTCGACTTCTCCGGTCGGCAGTTTGACCCCTTTATCGTTCAGGTCTTCATCGAAGCGTTGGAGAAAAACCGGGATAAGATCAACACGATCTACAATCTGCCCACCGATGAATCGGCCTACGCAAATCAGCCTTCGACTCAGGTGGCCAGTCAGCCCACAGCCAGGCAGGCGGAAGCTAAAGCGGGCTTGGCGTAAAGGTAAGCAGGAAAATCACTATCGCCGCCCAACCGAGCCACTTGCTGCCGCGCGATACAGGCGCATAGTCGTTCATCGTGGGTGGGTGCTTAAACCGAATCACAAAGAACACCAGCGCAGCCCACAGCCACCAACCCTGCCATAAGAAACCAAATCCAGCCAGAGCGATAAAGACTCCGCGCGAGACCAGCCCGTGCAGCCTCGGCGAGAGAGCATAGACGATATGTCCGCCATCGAGCTGCCCCACTGGAAGCAGGTTAAGCGCCGTAACAAACAGCCCGACCCAGGCCGCAAAGAGCATAGGGTTCTGCGGAAGCGGGATCACGTAGTCAGAGGGAAAGCTTTGCGTCATGAAGATCGGCTCGAGCAGCCTGAATATCAGCGGTTCTATGATCTGCGACCCCTCGCTGAAGAAATCCGTCGGAGGGACCGCAACCACCCGCGTCATGCTGATCGCCAGAATAACGACCGCCACCACGAATCCTGCGACCGGGCCCCACGCCCCGACTTCAATCAGGTCGCGCCGCGAAGTAAATGGAGATTTCGATTTGATGAAGGCGCCGAACGTACCGATTAGAGTCGGTGCCGGAATGAAGTAGGGAAGTGTTACCCTGATGCCGCGCCGTTTGGCCGCGAAGTAGTGTCCGAACTCATGGAAGAGGAGAATCGTCAGCAGCGAGGCTGTAAACGGCTGCCACGCCCAGAATTGTGCGGGATCGCTCAACCCTGCGACCACTCCGCTCCAGTTGCCGATCATCAGGTCGAAAAAGACGTAGCTGATCGAGACTGTAAACAGGGTTGCGGCAAACAGTACCAGGTGCAGCCACGGGAACCCCTTCTTCTCGGCATAGATCGTCAGGTATACATGGGGGCCAGATTCATCGATACGTAGCGAGCCGCCAAGCGCTTCGAACCGTTGCTTGAGGAGTTGTTGCCAGCCGTTG
Source organism: Candidatus Zixiibacteriota bacterium (assembly GCA_040235515.1). GTDB lineage: Bacteria > Zixibacteria > MSB-5A5 > CAIYYT01 > CAIYYT01 > JBECKX01. Next base: position 9,734 of record JBECKX010000107.1, read on the forward strand.
TCGGCGGCGACGGCTGTGCCGCGAACATGAAGTTCGTCGCTGCGCGTGTAGTAGCCATCCACTACCACATACTCTTCAACGATGCTCAGCAGGTCGGAAACCGGCTTTTTGATGGCGGTGCTTCTCATCCTACTCATTTCAACAATCGTCGCTCAGGTCGGTTCCCTGCTTCAGTTGCTCCATACTTATATGATCGACAACCGCGGCGGCTCTTCTACATCGCAATTGCGACGGTTACGCAGACGAGAACAAAAAAAAGCAAGGGTCCCGAAGGACCCTTGCCTTTCATCTATGCTCAAATACTTGAGACAGATTTAGAAGACGAATGCGCTCTGCGGAGGCGCGCCACCAGTGAAGTAGTAGGCGGCCAGGTAGGCACAGTCATCTGAATCGACGTCACCGTCGTTGTCAACATCACCGAGATGCTTGAACGGCTCCGGACCGTTGGTGCCGTTAGCAACGTAGTTGCTGAGGCGGACCAGGTCGCGAAGGTCGATCAGACCATCATCGTTGACATCGCCACGGGCGAATCCGACGTACTTGTTGATAAACGCAGCCAGAGCTTCGGTGTCGCCATTCGGGTCCGCAGGAGCGAACATTCCGTAGATAGCGAAGCCGTAGGAATGGACGGCGTTGCCGGCAAGATCAACCTTACCAAAGGCGGTCAAGCTGGACTTATCAACGGTCGAAGCATCGTCTGGCTCGTAGTAGAAACCATCTTCAGGATAGCTGTCTACCCAAGCATACAATGAATCGAGGATACAGTCACCGCAAGCACCACTCGGGTAAATCGAGGTGGCGTTGTCGATGATGCGGGCGTTGTACATCGGGTCGGTCTTCGTGCCATCGGGCCAGTATGAACCAGCCTGCGGCAGTCCGATAACACCATTGACGTCGCCACTGGTCGTTTCGATCTGGTAGTGATAACCAGCAGCTGCATCAGCGAAACCACCGTCGGTACCGATATCCCAGTCAATGAACGAACCGTAGTAGAGGCCGTTCAGGGCTGAGGCATTGCGGTTCTCGATATCAGCCACGATCACCTTGAAACCGTCGAAGTCGGCGCCATAGGTACCAACTTCACGATAGCTGATCTTCAGGCCCATGGCCGGACCAGCCTGCTGCGGCCAGAGACCGGCGCCCTGCAGCGAGTCGATCATGGCAAACGTGCAGAGGTCTCCCTGGGTGTTAGCGTAGCTGTTACCGCCGTCAGTCGTGTACTCGACAGGAAGAACGACACCAAAGTCGCAACCGCCGCAATCCTGGTTGGCGTACGGACCGACATAGAACGGATACAGGAATCCGAAGTCCTTCGGTACGGTTGAGCCGAACAGGTTCCAGGCAGCATCATCCATCGAGGTCATGAAGAACATAGTACCTTCGTACAGGTGATCATCATCTGTACCACCAACGTCGATACTGAAGTCCTGACTCACGTCTGAATCACCGATTTCGCCACGGTTCGAATACCATTCCTGACCGGCGGTACCAAAGTTCATGATACCGGTCTCGACAGGGCAGTACTCGTACGGGATACGATACTCGATCACGGCTCTCGGGTCGTCCGCAGGGGTCGCCAGAGCGTAATCAGGATCGTTTGAACTGACTTCAACATAGAAAATGTTCGGAGCAAGGAAGTTCATTCCGCTACGATCGAATTCCCATGTCCAGTCCGCACCGTCGCCCGGAAGCAGAGTTCCGGTCACGGTCGCACCGCCGGACGGCGGGTTCACCCAAGTTACCCATGAAGGCGGAGCAAGGACGCTCGAACGCGAATCGGAGGCAAATGCCTTCGGGGTGTAAACGGTACGCTCGGCCTTTTCGCCGTTCTCGTTGACACCAAAGGTCACGTTCGAAAGGTTCTTGCTAAAGTACGTAGCATTACGTCCCATCATCTCATTGACCGTAACGTCAACAATCGAGTTCGAAAGATTGTCGGCATACTTGATCATGTCAGGATGGACCGTAGTGACATTGACAACACTGGCGGAAGGCGGAGTGCCTGCCTCAAGTGTGGCCTCGTATTCGAGGTTCGCGCAACCGGTGTTGACGATAGCGTCAGTCGCGGTGCGCTGTACCGGCGCTGCTTCTGAGGTGTTTGTACCCGGAAGCATAACCAGGCTGGACGGGACATAGAGACGCGGACGCGGTCCACCGATCTTCCAGGCGAACAGTTCGCCAGACGCCGAATAGCCACCGGCGGAAAGAACGAAGTACGGAGCGCCATCCGAGCCCATCGCGATCGCGGTATAGTGACCGATGTTGACGTTCGGG
>JBECKX010000124.1:0-6654 GCA_040235515.1 Candidatus Zixiibacteriota bacterium
GAGATAACCTCATCGACCGCACGCGCCATTCGCGCCAGCTCAAGATTGTATTCATTAACCCAGCAGGTAATCCGGCAGTTGGGGAAACTCGCCTTGATCGCAGAGATCATCGGCAGGGTGAGGAGCAGATCGCCCCGGAAGGCTGTCGCGATTACCAGGAGATTGAACTCGGCGCTCCGCGACGGCACCCGCCTTCGTCGCGACAGGAGCAGGAACGGCTTGATCAGCAGGCTCCCGAGCGAGAATGTGACTGTGCGCGCCAGCCCGCTGACCCAGCCGGGCAGCCCACGATTTACTTTCGAACTCACGAACGCTATGATAGGTTTAACGGTGCGCTCAGTCCAATCGAAAAATCAGTTTTGCGATTGACCACTTTGACTGAATTGGATACATTCCCAATAATCTACCCGACACGGATCGGCAAAAGATACCGTCCGCCGGGGCAGTCAGGGAGTACAACCTGACAGAAAAGCGAAGATAACTAATCAGCATATTCGCCTGGAGGAAAAATGAAAGTCTCAGTCGCAGAGCAAGATGGCGTCAGCGTTGTCGGTGTTTCTGGGAAGATGATGGGTGGTCCTGATACGGGTGAACTGGATGCCCAGCTTTACAGCTTGCTCGGTAAGGGAGTCAAAGGCGCAGTCGTTGACTTGAAGAACTGCGAATGGATCAATTCCTCCGGACTCTCGATACTGATTCACCACTACAAGAAGTTCAAAGACGCCGGTGGTGAGCTGTATTTGGCCAACCTGACCGACAAAATCGAACGAATCATGGTAATCTCCCGTCTTACGGAAGTGTTCACCGTGTTCGACAGTCTGGACGACGCTGTTAAAGCCGCCAAAGCCCGCTAGTTCGCAGCGCTCCGCGGCAACACCAGAGAAGTAGTTCTGCAAGCTTAATTCGGCAGTCTTGCAGGTCGCAAATTGCCGTAGCCTTACTGCTGCACCCGAATGGTCGGGAGTTGGCAGTGGTTGTTCCGGCAGGCGAGAGTATGAAAGGGCATCATTTTTTCGTGCTGGTTACCGAACGTAAGCCTTCCTATCGTCCCGCGTTCTACCCGATTGTTCGTCGTACGCTGGCATCCGGCATTCTGACCTGCAGCATTCTTATCCTCATCTCAACGACGTACGCTCTGGCTCAGGGGGCCTCCACTTTGCCCGCCGTCGCAGATTCGATTGCACAGCTCAAGCTGAATTTCGATCGCCAGGCTCGGATCGACACACTCACTCTGAAACGTGGTGCAGGGGAATTTCACCTGCGCGACGGCACGCTCACGTTGAGTCAGCCGATTCAGGGACAGCCCGTTGCAGCGGTGTTTGTCGGTAAGGCAGAGTTTCACATGAGTCTGCCGAATCGGGCCGAACGCTATATGTTCAACAAGCATTGCAAAGACACCGTTGCTGATTGGGATTTCCGCAAAGTTGCTTTCGTATTCACCGATTCAACCTGGCGGGAACTTGAGGGGCGATTCGAATTCTCAGCGCTCGGAAAGAATGATGGCGCGCAGGGTCAACTCGATGACTTCATCAAGTATATCGAGGGAGAATTCGAGGAGTCGTTTCCAGCGCTTCTCCTGAGTGATCTGCTGCAACCCTGGCGCAAGCGCTCCTTCTACGCGCGCTTCTTCTGCGACTGTGGCAGGATGATCTATCGCTATGAGCCGAACGAAGTGGAAGAAGTTAAGCTCTTCAAGCATACTCAAACTCAGGAGGGTTCCTATCCCGAACTGATCAGCAGCATCCATTCGCCGGACCAATACGCCGAGTCGAAGTGGGGGCCTGACCATGAGGAGAAGGATGCTATCGACAGTCTGCATTACGATATCTACTGCAAGATCGAGCAACCGGCACGAGCGACGATGGAGGTACAACTCAGGTTCCAGTCTCGGGTCGAGGCGTTAAGTGTTATCCGGTTCGACCTCTTTTCCGACTTGAAAGAGGAGTCGATCTCCGTCATCGATGCACAGGGAGACTCGCTCTTCTGGCAGAAGCTGGATGACGAGTTCGCCATCACAGTCTTTCTCAATCAGCCGCTGCAGCGGGGCGAGTGGAGCACCCTGAGGTTCAACTATTCATCCAATGACCTGATCGGCATGACCCCCTGGGGCAGCAATCTGATCAAATCCACCGTCTATTGGTTTCCGCGCTACGGCTACCTGAAGCGGGCGCGATACAAATTCAAGTTTGCCTATCCGAAGCAGATGACTTTCCTCTCGGTTGGAACAAGAATCTCCGACACCACGATCGGTGATTTCACCGTCGCCGAGTATGACCTGAGTAAGTATCCTGTGTCGATTGCCTCGTTTAACTACGGATCATTCGAGTCCAGGCGCGATTCGATAGCCCCGCACATTCCGGTCGAAGTCTATGCCAACCGATCCGCGCACAAGGGCTCGATCGGCGGAATGCTCGATAAAGTTATGGTTGATGTGAAAGGCTCCGCAGAGCTTTTCTCAAGGGAGGTTTATCCGTACCCGTTCGACCAGCTGCTCGCAACCGAGATTCCCGCTTCGCACGGACAGGGCTTCCCGGGATTGCTTCACCTCGCATGGGGGACTTTCCAGTATGAGGAGATAGGGGAGTATGATGCGTTCCGTGCCCATGAAGTGGCGCACCAGTGGTGGGGAAATGTTGTCGGCTGGAAGAGCTACCACGATCAGTGGTTGTCGGAAGCCTTTGCCGAGTACTTCGGCGCGTGGTATGTTCAGCAGAAGTATCTCAACGATGAACAGCATCGCGGCACATTCTATGATCTGATGGATCGCTGGCTCCAGGATGTCTACGAATCTGGTTCCTTCACCAACACCGGCTTTCAGACTCAGTACCAGGAGGGCAACGATGCCGGGCCGATCTGGATGGGGCAGCGGCTGGCATCCTCACGCTCCTCTGACTACTTCACGCTGGTTTACAGCAAGGGAGCCTACGTGCTCTATATGCTCAGGATGATGATGTTTGACTTCGGCCAGCGGGATGACTCCGCGTTTCGCGCCATGCTGGCAGATTTCATTCACCGCTACGAATGGAAGGATGCCACCACCGCCGACTTCATCGCGGTTGCGGAGGAACATTATGGTCACGATCTCGATTGGTTCTTCGACCAGTGGGTTTATGGCATCGAACTGCCGGAGTATCGCTGGAAGGCCGAAGTGCGAGAACAGAGAGACGGCAGGTATGAGGTAATCGTGGATGTCGATGTGAAGAAGGTGGGGGAGGATTTTCGAATGCCGGTGCCGTTCACAATCATGATGGAGGGCGGCTACCACACTACTACTCGACTCGATATCAGCGGAACGCAGGAAACGATCACCATACCGAACATCCCCTATCAACCGGAGCGATTCCTCTTCAATACTTTCAAATCGGTGCTCTGCAAATCTTCCGAGAAGTAGCGGCTGACCGTGGCGCGCAATTTTCTCCGGTCGAGCTGCTAACTTCTTGTAACATTAGCCTGAATTTGTAGTATAGTCTCTCAAAACGAACGCATTGAAGTTCCGAAGATCCCCCATTATCTCAAGTGAGTGGAGCAACTTAAGAAAAATGATCCAGGTCGATAAGCTCGTCAAAGAGTTCAAGGACAAGAAGGGTGGGCGTGTGCGCGCCGTGGATGGCGTCAGTTTTGACTGCAAAGCAGGGGAGGTCTTCGGCCTCCTCGGACCGAACGGCGCCGGCAAAACGACTACTCTGAGGATGCTGTCAACTTCCATTAAGCCGACTTCCGGCAACGCAACAATCAATGGCATAGACCTCGTGAAGAATCCCGACGAGGTTCGCAAGCAGATCGGATTTCTCTCGGGTGCCACCGGGCTCTATGGTCGGTTGACCGCGCGCGAGATGGTGGAGTACTTCGGCAAGCTCTACGGAATGAGCAAGGACAAGATAGAGAGCCGTATCCAGGAACTCTTCACATTCCTCGACATGAACGACTTTGCCCGGGCACGTTGCGAAAAGCTCTCCACCGGCATGAAACAGAAGGTCTCAATTGTTCGCACGGTGCTGCACGACCCACCGGTGATGGTTTTCGACGAACCAACCAGCGGTCTGGACGTGATGAGTTCCCGCAATATCGTGGATTTCATTTTCCGCTGTAAGCAGCAGGGCAAATGCGTGATTTTTTCGACCCATATCATGAGCGAGGCGATGCGGCTTTGCGATCGCGTCGCGATTATCCACAACGGCAAGATCTACCAGGAAGGTACCGTCAACCAGTTGCTGCAATCGACCGGGGAAAACAACCTTGAAGACGCCTTTCTCAAGATCGTGGGCGAGAAACCTGCGAGGGTGCAATAATGAACTTCGGCAAGATATTCACGATATTCCGCAAGGAACTGAAGGATACACTGCGTGATCGCAGAACCATCATCTTTACATTTACTGTGCCGGTGCTTGCCGTTCCGCTCCTGATGCTGGGCATTTTCAAGTTAATGGCGGGCCAGCAACAGAAAATGGAAGATCGCAGGCAGGAGATCGTCGTGACCGGGTGGGAGAACCTGCCCGCCGACCTCGCGGAAATTCTGCCGGCGGATTCTACCCTCGAGTTTACGACCGAATCTGACTTCGGCCAGACAAATTCCGATTCCCTCCAGGCGGCGCTGCTGCGGGGAGAGTTCGCAGCACTTCTGGTTGTACCCCCACACTTCGAGGATGGATTGCGGCTTGAGTCGCAGGTCGAACTGGAAGTGTTCTATGATCGGGCGGAGGATGAATCCCGCACGGCACTCGGGAAACTGCGCGAACTGCTGAAACCGTATGGTGATAAACTCGCTGACGCCAGACTGGCGGCGCGTGATCTCCCGGTTGATCTGACCGAACCATTCATAATCTCTCCCTACAACATCGCTTCACCGCAAAAATTCGCAGCGCAGGGCCTCGGCCGCATGCTGCCTTACTTTATTATCATTGCGTGTCTGCTCGGCGCGATGGCATCAGCCATCGACCTCGGCGCAGGTGAGAAAGAGCGCGGCACGATCGAAACGCTGCTGGTTGCACCGGCATCGCGTGGTGAATTCGTGCTCGGCAAATACTTCACCATCATGCTGATGAGCACCGTCGCCGGGCTGTTGTCGCTTGCTAGCATGACGGTATTCTTTAAGTATTTCGCCTCGGACCCGGCTTTGAAGGGGCTCTCTGAGATGATCAATATTCAGCTGGAGTTCTCGACCGTGATGCTCGTGCTTGCGGTGATCATTCCGCTGGCCGGGATATTTGCGGCAATACTGCTTTCGCTCTCGATTTTTGCCAAGTCAGCAAAGGAAGCTCAGAGCTATGTCGGCATGGTCAACTTAGCCGTGATCCTCCCGGCGATGGTGTCACTTCTACCCGGGATAAAGCTGAATCATCAGATTGCCCTGATTCCGATCGTCAATATCTCGCTGGTGATTAAGGATGGTCTGGCAGGAACGCTGGAATGGCAGTATGTACTGACTGCGTTTGTCTCTACGACCATCTTCGCCGGGATTGCGCTTTATTTCTGCAAGAGATGGTTCGAGCGCGAACAGGTGCTGTTCAGGATGTAGCCCGATTACCGCAACTTAACGACAGAGCTTCAGTTCTGGCAAGTCTGGCAGACAGGCGTAGCGCCTGCAAAGATGTAGTTTATCAGCGCAACGGCGTCAGCGATCGTGACGTTTCCATCGCAGTTGAAGTCACCTGCCGTGAGTGGACAGGGTGGCAGCGCTCCGGCGAAGATGTAGTTTACCACCCCCACCGCATCGGTGATCGTGACCGTCCCATCGCCATTGTCAGGCGCAATGTCTCCTTTGACATACTCGACTTCAAGTGGCCCGATATCTGGGCCGGTCCCGTAACAACTTTCTCCAACGTACATTCCTGCATCAATACAGGGTGAGGTGCACTGCAGAGTGTAGTCGCCATTCTCCGGGTCATTGAGCAGGGGATCGACATAGATATTGTGCGTTCCCCAGTTGGGATTGGGTTCGGTCCCAAGGAAACAGTTGTAGTCAATGAGAGCGGACTCACCCACCACAGTAGAAACCGGCCCATCAGAGACAACGATGTTGTTCTCCAACGACGGTACTCCCGATAATGATCGGAGCAGAAAGCTGCAGTTGATAAACAAGTTGTTATAGACAACTGCATCCATACCATCGAAGAACAGGTTCGAACTCTCGCTCGCATCGAGTATAAGATTGTGAGAGAATCTTACGTTGGACGCGATACCACCGTTGACTGATAGCACAAAACCCCCGCGATACTCTGCGAATTGGAATCTGCATTGCTCGACAACCAGAGTGTCGTCGGGAGTCAAATGACGGCTGACGATTGCCGAGCCAGTCAAGCTCTGGAAACTGCACTCTCTGATCCGAGCGCGTCCCCCGGAAACCACTAGTGCGTTACTAAAATTGCCGTCAAGGTCGCGACGCACGAACTCGCAGCTGCTGATATCTACATTGGATAGATCGCAGATGAGGAGTGTGCTTGCTCCTACGAACTTGAGATTTGTCATTCGAATCTCAGAACCGGGAAGAATACGAAGCCTCCCTGCAGGAAACTGGATCACCTGGTTGAGCACCACGCTTCCCAGTCCATCGCGCGCGTTAATGTTCAGTCGCTTACCACTTATCAGAATCGACTCGTTGTACTCCCCGGGAGCGATCACGATGGAATCCCCATCATAGCAGCTATCCACCGCCAT